>CAJQRU010000091.1 GCA_905612355.1 uncultured Gammaproteobacteria bacterium
AGGATAATGCTCCAGATGCATCGTGCGCACCGCATCCCCCTCGTTAAAATCCCGCATGCTTCCAACAAACGTAGCGCAAGCACCTGCCTGATTGCGATAACTGGCCGAGCGGGTATACGCCTCGAGTTCGTGCCAAGGATTGAAAGCCTGATGTCGAATCTCAATATGCATCGCGAAGTTGTTTCTACCCGCCAGTAATGGGTGGGAAAAAAGCCACCTCATCGCCATCGACAACAGCCGCATCGAAATCAGCATACTCCTTATTGATGGCGACCAAGACCTCCTCGCCAGGCCCTTCACCCGTCACGGCATACCAAACATCCCTGACGCAAGACGCTTCGTCCACATCAACAGAAACACTGCCATGGCCGACCCGCTCTTTCAGGCTTGCAAAAAACCGTGCGTTAACGCTCATGTTGTTACCGGGCCTTGGTCAAAAAAGGTATCACAGAGAAACTATGATAGTTTCTCTGTCACGTCACCTCAACTAGGTTCGCTCCAATGGCCGCCAATGACCGTGCTTTTATTCCCACCACGATGGCTGTTCTGACGGTATCCAATTCCCGTACTGAAGACGATGACAAATCCGGCAAGCTGTTGGTCGATCGGGTAACGGCAACTGGGCACCAATTACACGAAAAAAAGATCGTTCGAGATGATATCTTCCAAATTCGCGCCGCCGTGTCGGCCTGGATCGCAGCACCTGACGTACAAGTTGTGGTGACAACCGGTGGGACCGGTGTTACCGGACATGACGGCACTCCCGAAGCCGTGCTCCCTCTGCTAGAGAAGGTCATCGATGGCTTTGGCGAAATCTTTCGTTCTTTGTCATACGATGAAATCGGCACATCATCACTGCAGTCAAGAGCGCTTGCGGGCGTTTCAAACGGCACGTATATCTTCTGTCTGCCTGGTTCCTCCGGCGCTTGTCGAACCGCCTGGGACAAACTGCTCCAACATCAGCTTGACTACCGTACTCGGCCCTGCAATCTGGTCGAATTAATGCCCAGGCTGCTCGAGCATCGACAATAGGAGAGGATCGCGGTTACCAGTCACCCTTACGCAACCGCGCGGTTATGCTGCAGAAATTTGAAACAGCCCTCTCAACCAACGTGCTAGGAAAAACCGTAAAATCTGTAATCACCATCCCGATTGATTAGTGCTTAAGGATTTAACACACATGGCAATTGAAGAAGGCAAGAAGGCTCCCGCATTCACCCTACCCGACGAGAACGGCGACACAGTCAAACTAACAGACCTTACCGGCCAATGGATCGTGCTTTATTTTTATCCGCGTGATGACACCCCGGGCTGCACCATTCAGGCGTGCGATTTCACCAGCGGCATAAAGGGTTTCGAGAAACTGGGCGCGGTTATTCTCGGTTGCAGCCCCGATGATGATGAAAGCCACGAGAAATTCATTAAAAAACACAAACTAAAGATTCGCCTGCTGTCGGACCCATCCCACCGGGTGATGGAGAGGTATGGCGCCTGGGGTGAAAAAAACATGTACGGAAAAATCACCCAGGGCGTAATCCGCTCGACCGTAGTGATTGACCCCGCGGGCAGGGTGGCCAAGCATTGGAAACGAGTCAAAACGAAGGGTCATGCCGAGGCCGTCAGCCAGGTACTGAAACAGCTGCAGTCAAACTAACCCCACGACCAAAGGGTTAAAACCCGCGGATTCTAGGCGTAATACAGGAGCGAACTTGCGACCAGCAAAATCGCAACCCACAAAACCATGCTGCCCGTTGGCCACGTTCGTGCCAAGGTGCCTTCCGGCCCGTAATGTCGCCACACGGTGCGAATCACCATGCGCCCCAAGTGATGTAATGCACGATTCAGTACGGTATTCGCCGCCACCAGCCATTGCATCGCAAAAATCACAAGCCGGGGGGCAAGACGTCGATACACCCAGTCAACATCAAGATTAATGGCGCGCTGCTCCCGCGGATAAAGGCCTGTACGCATCAGCACAACAAACGCGAGCGCAGCAAACAGTAGTAACTGAACTTGCGTCAGCGAGTGACCAAGATCACCGTAGGGCTGATAGGTCACCGGATAAGGAAGGATCGCGTAAAGCGGCTGTGGAAAAAACCCGATGCCCAAACAAAGCCCCGCTGCCACCCCCATGGCAAGCAACATGTGAGTCGGTGCCTCCTTGCAACGAATGCCCGAATCATGGCCAAAAAATGCGAAAAAAGGCACCTTGATCCCGGAATGCTCCATCACCCCTGCAGATGCAATCAGCAGCCCAATCCATACCAGTATGTAGTGCCCTTCGACCACTGCCGACAGGGTCAACGACTTAGCAACAAAACCACTGAACAGGGGGAAAGCGGAAATGGACATAGCACCGACAATACAAAATGCAGCCGTCCACGGCATCGATCGGTACAACCCACCAAGATCCGTCGCGCGGATGGTGCCGGTGCGATAGAGCACGGCGCCCATGGACATAAAGAGCAATGCCTTGTAAATAATGTGCACAAAAGCATGTGCGACGGCACCATTTAGCGCCAGTTCGGTCCCGATGCCAATTCCCACAACCATGAACCCGAGTTGATTGTTAAGGCTGTAGGACAAGACTCTTCTAAGGTCGTTTTCGATGACCGCGAAGAAAATGGGAAACAAGGTCATGACCACACCGATTCCAATCAATACCTCGGTGCCGGGAAACCCCCGAGCCAACGCGTAAACTGCCAGCTTAGTGGTAAACGCACTCAGGAAAACTGCGCCGGTCACCGTGGCCTGAGGATAAGCGTCCTGCAACCAGTTGTGTAGGAGCGGAAACGCGCACTTGATGGCAAAGGCGACCAGTATCAGCAGCACACCCGGCTCAGCGCCAGCCAACTGCCCGCTGGCGCTGATTAACTGCTCAAAAGCGAGGGAACCGGTGTGCTGGTAATGAAGCAGAATACCCGACAACAAAAGCACGCCGGAACCAACTTGAATAATCAGATAGCGCATGCCCGCCCGGTAGGCCTGCTCAGTGCCACTCGCCCAGATCAGGAACACGGATGAAAGCGCCGTGATTTCCCAATAAACAAACAGCGTTATCAGGTCGCCGGCAAACACCGCGCCGATGGCGCTACCCACATAGACCAGTGCAGACACCTGCTGAGTGGCATCACGAACATGGAGCGCGTACAAGGCCGCGAGAAAAGCGGCAATATGAAAGATATAGCCAAAAACAAGACTCAGTCGATCCACGCGAACCAGGGTTAATTCGTATCCTGCGATTCCGATTTGGGCATATAGCCCCTCGGGCAGTAACAGCAGCTGTATGAACCCAAGCACAGGCAACACCAGTGAAACAACTGGCCGAGCGGCGCCCGGCAACCACGGCAAAACCAGTCCACCGAGGATCAGAATAAGGCCTGGTGGAACACTAGTCATTGTAGTAATCGTCATCACGCCGAATGACCCGGCGCAGCTGCTTGCCAAGCAGCACAATTCCGGCGAAAGCGACGAACCCAAAGATCGCATAGAACCCGGGCCAACCCTCCCACGGGTAAGTGGCATGGCGATGCACGAACCACTCGATGACGACGAGGACTGTGCAAACAGCAGCCAGCCATCCGAAGACGGCAGCCGAGATAGTTGTTGGCGCATCGTGCTTTTCAGGCTTGTTCATGTGTCCTACTCAACAAGCTGGCGGGCCAGTTGCACGATCCAAGTGGGGTTAAAAAACAACGCGACGCACCCGGCCACAGTCACACCCATAGCAAGCAGACACGCCATCGGCGCCTCTCGAATTTGTATGTCACCGCCAGCGTCCGCCTTACCAACGAAGGCGCGAATAGGCACCGGAATCAAATACGCAATGTTCAACAAGGTGCTCACCATTAGCACCCCCACGAGAACAGCATATCCCGCATCAATTGCGCCAAGGGCGAGATACCACTTGCTCCACATACCGCCCATTGGCGGCAGTCCAACGATACTGAGACTCGCCAAGAAAAACGCGCCCATGGTCCACGGCATTTGGCGACCCAAGCCATCCAACTGGCTAACTTTGGTCTTGTGGCTAGCAACGAGAATCGCCCCAGCACAAAAAAACAAGGTGATTTTGCCAAATGCATGGGTTGCAAGGTGCAAAGTGCTACCAACCAGCGCCGTCGAATTCACCAGTAATGCACCCATAACAATATAAGACAACTGGCTAACCGTTGAATAAGCAAGCCGCGCTTTGAGGTTATCCTGGCGCAGCGCAATCACCGATGCCACCAGGATGGTGACCGCCGCAACCCACAACAACCAATCCGTCACGCCAGTATCTCGAAGCAGATCTAACCCA
>CAJQRU010000092.1 GCA_905612355.1 uncultured Gammaproteobacteria bacterium
GATGATCGGCCTCGATCCGGACATCCTAGTGATTGACGAAGCGTTGGCGGTTGGTGACGTTCGTTTTCAACGTAAATGTTTTCGGCATTTTCAAGCGCTTCAGAGTGCCGGGACCACGATTCTTTTTGTTAGTCATGCGGTAGACCTAATCCGAACCCACTGTAATCGCGCAATTCAGCTGGATCAGGGGAAAATTGTATCCATTGGGTCACCCAAAAAGGTGGTGCAGGCATACCTTGAATCGATGTTTTTAAAAGGCAATCCCAGCGCCGCGGGGGTCAATGAGTTAAACGTTGGCCCGGGGGAGTCCGGCAAGACAAAGGAGTCGCCGCTGGTTGTGCAGTGCAGCTATAACCCGGACGAGCACCGATGGGGCGACGGGCGCGCAAAGATTCTCAGTTACTCGATAACGGCGGATGGAGTGGAAGAGCCGTTGGTATATGCGCGTGGGGCATCAGTTGAACTCCGCATGCAGGTTCATTTTTTTGAATCGCTTGGGAGTCCTATTTACGGGTTGACTATCAGAACGTTAGATGGCGTGAGCGTGTTTGGGGCGAATACACGGAGTCGGCATCTTGTTGTGAAACCGTTGTGTGCTGGAGACGAGACCGAGATTGTCTTCAAATTTCAGTTCAATGTGCTGCCAGGTGATTACTTTATCTCTCTGGGGGTCGCGGATGACGACCAGGAGAGTGACCAGGTTGCAGTCGATAGGCGTTATGATATGTTGCATCTGACGGTCAAGGGTGGTCCCGATGACTTTGGTTTTGCAGAAATGCACATGATCATTTCAGAATCAGGTTAAGTTTTCAGCGCCTATCCTTGTGGTTGTGAAGCAGTTTCCGTGTCTTGGATTAGGATCGTTTTGTGTAGATCTAGGTCGAATTATTTCCTCATCGTTTGGTTGTTATTTCTTGAGTCTTGACTTGTCGCCGGCACAGCCAACCAAACCAATCAAAATGATAGGTGAGCGATGCAATCGCCATGTAAAGGTCCCGGTTCCCGGTTGTGTGTCCATTCGCCTTGTCTAGGAGGTAGTAATAGAAAAGCCGGATCCAAGTGTATTTTGAGTGTTCGTAGGACGCGAGTGCTGAGATCGCATGTGGGGCATCCGAAGTGCCTGTTCTAAGTCGAATTACCGTTGAGAACAATTGCAGACCACGATACTGGTTCATGAATACATTTAAGAAGAAGACCCGGTAGTGATTGTATAAATTGATTATGGGTGATTTCAGCATCAAAGAAGTAATGAGAACGCACCGGATCAACCATTCTTTGGCTAGTTTAAATCTAGTATTGTTTTCAGAAAGCGGCGAGCTTATTCTAAAAACGCTGTTCCTGTATGAGTTAACGTGTGTTTGCACCTCGTGAAATTTATCTATCAATCGTTTATTTATTGATTTCTTGGTGGAACGTATATTCTTGTCTCTAGTGAAACTTGTGTGACCTATGATATTGCCGGCATGTTGACGATAGTCGTACAGCGGTTCGGTTATGTATCGAATGGTGCCAGTCATGAATGCAATTAGGGCGATCCAATGATCATGGTAGGCATCACTCACCCGCTGGGGAAATGGTAGGATGGTGTCAAGTAAGGTCTTGTCGAAGAGACAGGCAGCGCCTGTGATAGTGTTTGCTGCCATTAGGACGCGTAAATTAGTGTAATTGTTCTTCCGACCTGTCCAGTATGTGTGTGACATCGCGTTGCCGGCATAGTCCACTAACCGCATATCGCTGTAGACGAGACTGGTGCCGTGCGAGAACGCATTAGCCAAGCGACTGAGTTTGTTCGGGTACCAATAGTCATCCTGATCACATAAGGCAACATAGTCTGTGTCCGAATTCACATAGCCGAGAGCTCTTTCGAAGTTTCTATAGAAGCCGACGTTCGTGCTATGTCGGATTAAACGAAAGCGGTCGTCTTTGTCACAAAGGTTTTCCACTGAAGTAAAAATATGGTCGTCTGACGCATCGTCGCAGACGATGCATTTCCAATTTTTATGTGTCTGGTGAAGTAATGAATTCAACTGAATTTCAAGTAAGTGTATATCCGGCTGATATGTGGGTAGGCAGACTGTAATCATGTCGCTTTGCCGATTGCCGCCTCGAGAGACCAGCGATGGTTGAATCCGTTCAGAACTTGGAAGGGTTGTTTTACATATCAATCCCGCTTCCTCAATACCATCTTCAAAGACTGCGCGATAGGAGAAGGAAATGTGGCGACAGGTTTTTGCAGGATCGATAATGAAATAACCCCAAAAGCCAATATAAAGTGCATATTCTTCGCTGCCATTGGCTAATGAGTTTCTTAAATCATCTCGTCGTTCATTTAGGTGTTGCACGCTTTGCCATGAATGGTTAGAGCCAATATCCAGTGAGGTCATTCGAGGCAACGCATTGTCAATGTGCCCAGAAAAAATAAGAGCAGTCCCTGAGCCGACGGTTTCACATTCGTCTGGATACTGTTCAAATGTAACTCGTTGTGTCATCGCCTGGGTTCAATCACCAAACAGTGTTCCGTAGCCCAGAAATAGCGTTACTTATTGTTGTGGAAAAGAGGTTTGAGCGAGGGCGCGATCTCAAACTGTTCCGAATCGAGGGATAGATTAATGTTGTAGTAGGGGTCTCCTTTGGAAAGCAGGAGCCCATGTCGCTGTTGAAAATGTGCTACTTCAGTGTGAAATCGAGAGAGTTTCTCCGGCGTATCCTCATAACCGCGAGTGGCGGATTCTAGATGATAAGCCTGGGCGTTCGGGGTATAGACATTGAGATAGCCGCTCTCTCTAGCTCGGAGACAAAAATCAACGTCGTTGCACGCCGTCGCGAGCGAAGTATCGAAGCCCTCAAGGATTTCAAAGACGTCTCGTTCAAACATCATCAAGGCGCCAGTCACGGCGCTAACATTTTGAATGAGACTCGCTCTATGATAGTAACCGTCGTCGCCACTTGATCGACCTTTGTGTGAATGACCGGCGTAACCTCCAACGCCGAGAATGATTCCGGCGTGTTGAATGGTGCCATCGGGGTAGAAAAGCTTTCCGCCAACAACTCCTACCTCCGGTCGTTGTGAATGTTGCAGAAGAGCGGTCAGCCAATCCCATGAAATAATTTCAATATCATTATTGACTGAGACGACATGTTGCCCCTCAGCATTGTCAAATCCAAGATTTATCAGTTCTGAGAAATTGAATGGTTGATTGTGTTCGAGAAACCTTATCCGGGTGTCCTCTTCTACAAACTCTTGCATAAGAGAGAATGTGTCAGGTGAGTCGCTGTTATTTGAAATGCCGATTACCTCGTAGTTATCGAATGTACTCTTGTTTAGTATTGAGGTAAGGCAGCGTCGTAAAAGATCTGCTTGGTCTCGGAAAGGAATGATTATGGTGACTTTTTGGTTCCGTTCCGTTCGGATCACAGAAAAGAAATGATGGCGCCCTGCGCTTCTCACTATGCCATCAATGTTTCTTCTTCTGAGCGTATCCGTGAGCGCATTTCTAGCGTTTTGTTCGGCAAGGGGTTTTGCCATGGGATCGAGACTGGTTGACGTGTCTGACTTTCTCCAATGGTATAGAACTTTGGGAATATGATGGATGATTCTCTTTGGATCATCGGTGAGTCGTAAAAGGAGATCGTAGTCCTGGGCGCCGTCATACGCGCTACGCAATCCACCCAGGTTGTCGATAAGTATTCGTCGGATGGCAACAAGATGCGTGATGTAGTTGTGAGATAAAAGCAAATCAGGAGAATAATCAGATTTAAAGTGGGGTGTTATGATCGATCCATCGAGGTCGATAAGGTCTTCATCAGAATAGATAATGTCCGCCTGAGTGTTATTAATAGCAGCAACGACTTGGGTCAGGGCGTCTGATGTCAGGATATCGTCATGATCGAGAAAGACGACGTATTGCCCTGAAGCCATACGCAGGGCCTCGTTAGTGGCTCCAGATATGTTTAACGGTGTGTGTAATTCACGGATCCGAATTTGCGGGCTTTCATATCCCCTAAGAGTTTGAATAACTTTAGGGTCTTCAGAGTAATCATCGACAATGCAGAGTTCCCAATTACCGTATTGTTGTTGCTTTACGGATTCGATTGCGGCCCGAATCCAGGGGATATGGGGGTTGTGAACGGGAAGAATTACGCTGATTTGTGGAGTTACCGTTGGTGTGCCGGGCAGGTGAACGGGGATACTAGGTTGGGGTAGAGAACTATCGAGCTCCAACACGGTGGGTATTGGGTCCCCCAGATCGCGCGTTTGGGCTTCCGCATTGTTCGCAATTTCAAGTGTGTTTGCATCGGGGTAGTTGGGAGTTAGTGGCAGAAATCGACGGGGAGAAAGGCAAAGGAGAAAGCCCTTAACTGCTTCTGCTGTCCGCATAACCTTAGATTGACGAATTAAGTGAATATCCTGTTCTACCTGCTCTAATTGAACTAATCGATTGATTCTCGGCTTTAGTTCGGCGAGTTCCCGTGCCAGTCGGGCATTTTCGTGTAGAAGCGTATTCCTGATTAGCTGAAACTCGGAAGACAGCACCCAATCTATCTCTATCGTTATAGTGATGGTGCCGTCAGTTCGCAATTTTGGGTGACTCACTTGCCATGTCAAGTTAGCTTCCGGAGAATTGATGAAAAAGATATCTTTTCCCTGATCGTTACCGTAGATCAATCCGTCGAGTTGGGCTCCCTGAGAAATATGCTTTCCGCCCCGCAGAGCATGTAAAACGATTTCGTTATTAGCCTCTATTAATGAAGTTGTAATAGAGTGAAGGTGGCAGTAACCATTTGTTGTGCCGGGTGTGAAACGTATATCAAGGGTTTCCGTCCCGCGAGTTGGAAAACAAAAGCTGATAACTTGACTTTCAGGTCCGAGTGAGAGTTCTCCAGTTTTATATCGTTCAGACTCAAAATCTGTTCCGCTTTCTGTCCAGAAAAGTCGGGCTTGTTGTTTATTAGTAGAGAGCGTTTGGCGTAGACAGTGACGAGTCGAAGGGCCGTGCCTATCCACCTGCACAACTTCCTGTAGACTTTCTTCTAAGTTAGAAAACAACGTGAAGTCAAGGCTGTGATTTAGGTCGAGATATCTAAAACAACGGGTTATTAAATCTCCCATTGTTGTTTCTGGAATATTCCTATAGATCGGGCAGATTATCCCCTGCCTGGATTGCAGGAAATAAAACAACCCTCGAAATAGAATGAACTCAGGAGTCAATGCAAAAGCAGTTTTCCACTCCAGATCGAAAGACCTAAATTTTCCATCTGACATGACCATGATATTCATAGGCGTTAGATCAACAAGCCCACGCGGTTCGATAGCACTTAGAAAAGTAGATTTGATAAAAGCGTAGTACGGTTCGATCAGTGACAAGAACGTTCTTTCAGAGGGGGCAATTCGAATATGCATTTCCCACTGATTAGCAAGTGGAAGTCCAGCGTGAAAAGGCTCCTTCAACGGGATAAGATGAGTCAGCTTGTCAGAGACTATTGCGCCTGCCCTGGGATCAAGAATTCGCTTGATTATTGTCTGTGATCCGCGGGGTTTCTCTGTGAGGGTTCTGTATTGAGGTTGCCTTTGTAGGTTGGACACGTGGATAAAATCGCGATTGGCGATTTCGCGCGCAGTATTAGCATGATTGGCAGCAACGATAAGGAAGGAATCTGCAAAGTCGCCGAGTCGGCTGGCTTGACCCACTGTTTCCCAGAACGGGATATTGCCAGGGTCGGCGATCAGTCCGTGGTAGTCCCGCGGGCGACTGGTCGTTACATGACTCCATGATTGTGGGTATTCCTGAACATAGTGCTCTGAGAGTACCTGTTCGGGTAATTTGTAGTCGGGGAATGGGTACAGGAACTCGTATGCCAGATCGTATTTCGAGAATAAATGCTCCCATGTTGTTTTTGAGTAGGTTTTGATACCAGCGAAGTGGGGGTAATCATGAATGCCTTCATAGGCGAGACCATAATGATCTTCACCCGCGCCAAAGAGATACTTGAAGCCGAGGCGGTTCTCGATGGCAATAACAATGGCACCCCCCGGACGAAGGGCTTTTTTCGCTTTCGCCAATAGTTGTAATACGGCTTCCTCAGGGGATTGTTCTATACCAGAGAAGCGTTGGGCGTACTCTAGAACCCCGATGAAGCAGACCAGAGAGTAATGGTTGTCTGGTAATGAAAGGTCGTTAACATTGATTGCGTGGACGTCAACGTTTTCTAGATCCGCGCAGCGCAGTCGAGTGATACAGGCACGCTCGTAACTGCCTTCAACAGCATCTACAGCATGGTTCAGTTCACCAAGATATCGGGTAATTGCACCACATCCTGCACCGATCTCTAGGATGGGGCCACGGTCATCGAGGTTAAGCGCCCGCAGAAGGTTTGATCGAAGTGGGGAAAGGTGATATTCCGAAGACCAGTCCCGAATCTGGTCAGCCAGCTCCGTCGATAAGGAACCTCGATCGGTCGCTTGCGCAATAGTTTGTGCGATATAGCTTTGCGCTTCTTCGCCGTCGGAATATGCGAAAGCCGCATCAGAATCTTTGATCCACACGCCAGACGGCGCCTGGTGGAGGCTATTATGATTCGCAAGATGACGTGGCAAATTCATAAGATACCGCTTGTCATCGCCCAGAAGAACCGCTCGAAGGACATATTAACATGTTGATATATTGTACAATTAAGTGCCCGGGATGATTTCATTGAATGAGGCGCTATTGTGCAGCGCTAAGTGCCATTGAGCCGAGATCGGGCTCCCAGATTTTCGTGAGAGGTGGCGTGGCCGGGACCGAGCCCAAAATAATGCGACATGGTGAGCGGGTTGGCGTCATTGTAGTTAATTGGAACTCTGGTGATTTCCTTCTACCGTGTGTGGAGTCCATTGCTGCACAGACGATTGCGCCTGAGCGAGTGTTGATTGTTGACAATGCAAGTACAGACGG
>CAJQRU010000093.1 GCA_905612355.1 uncultured Gammaproteobacteria bacterium
TGACGCGGGAGCTATCCAGCGACTACCCCGGCGTCTACCCTACAACGTGGCGCTCGAAATGTTGCTCTTGGGTCGACGCATGCCAGCAAACGAGGCATACCAACATGGCCTCGTCAATGCGGTTGTCCCACCAGCAGAACTCATGGCGCGGGCTCGCGCCTGGGCCGACCAGCTGGCGGCCTCGGCACCGCTCGCAGTACAAACTATCAAGGAAGTACTGCGTGCCATCGAAGGCGACACGATTGAACAATCTTTCCAGACGATGCGCACTGTCGACTTACCTATCTACCGCAAGATGCTGCGTTCTGAAGATGCACTCGAAGGTATCCGTGCGTTCGTCGAAAAACGGGACCCTATTTTTCGTGGCAAATAAACTGGCATCCTGGCTCAAATTGCAATGACCTCGACTCCCACGGTAACGAACATCACGCGCATCGCCTTGGTCGGTGCGGGCGTGATTGGCAGCGGTTGGGCTGCCCGCTGCCTGGCGAACGGTATGGACGTCAGCGTGACTGACCCCGATACTGCAAGCGAATCGAAGCTGCGCGCGGCGGTCGATGCAGCTTGGCCACTGCTGGAAGAAATCGGCATGCCATCCAGTGCCAGCCGCGATCGACTGGTGTTTGAGTCAACTATAGAAAGTGCGGTCGCTAGTGCCGATTTTGTTCAAGAAAATGTTCCTGAACAGGCAACACTGAAGACGGAAGTTCATGCCGAAATCAGTCACCATACGCGACCCGGTGTCGTCATTGCATCGAGTTCATCGGGTTTGCTGCCAAGCGAAATTCAGTCTCAGAGCGTTCGACCTGAGTCCCACCTCATCGGCCACCCGTTTGCGCCGGTTTACCTGTTACCGTTGGTCGAAGTCGTCGGTGGAGAAAAAACCAGTGAACAAACTATTAATGCAGCAGGCACCTTTTATACTTCTATTGGAATGCGCCCGCTTCGAGTGCGCAAGGAAATTGACGCTTACATAGCTGACCGTCTGCAGGAGGCAATCTGGCGCGAAGCATTGCATTTGATCAATGATGGCGTCGCTTCTGTTGCAGAAATCGACGCAGCAATCACCGGTGGCCCTGGATTGCGCTGGGCATTCATGGGCACTCTTCTTGGCTGGCATCTCGGCAGTGGGCCGGGGGGTATGCGCCAGAATCTGACCCAATTTGGGCCCGCACTCGAACTGCCCTGGTGCCACATGCAGGCACCCGAATTAACCGAGGCACTGCAAACGCGGATTATAGAGGGCTGTGATGAAGAAACCGGTCAACGTCCATTCAGTGAACTTGAAAGAAAACGCGACCGATGCTTGATCGAAATACAAAAAGTGCTTGCGCAACACTGGTATCCGCCCGGCGAGGATGGTTGGCCTGATTTTCAATCCTCTCGCGAGGTGCCTGCAGAACCATCGACTGGAGGAGACTCCGCATGACTATCAATTACGAGGTGATCGTCACATGTGCTGTTACGGGTGCAGGTGACACAGTGGACAAGCACCCAGCCATTCCGGTGACTCCTGAACAAGTTGCCAACGCGGCCATTGAGGCTGCCGATGCGGGAGCCGCCATCGTACACATCCATGTGCGCGACCCTAAAACCGGGGCAGGCAGTCGAGATATCGAGCTTTTTCGACAGTCCGTCGACCGAGTCCGTGCCAGCGGTCGCGATGTGCTGATCAATCTAACAGCAGGCATGGGCGGCGACTTGATCGTAGACGACGATGACCCCGCTACGCCCGCTCCTGGTAGCGACCTGGTCAACGCGCAGACACGAATGGCCCACGTTGAAGCGCTTCGACCTGATATCGCCAGTCTTGACTGCGGCAGTATCAACTTCAGCGATGACAATGTGATTTATGTACAGACCCCCAACATGCTTCGCACCATGGCAACCCGATACCGGGAAATTGGCGTGAAACCGGAACTCGAAGTGTTTGACCTAGGGCATTTACGATTTGCCAACCAGATGGTGCAAGAAGGCTTGATTAATGATCCACCCATGTACCAAATCTGTCTCGGCATTCCCTGGGGTGCCGATGCTACAACGGCCACCATGGCAACCATGGCTTCCCAAGTGCCAGCGCACGCGGTCTGGTCAGGTTTTGGCATCAGCCGAATGCAAATGCCCATGGTTGCTCAAGCGATGCTGCTGGGTGGCAACGTCCGAGTCGGCCTGGAAGATAACCTTTATCTCGAGCGCGGAGTGCATGCGAGCAATGGCGAACTCGTTTCAAAGGCGATTCGCATCATCAAGGAACTTGGCGGACGTGCCTGTTCCGTCGATGAGGCCCGCGATAAAC
>CAJQRU010000094.1 GCA_905612355.1 uncultured Gammaproteobacteria bacterium
CCTCACACATCTTCCTCACGCAATTAGAACTGGAAGGGACTGGAGAGGACTGGAGAGGACTGGAAAGGACACTCAAGTCGTCCACTTTGTCGTCCACCCCCCCCTAATGGGTAACGATATCCACTCACATACATCTCACCGTTTCATACGGTTTTCTTCCCTGTGCATTTCTAGTGGAATATAGTGACGTTATGAAACGTCTTCTTCCAATTCTGTTGTTAGTTTTTTGTGTTGGGGCCACTTGCGTAACGCTGTCGCAGAGTTCCTGATAGAGATTTCGACCCTAAAGGGCAAGCAAATGATGAATATCAAACGGCTGGGTCGAACAGATCTTGAGATATCAGAAATCGTTCTCGGCGGTGGCTATGTGGGGGGGGTGTTTCTCCATGGTAATGATGATACGCGACGCCGGGCCTTACGCATGGCCCTCGACAATGGAGTGAATTGGATTGATACGGCGCCATCTTACGGCAATGGCCAATCTGAGAGCGCCATCGGTCGGTTGCTTGCTGAATTGGCTGCCGATGATCGTCCCCGTATATCTACGAAGGTTTCGATAGATGCGGGTACCGGTGATATTCAAGGTCAGATACGCGCGTCACTAGAAGAAAGTTTTACGCGTCTGAACGTGTCGCACGTGCCCTTGTTGCAGCTTCACAACCCGCTCGGTAATGGCCCCAAACAGTTGCCGATAAATTCGTTGCTGGGACATGGCGGTGTGGTCGATACTTTTTCCATGCTTAAGGCGGAGGGAGTGATCGATTATGCAGGTTTCACGGCGTTGGGCTCTCCGCTGGCTTGCATCGAAGCGGTCGATTCAGGCCACATGTATACAGCGCAGGTGTACTTCAATCTTATTAACCCGAGCGCTGGGGTGTCGGTTGCCTCAGATTGGCATAGTGAAGACTACCGCGATCTGCTGGCCCGCTGCCACGTGCAAGATGTTGGTGTTTTGGCAATTCGTGTCTATGCTGCTGGCCTCCTTGCTAGTCGTGATCGTCATGGCCGCGAAATCCCAGTCACATCGAATGCCGCATATGATGCTGAACGGCAACGAGCCGATGCGATCTCCGTTGCAATTGCGCCCATGTCCGGGACACCGGCTCAGAAGGCCCTCCGGTTCGTGCTCGATCACCCGCACGTTGATGCGGCGGTCATTGGTCTAGCGAGTGTCGATCACCTTGAGCAGGCCCTTGCCGTACCCGGGATGGCATCAGTTCCCGACGATGTTGGTGCCGCATTGGACACACTTTGGCAGAATAACTACCTCCAATCCCTTGGTAGACACAGTTGACGCCTCGGTGTTTGTGCTTAGCTCAACTTCCTTGCTAAATCCTCTGCTCTAAGGTGCGTGTAGCGCATTAACATTCGTGGGGTTTTGTTGTCTTTGAGTAATCAAGAATACTCACACGCTATTCCTGAGTCTCTGGAGTGGAATATAGTGGTGGTATGAAAGGCCTCGTAATGCCCGAGAGAACGGAAATGCATAAAAAAGAGAACGGATTTACTCTGATCGAGTTAATAATCGTAGTGGCGATTATTGGTATTTTGTTCGCAATCGCTCTACCGCAATACCAGAACTATCAGGTGCGAACTAAAGTGGTTGAGGCGCTGGTCATGGTCGAATCTGTGAAGACTGCGCTCGAGATCTATCACGAGGAACACGGACGCTGGCCAGCCAATAATAAAGAGGCGGGGCTTCCGGAGCCTAGGTATATATCCAGTGATTATGTTCACAGCGTAAAAGTTATTGCCGGTGGAGAGCCGGCCTGCGGGATAATCACTCTCAAGTTTCCGGGCAACAAGAATCCGGGTTTTGAGGATGATCCTATGGGATTGGGCGCTTTGGCTGGCACGACTATGTTTTTCAAACCCAAGAAGCCAGATAGTGGCGAGACTATTGAGTGGTATTGTGGGATCCTGGAATTTCCCCGAGATCAATATTTAGTGCCCAAAGAATGTCGTAATCCTAGAAAGGGGACTTGTTGATCGATTTGATTCAGCTATCTTGGTGTTCGTGTGTGGACTGATAGTAGGTTGTGGTTTAGGTAATCGATGGATCAAAGTTGGATACAGAGAACAACAATGAAAAAACTTATTGGTATTAGTTGTTTGTTGTTGATGGGATTGTCTTTGTAAGTTGGTGCGTTTGATGAACGTGACTTGCAGGAATTGCTGGAAACGAAGGATTGTGAAATGTGTGATTTGACTAGTGCAGATCTGTCTGGCACCGATCTGAGTGGGGCAAATCTGACTGGAACAATTTTTTGTGACACGATAATGCCTGATGGTTCTAGGAATAATTCGGGGTGTTAATGCAACGAACTAAAAACAGCAGACATCTTTGACAAAGCAAAGAAGTTCACTGTGTTGGTGGAGTGTTTGCAGTGACCAACCTAACTTTATTGTTAAATCTTCTGCTCTGAGGCGTGTATAACGCATTAACATCTTTATATAGGTTTTATCTTGGCTGTCGGTTTTTGAACTAATGTGAACTATTAATTTCAATTCGAAGGAGAGACAAACATGCAAAGTGGTGGATGCCTATGTGGGCAAATTGCCTATGAAGTTAAAGCGGACCCTCTCAGGGTTATCTTCTGTCATTGCAAATTTTGCCAAAAAACATCTGGTTCCGCCTACGTAATAGAACCGATTTTTAATGAATCAGATTTCAGCTTACTGAAAGGAAATCTGAGCCAATATGAGCATATTTCGGGAGGAAGTGGAAAGAGTGTGGTTATAAATTTTTGTAGCCAATGCGGAACAAAACTTTTTCTTAAACCTGCTCGATTCCCCGATAAATTGGCACTGTATGCTGGAACATTTGAAGATCCCAATTGGTTTCAAATATCACCTGATAACACTGTCCATGTTTTCACATCAGAAGCGATGCATGGCACGATTTTGCCTCCGTTAATTAAAACCTTTGAACATCACTTCATCACTAATGAGGGTGAGGCAGAAACGCCAACTATTTATGAAGAGCCTACCATTGTGTAAATACCCCCTAAGGCGAATATTTAATATCAGCTGCTACCCCAACTTTCTCGCTAAATCCTCTGTTCTAAAGGCACTGTAACTACGCTCTTTTCTGCGCATTTCTAAGGGCATATGATGGTGGTATGAAGTGGCTTCCTATTTTTTTCTTGTTTCTGTTCTCTGCGCAGACGGGTGCGTTTGATGAAGGAGATTTGAAGAAACTGAAGGCAACTAACGCATGTGTGAAATGCGACTTGAGTGGGACAAATCTATCTGGGGCAAATCTGAAAGGGGCAAATCTGAATGGGGCAAATCTGGATGGGGCAAATCTGCAAGAGGCAAATCTGGAAGAAGCAAACCTGGAATGGGCATATCTGCGCGGGGCAAACCTGAAAGGGGCGAATCTTGAACGGGCGAATCTGGGATGGGCAGTGCTGTTCGATGCAAATCTGACTGGGGCAATTCTGAGAGAGGCAGATCTGTGGGAGGCATATCTGAAAGTGGCAAATCTGACTAGGGCAAAACTGACCGATGCGGATTTGACAAATGCAATTATCGTGAAGGCAATTGTTCAGGGAACAATCTTCTGCAGAACGATAATGCCCGACGAAACACTGAACAATTCAGGTTGTTAGTAAAAGGACGAACGAGAACGGTAAGTTGTTTGAGATAGCCACAAACTAAACTTTGTGCCGTGGATGATCTCTCATGAAAGCCCTTAAAGGATTTAGAGTGCCGTTTATCTTCAGGACAACTTTCATCTTCCACGAAAAGTATAAGCATGTTTGGTATCTTCTTGGAATCATTATCATTGTTTGCTGTTTGATTTCGACCATTCTTCTTGGGTTGAAATAGTATGGGTAACACTAAACCAGACAACGAACTTACCTATTAAGAGGAGCGGCAGATTTCCCAACAGAATAATACTTATCTGCCTAAACGAAAACTCAACCGATGCATGATAATGGGTGTGCTTCTGATGGAGATCAGTTCTGTGGCAGGTCTGGTATATGTGGTTTATCGAATCGTCTACACCTGACTATCGCAACATCAGAAAGGCCGGTCATGATGGTGGAGATTTCCTGTTTGTAAGGCAGTAAGCCATTCTGGTGCATGAGCAAGGGCAAACCCCTGATTCATTAAAAAGATCGTACGAGAATGCTCCATTAGGTCAGAAATGGGTTAAATACGCCGTTTCTTAGCTTTCAGAGAATGGCTTAATTACGCCGTTTTTACTAATTGTCCCGTTTGGGGACTTAATAAAGTTAGTTTCTTCCCTGCGTATTTCTAGAGGAATATAGTTTCGGTATGAAGCGACTAATCTGTATTTTTTCTCTCTGCATGTTGCTAAGTGCGTGTTCTGATCCGATGCCACAAAGCGGACAGGCTTCACACACATGGGGTAATGGGAATAAGTACGTTGGCGAGTGGAAGGATGGCAAACCGAATGGGGAAGGCACAGCCACCTATGTCGGTTTGGGTCAATACGTTGGCACATTCAAGAAGGGTAAACGGCATGGTCACGGTGAGGTGAGCTATGTTGATGGACGGAAGTACGTTGGCGAGTGGAAGAACGGCAAACGACATGGCCACGGTACTTATACATGGGTCGATGGACTCAAGTACGTCTGAGACCATCCGTCTGCGTGGTGCACTGCCGTGCGCGGCGAGCTTATCTGGGTCGGAGCCGGAAGATTTCGTCGCAGAGGGCATCGTATTCGTATCGCCCTCTGGAACTCGGTGCGTACATCTGAATGGGCTGAGAGGCAAGATTGGCCTGATTGAGGGTTTCACTCTTGGAGATGATGGTTTTGAGCAGACGTTTCCGGTTTTCCTCGAGAAGTTCTTCCACCATGGCGTTGGTGCGTGTCGTCCGAATGTCGAACATGGTGATGAGGATCCGATACGCCACATCCACATCGTCCCTGAGTTCACGGGTGGCATCGAGGAGGGCGTCGATGCCGATTACCGCGCCCACACCAGGCTGCACCGGTATGATCAGCTGGTCTGCGGCGATGAGGGCGTTGTAAGCCAGGATCCCGAGAACCGGTGGGCAGTCGAGGATGACGTGCTGGTATTCGTCAGACACCCCCTCCAGGGCGCGGCTGAGGCGTTCTTCGCGGCGAATGCGGGTGGAGAGGAGTTCGGCTGTTTCGGTGAGGTTCGGTCCGGAAGGGACGACGTCCAGATTCGGTACGGTGGATTCGAATATGGCCCGAAAGGCCTGGGAGGGTCGCTCCATGATGAAGTCGCTAATGTTGCGTTCGGGCTCTCCTTCCAGGACACAGCGCGTGGCATGCGCCTGGGGATCCAGATCGACTAGCAGGGTGTGGCGACCCCGACTTGCAAGGGATGTGGCGAGGTTTATGGCCGTGGTGGTTTTGCCCACGCCACCTTTGCTATTGGTGATCGCCAATATCATGCCCGGCTCCTTGGGGAAAGGAAATCGACGCTGTCGAGATCGCAGATCATACCACCAGCAAGTTGTTGGTATCGTTTGAACTGATCTGGACTCAACCAACACTAACATTGAAGAGGCAGACTTTATGTACGCTATCCTTTGCAACACCAAAACCCCGTAGGGTATAGAAAACACCGGGTGTAAGTAATCGCCTCTCTAGTTCACAATCGAGTGAACCTTTCCATGCGATATGCCAACTCTCTTGGCAATCTTTCTTATCGAAAACGCTTGCTATAAGTCCTGCTAAAGCCATTTTGGTGCATGAACAAGGGCAAACCCCTGATTCATTAAAAAGATCGTACGAGAATGGGTTTGTTCAATTCAGTCCAATGCAGGCCAACCAAACCCAGCGTTTCTGACGGTAGAATTGACGGTAACTTTTTGGCTATACGGTAGCCGCTTGTGATGCAATCAGTTACAAGGCAGTTCTAGGTCTCCACGGCCCACCATTAGATCAAACACTTACGCCAACTCTGGCGAAGTGCATTCTCCTATTGAATTGACGATCCTGTCTAAACATTAAGCATCCCAATGCGGGAATCAGTGACTGTAAACTAATGTTGGTGGCGCAATGCATCAGCGTGACTGTGGCTTAGATGTCTGAATTAGCACTTCATTCCTGACAGTTCTTTACTTGCCCTGCACACCTCAAAGAAGCAGACCAGTCACACTCACACTAGTTATTTGACCATTCACTGAAAATGACGCCACTACGAATAGGTTGTAACGATGTGGTGGAACACTCGTCATTACGCGTTATTTTGTGCAGTGCCTTGCCATCTTAATAAAACAGATTCATCAACCTCAATACCCAGTCCAACACCTTCTGGGGGATAGGAATAACCGCCTTCTATTTTTAGTGGTCGGACGAGACAATCCTCACTAAAATAACGAACGCCACAAGAATCCGAATCAAACTTCAAGTTGTTCATGGCAACGCCTAGGTGAATCTGCGCTGCCGTGTCTATACCAGTCCCCGGCATGCAGCCTATGAGACAAGGAATACCCGCAGCTTCACAGATTGAAAATGTTCGTGCTGCTTTGAGTAAACCACCGGATTCGGCAACGTAGACGCTAACCACATCTACAGCGCTGCGTTTGATGCACTCTATTGCATCCATTGGTGTCCAAACGCTTTCATCTGCCATTATCAGCTGATCGGTCATTCTCCGGAGTTCTGCCATCGCGTCGATTGCATGACGTGGCAAGGGTTGTTCGACGATTTCTATGTTGTACTCTTCCAATCGCCGAATCGCGGCAATTGCTTCTTTGGTAGTGGCCCAAGACATATTGGCATCCACTCTGAGTTTGACAGATGGCCCGATTGCCTGACGAATTGCCCGTACTGCATCAACATCTTTTTCAAGACCTTGGCCAATTTTGACCTTAACGGTTGTAAAGCCTTCTTGTGTTAGTTCCGTAGCCAAGCCGGCCATTTCCTCGGACGACCCATATGTGACGGCGTGACTGAGTGGAACACGTTCACGGACCATCCCGCCGAGCAGGTTGTACACTGGTGTTTCCAATAGTTTCCCAACAATGTCAAACAAGGCCACATCAATCGCCGCCTTGGCGGGTTCGGCACCCGGCAATACCGCATCCATCGCATCCACCAGATAATTAATGCGGCGCGGATCCTCACCTAATAGTACGGGTGCTAGGTAGTCGTCAATTTGTTGGCACAGTAAGCGACCGCCGGGTCGAAAAACTGTACAAATTTCTCCAACACCAAAATAACCTTCATCGGTCTCAATTTTGACAAAGCCATAGTCGACATTCAGGAATTCCCCTAATGCAGTTTGGTGGGGTCGACCATAATACTGTCGCGGCGGTGGTGAGATCGGAACGGCGACGATGCGTTTAATTTTCATAGAGAATTAAGTTTATTTAATCCATTAGTTGTGAGTAACGAGGCGAAATACTGTGAATTCAGGTTTACGTTACTGATGCGTCAACTAGTCCTCTAATATTTCCAGGAATTGTTCCATGAACCCTACCGTAACCGCATTCAGATCGCCGCTCTTTAACACCATCAACATACTTTTCGCACTATACAGATAATCTTATTACGCTGTGGGTCTAGGGCATGTATCTGTTAACAGCTAGGTTTTGTTGGGCAAGGAGATGAACAGAATTGAATCTAGTCGACCTGACGGTTACTGTGACCCTTGAGGAAACAGATCCAAGGTCACCCAATGTCTCAAGCATTATACTGTTGGTAAAGTTGCACTGGCGAGTTGAATTCACGAAACATATTAGGTTAGAAAAGTGAAGACACATATTTTAAAAAACATGACGACGGACAGGTATCGGATAAAGGATCCTTCAAGGACAGTAAGAAAGACGGTCTTTGGGTCCATTACCGACGCAATGGAAAGTTATTTTATCAATTTCCCGT
>CAJQRU010000095.1 GCA_905612355.1 uncultured Gammaproteobacteria bacterium
AGGGTTTGGGATTCCATTACAGTTTGATCGTGTTCATGTCGAAGGAATATCGAACGTCACTCTAGACGATATTCGATACGCCGCTGAGTTAGGTTATCGAGTAAAACACCTTGGCATCGCGCAACGGACGCCGGCGGGTGCAGAACTTCGAACACATGCCTGTTTGACTCCGGTCGGTGCCTTGTTGGCCAATGTCACTGGAGAAATGAACGCCATACTAATCGAGGGAGACGCCGTCGGGCCCACCCTGCACTACGGTGCCGGAGCCGGCGCAGAACCGACCGCGTCATCTGTCGTTGCCGATATTGTTGATGTAGTTCGAGCCCTGACGACGGACCCGAGTAATCGAGTGCCTCATCTGGCGTTTCAACCGAGCGCCCTTACTGATTTGCCGGTCGTCCCCATCCTTGAAGTTGATAGTTCGAACTATCTGCGACTTCAGGTTATAGACCAACCCGGTGTGTTGGCCGACATCACGCGGATCCTGGGAGAAATGCAAATCAGTATCGAAGCGATTGTTCAGAAAGGGGCCAGTCACGATGGTGAAGCTGTGCCGGTAGTCATCACGACTCATCGCACTCTCGAGCGACAGATTGTCGGGGCCTCAACGCGAATAGAAGCATTGGATAGTGTGGTTGCACCCATCACACGCATTCGCATCTACCCCGACGGTGTTTGACCAAGCCGATAATGCAAACCTTAATTGAGGCCTATCGTTCCTTTCTACCGGTTCCAGCGGATGCGCGGGTTATCAGTATCTCGGAAGGTGGAACACCACTGATCCCATTGACCAGCATTTCATTACGAGACCGGGGTATAGCGGTCTATGCGAAATGTGAAGGCATGAATCCAACCGGCTCGTTCAAGGATCGCGGCATGACGGTGGCGGTGACCATGTCACTGTGGTCAGGAGCGAAAGCTATTATTTGCGCTTCAACTGGCAACACGTCTGCCTCCGCGGCCGCTTATGCGGCGAGGGCAGGTATCCAGGCTTTTGTCGTGATTCCCGATGGGCAAATTGCGCAAGGTAAGTTGGCCCAGGCCATGATGCACGGCGCGAAGGTCATTCAGATATCCGGGGATTTCGACGATGGCATGGCTATCGTCAAGTCGCTCGCAGATGAGACAGGTATTGCGCTGGTGAATTCGGTTAATCCACACCGATTAGCCGGTCAGAAGACAGCCGCATTTGAAATTGTAGATGCGCTTGGAAACGCGCCGGATTATCACTTTTTGCCAGTTGGAAACGCGGGTAATATTAGCGCCTACTGGCTTGGCTACAACGAATATCTAGAGGCCGGCCGAAGCAATCAACGGCCCCGCATGATTGGCTGCCAGGCCAGTGGGGCGGCACCATTTGTCTTGGGCAATCCAGTCGAGCGGCCAGAAACCGTCGCAACTGCCATCCGCATTGGGCGGCCTCAATCATGGGACTTGGCGAGGACGGCTCAGAAAGAATCACAGGGTTGGTTTCTCGCTTTCTCTGACGAGGAAATTCTTAGCGCACAAAGAGACGTTGCTGAGCGGGACGGAATTTTTTGTGAGCCGGCGTCCGCAGTGTGTCTCGCAGGGGTTCGAGAGTCTATTGATACTGGTGTTATTCCAGATGACTCTGTGATTGTATGCACACTGACAGGGCATGGATTAAAGGATCCCGCTACTGCGATCGCGCAGAGCCCTGCGCCAACACGGGTACGTGCCGATGTGGCCGAGGTCAGGGCAATCATATCGGCAGATTAATCCTGCCCGTTTTTATGGATCCCCTGTTTACTCCATATTCCTATCTATGGGCACGTAATGCTTGATAACACCTTGGTTTTCGATATTGAAACGGTCCCTGATATCGATGCTGGGATTCGTTTATACCAACTTGGTGATCTACCTGCCGAACAGGTTGTTAAGGCGATGCAGGCGATACGTCGTGAGAAAACGGGGGGGTCAGACTTCCTTCCGTTGTATCTTCACCGAGTGGTGGCGATCTCGATCGGTTTACGGACTCGAGAGGAATTCCGGATTTGGTCGCTAGGAGATGAGGAATCGAGTGAAGAGGAACTTGTCCAACGATTCTTTACAGGCATTGAACGTTACAACCCAGTGCTCGTAAGTTGGAACGGTACCGGCTTTGATCTACCCGTACTCCATTACCGGAGTTTGTTAGGAAATGTATCGGCGGGTGGATATTGGGAGGTCGGTGACAATGATCGCGAGTACCGCTGGAACAATTACCTTAACCGTTTTCATTGGCGCCATATTGATCTAATGGACATTTTGGCGGGCCACCAAGGGCGGGCGAACGCGCCGCTGGATGATATTTCACGATTGCTTGATTTGCCCGGAAAGGGCACGATCAGCGGCAAGGATGTTTGCAGTCTTTTTCTGGATGGAAAGCTTGAGACCATCAGAAATTACTGTGAAACTGATGTGCTCAATACGTATTTGATCTACCTGCGTTTCGAGGCGCTTCGCGGACGACTAAACAGCGAAACCTTGCACAGTGAACACCTGGTAGTCCGTAAAGCACTCGTTGCATCCGATAAGCCTCATTTGAAGGCCTTCCTGGCCGACTGGGAGTCGGAACGCCCAACGACTGAAGAAAGCGACCATTTTGACGACCATTGATTTTTCGATAACCGGTCTGACCAGCAATGGCCGCGGTGTTGCCGAACACGACGGAGAGACCTGGCTTGTTGATGATGCACTTCCTGGGGAAGTTGTCCGAGCGACTATTGCTTACAAACGGAGGCGGATCCGGAGAGCGACAAAAATCATCACCTTGCAAGCGTCGCCTGATCGAGTCGTTCCACGGTGTGAATATTTTGGTGTTTGCGGTGGATGTGTAATGCAACATTTGTCAATCAGTGGGCAATTACGACACAAGCAGGCGAACGTTGTCTCAGCACTGGAACGTCATAACGTCGCGTTCCCCGTTGATCGGATAACCGGCATTTCACCTAGTGCATGGGGTTATCGTCGAAAAGGGCGATTGGGTGTGCGTTATGTGCCCAAAAAGGGTGGGGTTTTGGTTGGTTTCCGCGAGCGCGAAAAGAACTACGTTACCGATATCAAACAGTGCCATACGCTGGTCGCAGAACTCTCCGCCTTGTTACCCAGTTTAAAAGGGCAGTTACAAGACATCAGTAGTCGAGAGAGTATTCCACAGGTTGAAGTGGCGAGTGGTATGGATGCTACGGCGATCGTCGTGCGTCACTTGACTCCTTTGAGCGAGCGGGATCTTCAACAATTAACCTCATTCGGCAGAGAAGAGAAGGTTCGTGTTTATCTCCAAAGCGGGGGTCCCGATACGATAGTTCCGTTGGAGAAGCGAGGGAAACCGTTGACCTATAGGATTCGAGCCAGTGGTGACACGATTGAATTTCTAGCGACCGATTTCATCCAAGTTAATGATGCTGCGAATCAGGAGATTGTGGACTCGGTATTGCATATGTTGGCGCTGACACGGAGCGACCGCGTGTTGGAACTATTTTGCGGGCTAGGTAACCTCACCCTACCGGTAGCGTCAAACGTTGATCGTGTAGTAGGGCTGGACTACGACGAGCAACTGGTGTGTCGTGCGAAAGACAATGCCCTCTTTAATCACAAAGACAACGTTGAATTTATCCGAGCAGATCTTACGGAGGCCCCCGTGGGCGAATGGTGGAGATCGGAAGGCTTCACCAAACTGCTACTGGACCCTCCGCGATCCGGGGCCCTAGAGATCTTGAATGCCGTGGTGCCGGCCATTGCCCCGGAACGAATTGTCTACGTGTCATGTAACCCGGAGACCTTGGCACGTGACGCGGCGACACTCACGATCCAGTTTGGCTATCGACTTGAGGCGATTCAGGTCGTGGACATGTTCACACACACTGGGCACGTCGAAACCATTGCACTGTTTGTTTAAAGCCGCGAGCTAGCTATCCAGTGGGTCTTTTCTGTCCCTTGGGTCGGCACGGTTGCCGTCGGGTTCTGAATGTCGCTCGGTGCGTGCAGGTCTCGCCGGGATTTCATTACGGGTTTGACTTTGGCTTTCGGTCTGGTTTTGGTCGCCTCCTCGATCTTGCCGAGTACTTTGGCCCTGGGATGACCGATCAGAAGAGCGTTGGCTTCCGCGATTAGCCTGGTCAGATTGGGGTCGACCCGAGGGGCTGCGACCGCCACCGGAACGCCCCCCGCTCCGTGACCGTTGAGGCCGTGAGTTACTACTCTGACCCT
>CAJQRU010000096.1 GCA_905612355.1 uncultured Gammaproteobacteria bacterium
AAGAGCTATGGTTGCCCGGACAAGAATGATTTGATGCAGTGGGTAGCCACCGCTTAGGAATTTGATCACCGTGTCCTGAGTCGAAAAGCAGGATACTCCGCCGATCACGCAAAGAATTCCGGTGAGGCGGGGACGTGACCGCAAGTTCTGAAGTATTGGTTGTAAGGACAGCATAGGAATTACATTGTCGGAAAGCGGTGATATGTACCGGGATTTTGAGCTGTGGTGGCGCGCTCTTATACGCCGAATGAGTGGTTAACGGAAGTCCTGTGTGTTGTGGCCTGGGTGAGGGTTACCAACGAATTTGCTATGCTCATGACGATGTAAAACCAAACCGAAGGAGTACGTAATGGCCAAGGGCTATTGGATTGCCAGGGTTGATGTCCGTGACGTTGAGGCTTACCAGGCGTATGTCCGCGCTAACGCAGCTCCTCTTGGCCGTTATGGTGCACGTTTTTTGGTGCGCGGCGGTGACCATGTCGTGGTCGAGGGCTCGGGACGACAACGCAACGTCGTGCTGGAGTTTCCGTCTTACCAAGAAGCAGTGGATTGTTATCATTCTCCGGAATACCAGGATGCCAAGGCCTTAAGAGACGGCATTTCGAAAGGGGACCTTGTCATTATCGAAGGCTATGACATTCCCTAGACCATCGCTGTCGTGTCGATCGAACATCAGTGCTAAGACACTGCAGAGGCCGGTGGGGAGTGACACGAAACAGCAGCGCTACTAGGGTTGGTTGTGGTTAGCTATCGGCAAAGGGAAATTGGGCTAAGTAGGGTAGGTAGTCTGTTTCAACGTCGATGTTGAGGCTGGCAAGTAGGTGGACAACACCTACATAAAATGAAGCGATCATCACCAGTTCAATGACCTCCTGATGTGACAGCAGGGTTGCGAGTGAGGCGAGGGTGTGTTCTTGGATGGCGCCCTGCTTGACCATTTCCCGGGCAGCGGTGATCACCAGCCGGTCCAGTTTCCCCAGATGGCTGTCCTCGCCCCGCGTTTCTGCCATTAGCGCATTGATATCTTCGTCGGAAACACCGAAGTCATGACCGATTTGGATGTGATGACTGAATTCATAATCACTGCCGCTGGAATAGCCGATTTGCAGGATAACCAACTCCCTTAAACGAGCGTCCAAAGCGCAGTGATAGCGTATCCAGGTGCTCAGTTGAGCAAATGCCCGTGCGCCGGCGGGACTGTGGGCGAGGAGTCGATGAAGGTTGATGTCACGAGCCAGAAGATCACGATCTTCCTCGGCAAGATCGGACACGCTGAGATAAGGCAGTCGAGCCATTGCACTAACACTCGGTGGTTATTGGCGTTCTCTAACTGTAGCGCATGCAAAACCCTGGGGTAGAAATCATCAGGGTGGTACGCTCTTCTCATGAGGCAATCCGACAATGTGTGGGTATTTGGTTACGGGTCGCTCATGTGGCGCCCGGACTTCAAGTATTTGAATGCCGGACAGGCGAGCATTAACGGTTGGAGTCGTCGATTTTGGCAGGGTTCGACGGATCATCGTGGTGTGCCCGGTGCTCCGGGTCGAGTGGTAACCCTGGTCGAAACTCCTGATGCATGCTGTGGGGGTATGGCGTATGAGATCGACCGGAAAGTGGCGGTAGCGGCCTTTGGAACGCTGGACCGTCGCGAAATACAGGGATATCAGCGACAGACAGTACAGATACAAATGAGTGATCAGGCGACTAATGACGGTGTGGTGTATATGGCGATGGCAAACAACCCACATTATCTCGGTGACTGTGGTCTACCTGATATTGCCGTGCAAATTGCACAGGCAGCAGGCCCAAGTGGGAGCAACTGGGACTACGTAAGGCGTTTAGGGGAAGCACTTCGTGATCTGGACATAGTGGACGAGCACGTATTCGAGGTGGAGGTGCAGGTGGCGCGATTGGTCCGCGCCCGATACGCTGAGCGCGACTAACGCGGGCTGTTCGATGGGGGCCTTAATCGTTGGCCGCAGTTCCAGTATTTTTCTGTCTCTATGTTTTTTGCGGTGACAGGCTGGCGTATCATCGAGGTGTAGAAGTGAAGCGGTCATTTGGGTGGCAGATGGAGGTGGAGCGGTTTGGCAGAACTCTTTCGTGATCGGTTGCAACAGCAGAATATGACCCCGCTGTGGGACGTATTTAAGGATCTGGTGGCTAAGGAGCCTAATAGCGGTTGCGAGGCGACACTATGGCGCTATTGCGACGCTCGGCCAGCTGTGCTCGAGGCAGGTGAGGTGATCAGTGCGAGTGATGCAGAACGTCGAGTACTTATCCTGGAAAACCCCGGTCTAAAGGGGCAGTCACGGACCACTACCTCGCTTTATGCTGGATTGCAATTAGTGCTTCCTGGTGAGAGTGCACCCGCACACCGGCATTCCCAGTCTGCGCTTCGTCTGGTGATTGAAGGGGATGGCGGCTATACGACGGTTAATGGAGAAAGGGTGCCGATGGCGCCGGGAGACTTCATTATTACCCCCGCCGGGTGTTGGCATGACCACGGGAACGATGGAGGTGAGCCAGTGGTTTGGTTGGATGGCCTCGATATTCCGATGATTGGATTGCTTGATGCCAGTTTTGTTGAACACCACCCGGATCACGTCCAGTCGGTGACTCGCCCCTCTGGGGATGCGTTAGCGAGATATGGGTCGGGCCTTCTACCGGTTAACTACGACGCATCGCTCAGTAGCTCTCCGTTGTTTCATTACCCCTATGCTCGGACGCTAGACGCGCTTAACCGATTGCGTCAGTCCGGTGAAGTTGATCCGTGTCACGGTCTAAAGTTTGTTTTTGCGAATCCCGCAACTGGTGGTCCGGCGATTCCAGGCATCGAAGCCTTTGTGCAAGGACTGCAAGCTAATACCACGACCGAGGCTTATCGTGCTACCGATGCCACTGTTTTTTCAGTGATCAGTGGCAGTGGGCGAATGCACTTAGACGATCGAGTCTTTGAGTGGTCTGAACATGATACGTTTGTGGTGCCGAGTTGGTGTCGTTATCAACTGGAGTCGCATAACGAGGGCGTGCTGTTTGGTTTTTCCGACCGCCCGCTACAACGTTACCTGGGTGTCCTGAGGGAAGAGCGAGGCTAAGATCTCGGTCATTAGCAAAGGGTGAGATTCGGCGTTTTTTCCTATGATGCCGCATTAATGTGGTCGCTCCACCGCTTAAGTTGCTCGCTGGACAGAGGCCCTAGGTGCCGGTAAATAATTTGGCCTTGCGGTGTAACTAAGAAAGTCGTGGGTAGCCCCTTCAGTGGCTCAAACGGCACCAGCGGCTCGCTACCAATCCTGAGTACTGGGTAATTGATTTTGAGTTCATCGATGTAGTGCTGTATCTCTTTTGGCTCGGTTTGTTCAAAGTTGATTCCGAGCACCTGGGCGCGGGAGTGATGTTCGTTTTGAAAGCGGATAAGTTCGGGGATCTCCTTCATGCATGGGCCGCACCAGGTAGCCCAAAAGTTAACGACGACCCATCGGTCTCGGTAATCCGATAAAACATGTGCTTTCCCAGAGAGGTCTGTGAGTCTGAAGTCGACAAGATCACTGCGACCGGCGCTGGGGTAAGAAAAAAGGCACCCGCAAAGGCAAACAGTGATGGCGATCCAGCGGGGTAGTTTTCGAAACATTTGGCGTAGACTCTAGCAGTCATCTCGCAGAAATATACGGAAAACATTCACCTCGCGGTAGGTCCGATGATGAAGTAACTGATTGCTGTCAAGTTCTTGCGTGGCCGTGAGGAGAGATCTAGTATCGAAAGTGGTATGGATTGGAATGTGCAGTATCAGCGCTGGACCCGCGTGTGCGGATTAATGCTCATTGTGGGGGCAGCGGTAGCTGCTGGACCGCCAGAAGGAGTCGAGCCGGAGGTATGGTGTGAAGAATATCCTGAGGCATGTCAATCGTGGTGCGACGATGATCCAGCAGATGAGGTTTGCGATGAGCCGGATTGTTGAAAGGGTGCGCCAGGGATTAACTAATTAACTGCGGGTGGAGTATTGGGGTAACGCCGCTGTACAAGAGTCCAACACGATGCCATTTTCTCGCTGTTTAATAATCAAACTCTCTTTAAGGAGTGGCAAATGAAAACACTGAAAGTTATTACCGCAGCTGCGGTTGCGTTGACTGTAACCTTGCCGATTGCCGGTCAAGCAGGCAAACCTGTCAATATTGCGCCAGGGCAAATGTCAGTTAGCGTGAAACACAATGGTGCGACGGTCGAAATTTCGCGTAATCAGGATAACAAGAACACGGTTAATCCGGCGTTTGCGAAGACCTCGAGACCCTGTCCACCTTTCTGTATTCAACCATCGACTCTGGCTCCAGGGGTAGAGACAATCGCTGAGCGCGAGGTGATGGATTATGCGGCTCGGATGAGTGCCGGCGATAATTCCATTGTTCTGGTTGATTCTCGAACGCCAAACTGGGTTGAACGAGGGTCCATTGCCAGTGCGATTAATGTGCCCTGGACTCAGCTCAATCCGGCAAAAGGGGCTAGTCCTATTGAAATAGCTGACATCCTTCAAAGCGTCTTCAATGTCACGGAAAGCGAAGGTCTGTTTGATTTCAGTGATGCTAAGACAGCAGTTATGTTCTGTAATGGTATGTGGTGCGGGCAGTCACCGAATAACATTAAGAATTTACTGAAAGTGGGCTATCCGGCTCATAAGATCAAATGGTATCGAGGGGGAATGCAGGATTGGGAAATTCTTGGTTTGTCTACAGTCAAGCCATAAATCGACCTAGCCGCAGTGTTTTGAGTAAATGAAACAGGGCGGGGTAAACCCCGCCCTGTTTTTAACGCCCGTAATTAAAGCACTTACCTGGGTCAGGTACGGACGCGGGCGTGTCGAGGAGGATTTGGTGTCGCTTTATCCAACCCCTGAAGTTGTTCATGCAGCACACTGGCTGAGTGTGCCCTCCGAGCTGAGGAGAGCCGATTCGATACCTCGGTGGAGCCATGCCAACAGAGGAGGCCAGGCCCTAGAGTGTTTTCTCGAAGGCCCGGTCTTCGATGACACCGGACACCTGTGGTTAACCGACATTCCCTACGGGCGTATCTTTAGGGTGACACCAGAGGGCGTGTGGGAAGTGATAGTGGAATATGACGGTTGGCCCAACGGGCTCGCTGTGCACCCCGATGGGCGTATATACATTGCCGACTATCGGCAAGGCATTTTGGTACTCGACACAGAGACATTGGTTATGTTACCGGTAGTTGAGGGGCGTCACAGCGAACATTTTAGGGGGTGCAACGACCTCATAGTTAACAAGGCGGGAACACACCTTTACTTTACCGATCAAGGTCAGTCAGGAATGCACATGCCCAACGGTCGTGTGTATCGGTACGGACTCCTGGATGGGAGATTGGATCTGTTAATTGAAACCGGGCCCAGTCCCAATGGGTTGATGTTAAATGAAAGTGAATCGGTTCTGTATGTTGCAATGACAAGGGCCAATGCAATATGGCGTTTACCACTAATGAACGACGGTACAGTGTCTAAAGCGGGAGTGTTTATACAGCTCTCCGGTGGCCTGGGTGGCCCGGATGGGATGGAGCGTGGGCTTGATGACACAGTTCACGTAGCGCATGTGGGGAATGGGTGTGTCTGGTCCTTCGATCGTTCGGGGATACCCACCCATCGAGTCATGTGCGGAGGTGAGCACGTGACCAATCTAACGTTTTCCCCGCAAGGTCGCATGGTGATTACTGAGAGCGGGTCTGGAGATGTTTATCGATATTAACCTGCAGCTACTGTGGTTAGTGTCGGATCTAGACGTGTTATGTTTTGGGAAACTGCGAATAGGACATTGCGCGACGATGTCTTGGTGTAACGATTGCCTCAACGGCGAATCATAACAATGCACCTAATACGTTATACGAATTAACTGTCGGAGAAACGATGGATATGTTTAAGAATAATGACGCCCCTGACCTTTTGGTGGCCAAGCTCAAGGAGTCGGGGGTCAAGTACGGGCTTGCGAGTTTCGTGGATCTGCACGGAATTTCAAAAGCTAAAGCCGTGCCGATAGCGCATTTGCAACAAATGTTAGGTGGCTCAGAGATGTTTACCGGAGCCGCGTTGGATGGAGTGCCTCAGGGCGTTAATGAAGATGAGGTGAATGCACTCCCAGATACGGCCTCTGGCCTCATCTTGCCGTGGAACCGGGAAGTAGCCTGGTTTTCCAGCGATCTTTATCTTAACGGCACTCCGTTTGAGGCCTGCAGCCGAAATATATTGAAACGGGCATTGAAAGAAGCAGCCGATATGGGCTTCCGTTTTAATCTAGGAATCGAGACGGAGTTTTTTATTTTTCGACGCACATCTGATGGTGCTTTTCATCCAATGAGTGAGCGAGATACGCTTGATAAGTCTGCGTATGATGTTCGGACACTTCTGGATTATTACCCCATTATTGATGAAATTGTGTCTGCAATGAATGAGCTTGGATGGGATGTTTATTCATTCGACCATGAAGATGGAACCGGTCAATTCGAAACAGATTTTGCATTTACTGATGCATTAGAGATGGCTGATCGCTTTACGTTTTTTCGATATATGGTCAATGAGATTGCCAGGAAACACGACGCGGTTGTCTGTTTCATGCCTAAGCCTATGACCGATCGAACGGGTAGTGCAGCGCATTTCAATATGTCTTTCGCTGATCCTGAGACTGGTGTCAATCTATTTGAGGCGCCGAATGATCCGCGTGGGTGCGGTCTTTCGACGTTAGGTTATCAGTTTATCGCCGGTGCGCTGCGACATGCGAAAGCTATCTGTGCGGTGGCGGCGCCTCTGGTCAACAGTTACAAACGCCTTGTGATTCAAGGCAGCATGTCAGGGTTTACATGGGCGCCGATCTATATCTGTTACGGAGGTAATAATCGGACCAATATGTTTCGTATTCCCTCGCAGGGAAACCGGGTGGAGTGTCGCGCGCCCGACATTTCGTGCAATGTTTATTTAGCGGCGGCAATGATGTTGCGAGCGGGTTTGGAAGGCATACGCGAAGAACTTGATCCGGGCGAACCGCACTTTGAGAATATGTATGAACGCTCGCCAGAAGAACTTAGAGAGTTAAACATTGATATCCTTCCCAGAACATTACTCGAGGCCGTTGAGGAGTTCTCTGCGGATCCGCTGAGCCCCAAGGTCTTCGGGCAGTCGATGTATGATGCTTTTGTTAACTTTAAACGCGGAGAATGGAACGAATACCATAATCACGTCTCTGACTGGGAACGAGAACGTTATGGAACCATGTTTTAACGGTACCGGTAAGCGAGACACGTGGAGACCTTTTCCCCGATGAGAGAAAGCGCGAACGCGCAGGCTTTTGCGAGAATTAGCGGCGCTGAGCCGGTGGTTGTCGACGTGCAACCCGCAATGGATGTTGTTCCGGGAATGTCACCCAATATCATACTGACTTCCGGTGCGCCGATGACATGGGAGCGGTACTACGGCGGGCAACGAGCGGCTATTTTGGGGGCTGCACAGTATGAAGGTCTGGCTGTGGATGCCTCGGACGCTGAAAATAAAATCCTCAGTGGTGAGATCATCATTGCCGGCTGCCACGATTATGGTTGTGTAGGCTCTCTGGCTGGCATTTATACGGCATCGATGCCTGTGTTTGTTGTCGATAACCCGACTTCGGGTAATCGAAGCTTTTGCAATTTATTCGAAGGGAAATCCCCTTTTCGGCTGAATTATGGTGTCTACAATCGCCACGTTAGAGAGAACCTGACTCACCTGCAGAATGATATTGCACCCATATTGGGGCGCGTTATCAGAGCGTGCGGGGGTGTTGCTCTAAGTCCGATTATCAAGCGTGCTTTGCATATGGGGGATGAATTACATAGTCGGAATACGGCAGCCACGCTTTTGTTTAATCAAACGATTTTTCCTGCCCTGATGAAAGAAACAAGGAACGCAGAGGATTCAGCCAGAGTGCTTTATGAGTACCTAAGCGGGGGCGATTACTTCTTTCTGCGCCTGTCCATGGCCGCCTCGAAAGCGGCGAGTGATTCGGCTCATGGAATAGAGGGATCAAGCATGGTGACAGCGATGGCATTTAACTGCCACGATTTCTCCATTCGAGTCAGTGGAATGGGTGATGAGTGGTTTTCTGCCCAGTTGCCGCCCGTTGCAGCGAAGCTTTTCCCCGATCACGATGACAGTGAGATCGAATTTATGGGAGGTGAAAGCACTATCAATGAAACGGCCGGTTTGGGCGGATTTGCCCAGGCAGCGGCTTTTCCTTTGCAGGAATATCAGGGTGGAAGCGTCGATAAAATGATTCAGATGAATCTCGCTATGTATCAGATCACCCTGGGAGAACATCCAGAGTATCGAATACCCTATTTGTCCTATCGTGGGACACCCACTGGCATTGACATCTTCCGCGTGGTTGAAAGCGGCCAGACACCGGTGATGGATATTGGCGTGGCCGGAAAAAATGGCGGTCAAATCGGGGCAGGAGTATTGACGGCACCGCTGGAATGTTTTCAAAACGCTGCGACGGCCTACCGCCACAGATACTTATCGTAGTTTCAGGGCTCGCTAGGAGTCAGTACTCGATCTAACACCCAGTTTGCTATCCAGTGAACCCCGGGCTCATAGTCTGACAAGCGTCCTGGGCGACTCATTGTTGAACTAAGACCCTTCTGCTGTCGTTCTGAGACGGCGTTGTCTTCGGATAACGCTTTATCCCAACGTCGATAATATTTGTTGACCTCGAATTCAAAATCTGGGCGTTGAACCGTTGACTCGGGAAAGCACGAACCGATGACGACCGTTGTTCTATCTACTGCATGGGGTAGCAACTGCAGCCACCACATGCAGTCCTGGTGTGTCGCAAAAAAGGTGCTCGGGTAGATCACGGAAAAATAGGTGCCTTCTGCGGCTAGACCCTGCAGCCCATCGATGTGGGGTAAGTTTGTGTTGTCTTCGGGTAATACCGCGATGGTTGAAGCGGCTTGGAGGTGTATAGCGTTCCATTGCCCATGAGTGGTGACTGGAACACAGTCCTGATTTCCGATAGACCCTCTATGGACCGTCGCAGTATGGTAATCCTCCATTGCGTTTTCGATATATAACTTCCAGTTGCACTCCAGGTCGTATCGTTTTTGCCGCACGCATCTCATGGAAGAGAATTGGTAAGATTTAAAGTGCTCAGACAGGTTGCCTAAATATTCGTCAAGTGGATTAATGTCCGGATTAAAGGATACGAAAATAAATCCAGCCCACAGTTCAGTCCGGAGCTCCCTAAGGCTGTTTTCTTCGGGATTGAAATTGCGCGTTTCCTCCATTCCCTTCATCCGTAGAAGGCTCCCATCCAGGCCGTAGACCCACGAGTGGTAGGGGCAGACAATCGTTCGACAATTTCCCTCGCCTTCGAGTAGGCGGGCAGAGCGGTGTCGACAGACGTTGGCAAAGGTACGGATCACGTTATCTTTGCCGCGCACCAGAATGACGGATTCCCCAAAGAAATCGAGGGTCATGAAGTCACCGGGATTCGAAAGTTGGTCTACGCGTCCAGCAAAATTCCAGTGTTTCAGAAAAATCTGTTCAACTTCTCGTTGATAAAAGCGAGGGTCGGTATAACACCAGGATGGCAAAGTAGAGGCTTCCACCAGGGGACGGCGAACATCAACATAATGGTCAGGGTTAAATAGATCAGCAGGGGGCATCGGAGATTCGTATCGCATTACGTTGTGTGTCTTTGTTGTAATTAATGTTACAACATGTAACCGAGAACAAAAAAAGTTATCTTTGGAGGACGGGATGGCCCAGGAACAAAAGCTCTTACATCTGCATGTGGAAAATACCACTGCACTTGGTGCGGTTTTTGAGGCGTGCAAAACCAGAGTGGCCGCAGCGTTAAATCGAGCGCCAGACCTCGCAGGGCGATTACGCACAACGGTCGGATACGACGGGCGTGATCTGGACAAGCATCTAGCCAGTGCTGACGCGGTCTTTTGTTGGGACTTGCCCCGCGACCATCTCGCTGAACGGGCGCCAAACTTGCGCTGGATTCACGTGCATGGCGCAGGCATTAATCACTGGATGCCGCTGAACGAATTGCCAAGACAGATTGTGTTGACCAACAGTCGAGGCGTTCATGGTGAGCGGGCAACCGAATACGTCATGATGGCGATATTGGCCCTCAATAATCGCCTACCCGAGCTTGTCACTAATCAACGCCAGGGGCTTTGGCGTCAGTGTTTCAGTAGTTCGTTGTCAGGCAAAACACTTTTAATTATCGGAGTTGGAAATATTGGCCACTCCGTCGCACGCTGGGCTAAGTCGGTGGGTCTAAGGGTGTTAGGAGTGCGGCGTTCGGGTAAAGCGCGTCGTTGGGTAGATGAGATGCATAAAGTGGCAAATCTGCACAAGGTTTTACCGCAAGCAGATTTTGTATTGATCAGTGCGCCGCATACTGATGAAACGGATCAACTTATCGGGCCGGCTGAGCTGGACTTGATGAAGTCCGGTGCGGGACTGGTTAATTACAGTCGGGCGGCCTTGGTGGATTATGAGGCACTGCGTGTTCGGCTGAACGATGGCCAACTCAGCGCGGTGCTCGATGTGTTTTCACCTGAACCCTTGCCAGCAGATTCGCCATTGTGGGCCGCGTCAAATCTGCTCATCACACCCCATTGCTCTTCGGATGATGAAACTTATTACACGCCGCGTACACTGGATCTGGTTTTGGCGAATGTCCGGCGACTTATTGAAGGAAAGCCATTACGAAATCGGGTCAGTCGGCAACTTCAGTATTGAAAAGAATGTTCGACCCCCGATTGTTAGTGGAGTGAAATGAAACATATCAAGGTAGCGATAACCGGGGGGCAGGGCGACTCGGCAGGTGTGTGGCGGCTAAATTATTTAAAACTTGTGAGTTAACGATCGTTGATAAGCATGACGATGTTGCTAGTGAACGGATGCCCGTTGATGTCCTTGATCGTGAAATGTTAGCGACTGCGATAGCCGGGCAGGACGCAATTATTCATCTCGCAGCAATTGATGCTTCTATCAACGCCTCGGAGCACGAGTTTTACGAAACAAATACGTTGGCTGCATGGAATGTTCTGGAGTTAGGTTATAGCGCCGGGGTTCGGCAATTTGTGATTTGCTCGAGTAGCAGCGTTTACGGGTTTAGCCAATCTAAATTGATCGCGGAAGGCTTTAGTCGACGGCCAGACATGTCTGTAACGGTGTTGCGACCATGCTTCGTCGCGTTTGACAATCTACTGGAACAAATGGGTTCGGAGCACGCGGCGCGCAATACCTTGTCGCAAGTGGTGGATGGTGAAACGGGGCGTACGTGGGTTGAGCCCTTGCCTGTCTTAAGGTCGTGGGTTGATCCTGAGTCTGTTGCGGATGGTTTCCGCTGTGCGCTTGAAGCCAAACTACCTGGGTTTCATGTCTTTAATATTAATGCAGATGATACTTTCATTAATGACGACACGTTGACTTATATGAGGATGTCGTTTGGTGAACTCCCCAATCGAATAGATCAGGCGTTCTATGCGCAAAATACAAGGGCCAGCGTTTTTGATAATCGCCTGGCGTTGAGCGTGTTAGGTTGGAAACCCGGAGTAGATTGGCGTAAGTTTTCAGCATCAAGCACGATGTCGCCAAAGCCTTAAGTGTCCACAGACGGTGCTGTGATGGATTGAGGCTGCAGAGTTTCCCAGTTCGGTTTGATCGGTCGAAGAAATAGCGTAAGGCATAATCCTAGAAGTCCCAGTGCAATAAGAATCATGATGCTCATGTCATAGTTCTGAGTAACGTCAAAAGTCCATCCTGTCATGAGTGGGCCACCGACGGCGCCCACTGTTCCAATAAAGAAGACCAAACCGAGAATTGACCCGTGTGAGCGCGTTCCAAAGTATTCCGCAACACTGGGCGAGGCGATGACAAAAAAGCCGCCGTGGGGAATGCCGTAGAAAAAGGTGAAGACGAAGAGAAGTTCAGGACGTTCTATTTGTTGCAACAAAATGAAACTAAAAAGTAACAAGCTGAAACAAATGTTCAGTGAGAGACGGGTCCCGATACGATCAAACAGCACGCCAAAGGCCAAACGTCCAATGATACTGAAGCCTCCAACACAGGCGATTAACAGTGCAGCGACTGCAGGACTCAGACCCTCGATCTGGCCGTAACGGACGATGTGGACCATGATGGTTGTCACGCAGTAAAAATCAGCCAGTTTGGCAAAGCACAGCAGCCAGAACTGGTAATGGCCGATCGCCTGACGAACGGTAGCGCCAGTTTCGATTGATAGTGTTGAGTCGCCTGCAGTTTGCTTCTCCCCTAAGGGTAGTTGGCCGTATGCCCGAGGATCGCGACGTAGAAGTTGCGACATCAGCAACATTCCTATTAGCAAAACGATACCGATCATCAGTACTGCATCGCGCCAGTTATAAATTGCGATCAAATAGGCGGCTGCAACGGGTACAAGAACCTGGCCGATGCCCGCGCCTGTTTTGACGATACCCGCCATGAGGCCCCGAGACGTCGTGAACCATCGGGCAACGGTGGAAAGCAGGACAACGTCATGTGCACTCATGCCGATCCCGCACAGTAGTCCGTAATAGAGATAGAGTTGCCAGGGTGTGGTTATGGTGGAGATCAGGAAAAATCCCATGCCAAATAATGTGGTCGTGAAGGTCATGACCATTCGTGGGCCCAGTCGGTCACTAAGGAAACCCATTAATGCGCTGAGAGATCCCATGAAAAAAAACATTAAGGACCCGGCGCCGGATATTAAAGCGGCCACAGGAAGCGGGTGAGGGTTACCGGGTAACCAACCAAATTCCGCCTCGAGATGCCGGAATAGAACGCCGTAGGTAAACACCCCGCCAAGAAACAGTAACTGTATTCCGCTACTGGCGGTAACGATGCGATAACCGTAAAACGATTTATTGGACATAAAAAGTTACATGAGTCTTAACAGGACAGTTTTATAAGATCCTGGCTGGATTGATTTGTCGAGTGACACCAGTAGGCTAAGGCACTATATACGAAACGATTTTTAAATATCGCCAGGAGAATGGTCATGGGGCAACGGATGCAAGGTAAGGTTGTGGTGGTAACCGGAGCGGGTTCAATCGGACCCGGATGGGGAAACGGTAAAGCCAGTGCGGTTTTATTGGCTCGTGAGGGTGGACAAGTATTTGCAGTCGATAAAACCTTGGCGTCGGCCGAGGTTACGCAGGAGCTTATTGAAGGCGAAGGGGGCCGATGCATCGCCTACGAGGCGGATGTGACTGATGCACCGGCGGTTGAGCATATGGTCAATCGTTGTTGTTCAGAGTTCGGGAGCATCGACGTGTTGTATAACAATGTGGGCGCCGCGGTTGCCGGAGGCATCACTGATTTAGACGAGGCGGCGTGGGACGCACAGATCGAGGTTAATCTGAAGCATGTCTTCCTTGTAACACGTGCGGTTATTGGTGCGATGCTCAAGGCCCCGGGGGGTTCAATTATCAATGTCGGATCAACCTCTGGCTTAACCTTTACTGGACAACAACAGATTGCCTATCAAACAGCTAAAGCGGCGATCTCCCGTTTTAGTCAATCGGTCGCCCTCGAATTTGCGCCGGTTGGGATCCGTTGCAATACCGTTATTCCAGGCCAAATGGACACGCCCATGGTGCAGACGTACTTGGCCGGTCAACAGACTGGGGGTGATGTTGAGGCATTAGTTGCCAAGCGTAACGCCCGCATACCAATGGGGTTTATGGGTACCGCCTGGGATGTGGCAAATGCCGTTCTTTTTCTGGCTTCGGACGAAGCGCGTTACATTACTGGTGCGCAGATTGTGGTTGACGGTGGTATGACGCTGAAATGTACTAATGAATAGACGCCGTCGAGTTCTAATTTGCCTATAATGACCGAATCGGTCGCTGGTGATGGAGTTTGTTTCGGGTTAAAGATCACCGGTGCATGATTCATAGAACGCCAGATTCTGAAGAGAGGCAACCATGTCGCAATATCCTGAAATCTTTCGCATTCGTCAGAAGTTCGATCGTCCTGTCATCGATGATATACCGGCCGAAGTCGAAGCAGAGTTGTCACGGCTGAATTTAGGCGCTGCCATTCAGCCGGGTCAAACTGTTGCCATTACTGCAGGCAGTCGCGGCATAGCCAATATTCACATCATCATTAAGTCGATTGTTTCCCACTTGAAGGGATTGGGTGCGGAGCCTTTTGTTGTCCCAGCAATGGGCAGCCATGGTGGGGCGACGGCTGAGGGTCAGCGACACATCGTCGAGGGCTATGGAATCACAGAAGACTATGTGGGGTGTCCTATTCGTTCGAGCATGGAGACTGTTATTGTCTGTGACGCCAAGGAGGGTTTCCCCGTTCATTTTGATAAGAATGCCTACGGGGCAGACCATGTCGTCGTCTGTGGACGAGTTAAGCCGCACACCACCTTCGTTGGGGATATCGAAAGCGGTCTCATGAAGATGATGTTAATTGGTTTGGGTAAGTACGAGGGGGCTAAGACCTACCATCGTGCAATCAAAGACCACAGTTTTGGTCAAATTGTGCGCAGCGTCGCCAAAGAGGTTTTATCGAAGTGCCGTATCGTTGCGGGACTTGCTGTTGTCGAGAATGGTTATGACGAAACGGCCAAGCTAAAAGCAGTTGGGCCGAATGAATTTGAAGAACGAGAAAAAGAATTACTGGTGCTCGCGAAGCAGTGGATGCCACGGTTGCCTTTTAAGCAGGCCGATCTGCTGGTGGTGGATCAAATTGGTAAGAATATCAGCGGTTCCGGTATGGACTCTAATGTGGTCGGCCGAAAACTTCTTGATCACCGGGCGGGGGATGAGGAGTGGCCAAAAGTGCGAACTATTTTCCTGCGCGGTCTAACTGAGGAAACGCACGGAAACGCGACCGGTATTGGTATGGCTGAATTCGCGTTAACCAGAGCAGTTGATGCGATGGATGTAGCGATTACTCGTCGGAATTGTATTACTGGCGGGAGTCCGACCAGCGCTATGATTCCCTTGCACTACCAAACAGACAAGGAAGTGCTTGAGGCCACACTGCCCGAAATGGGATTAACGGCAGTTCCGGATACTAAGGTAATGTGGATTCACAACACGTTAGAAGTTTCTGAACTCGAATGTTCCGTCGCTTATCTAGATGAAGCACGGCAAAGTAATGAAATCGAAATACTCAGTGAGCCCCGGCCGCTTCCCTTGGATAACAACGGGAATCTTCCGGATGTCACCGAACTGCAGGTTTAAGAGGACGTAAAACGTATGGGCAAAAATCCAACGGCAGGTCGCGGGATTAGAGAAGATACCATTGTTCCGGTAGGTGAACCCTGGAGTGGCGTGATCAAGGCCGGAGAAATTTTGCGGCTGATTGACCTCGAGGGCCAACAGGCAATTGATTTCCTTTGTTACAACGAACATGACAGTGCTGACCGGTACAATGCGGCTAATACGATCAAGTTAAATGGCAACATTTATCTGGGCAAAGACGCCGGCTTGTGGTCTGTTAAAGCGAATAGACTGATGACTGTTGTTGAAGATACCTGCGGTTCGCACGACACGATTTATGGATGTTGTTCTGTTGCGGTAGATGATGTTCGGTTTGGGGAAAATAACGGCAAAGGTTGCCAGGGTAACTTTGAGTTAGAGCTCTCGAAGCATGGCCTTAACGAGAAGGATGTTGCGGCCAATATCAATTTCTTTATGTACGTTCCCGTTGAATCATCCGGCGCGCTGGGCATATCACCGAGCCTTTCCAAAGCGGGTGATTATGTCAGTTTGCTGGCCGAGCAAGATGTATTGGCTGTTTTATCTAACTGCCCGGAACGCCTCAATAATGCAGCCGGTGGTGAACCGACTCCGGTACAAATTCAGATCTATTCCGGGCAGACCTGAATCATCGAGGTGACCTCTACCCCGTGGCCATGCAGTGCCACACGGTCGCCGTTCTGTATTCGTTCTAATCCGCGTTTCGATTTGAAGGTGTTTGCCCTTTGGCGGATGACTTAGGCGTCAATCTCTTGTTGGCATCGAGCAGCATCAGCGCGCCGTTACTAGGCGTCATGGCCGCAACGTTGTTCGGCATCTCTGCGCTACCGGCCAAGCGCGGTCTCCTATTTGTCAATGCCGAGACGGGATGCCTCATCACGATGGCAACAACCTGGCTGGTCTGCTTGTTGTTAGGCCCGCTGTGGATGCGAACAGAGGATTGGTTCACTGCGGGATTTTGGGTATTCGCACTGGCCGGACTGATTCACCCGTATCTTTCCATGTATGCCTCATTAGAGGCTCTAAAGCGCGCTGGCACGACTGTTGCCTCGACCCTGGCTGCCACCGCTCCTTTCTTCTCTATACTCGGTGCTGTGGTGGTGTTGGGTGAAGACCTAACTATCGCGGTGGCCTTGGCAACTGTTGGTATTGTCGCGGGCGTCATGGTGCTGACTTTCGACGGTCGCCGGATGGCGCGGGTTATACGTGTCGCTCTGATCTTTGCCAGCATTGCAGCGGTCATTCGTGGATCAACGCATGTCATCGGTAAGTGGGGGCTCGAGTTATTGCCGAATCCATTTATGGCAACGTTCGTGGCGTTTTCCATGGGCCTAATATGCATGACGATTTTCTTTCGATTGAGGTATGGCCATTTGCCTCAGAATCTTCCTGCCGATGGAGTTAAGTATTTTTTCTACTCCGGCTTGTGTATCGCATTCGCCATCATCAGTATGTATGGCGCATTAATGCTAGGTCGAGTCGTTGTGATTTCCCCAATTATTGCGTCTTATCCGGTCTTTACGCTGTTGTCAGTGTGGGTTGTCGGGGCTGAGCGAATTTCCCGGCGATTGGTGTTGGGTGTCTTTATGGTGACTGCTGGCGTTGTGGTCATCGGACTGGTTGGCGGAACGGGTTGAGTTAACAGGAGAGAGGGTGGTGGGAAAGCGTACCGTTCAGATAGCCTGTGATATTGGGGGCACATTCACTGACCTGGTAGCGCAGGTCAGTGACGGACAGGCGCATGTCAGAAAGCTTCCTAGTACCCCAACGTCTCCGGGGCAAGCGGTCATCGAGGGCTTACAGCAACTGCTTGATGACCTGCATTTGTCTTTTTCAGACGTTACTGAAGTGGTTCATGGGACAACCGTTGGCTCTAATATAATCCTTCAGAAGCAAGGTGGGAAAACCGGATTAATCACCACCCAGGGGTTTAGGGATGTTCTGGAAATCGGACGCATTCGAACACCGACCATGTTCGATCTTGCCTGGGATAAACCCGTTCCGTTGGTACCGCGTCGCTATCGGCTCGAGGTGGTTGAACGGATGGGCGCGGATGGTGAAATTGTGGTGCCGTTGGATGAGGCCAGTGTTATAGCCGCCGGTGCTCGCCTGGTGGAAGAAGGGATCGAGACGACGGCCGTGTGCTTTCTCCACTCCTGCATCAATTCCGAGCACGAGCGCCGTGCTCGGGATCTGCTGCGTCAATCCTTTCCGGGTCTGCGGGTAACGGCGTCGTGCGATGTGTTGCCGGAAATTAAAGAATACGAACGCACCTCTACTACGGTCGTTAACGCCTATCTCCTTCCGGGTATGCAGCGATACCTGGAGTCATTGGCTAAAGAGCTCGCGGCTGCAGGAATGACAGCTCCAATACTGGTGATCGCGTCGTCTGGTGGCATGATGAAAATAGAAACGGCAATGGAGAAGCCGGTGTTTGCGGTCGGCTCCGGGCCTGCCGGGGGGGTGATTGGCTCGATGCGGTTGGCACGTCTGGTCGATTGCCTGGACGCAATCGCTTTCGATATGGGAGGGACGACCGCC
>CAJQRU010000097.1 GCA_905612355.1 uncultured Gammaproteobacteria bacterium
TTCATTTGCCGTTACGCTACGAGGATCGCACGCGACGGACTGCCCTTGGCAGTTTGCGCTCCGGGCAGGAAGTGCTGGTCGCAGGCCAGATACAGGCGTCTGGCGTACGGCCGGGGCGCCGGCGTAGTCTCGCAACGGTCATTGGTGATGGCACCGGTTCGGTCACCATGCGCCAGTTTCATTTTAAGCGCGCACAACAGGAAAACCTGATCCGGGGGCAATGGGTGCAGTGTTTTGGTCAGATTAGGAGCGGGTCGGCCGGATTCGAGTTGGTGCACCCGGAGTACCAATTGTTGCGGTCAGCTGATGGGGTGAATGTGGCACCGACCTTGACGCCCGTTTATCCAACGACCCAAGGTTTGGGCCAGAAGACATGGCGTCATTTAACGCAGCAGGCGCTGGAACACTGTTTGAATGATGTCGTTGAATTACTGCCAGCCGACTTGACGGGTCTGGAAGGGTTGCCTGGACTTCAAGCCGCGCTGATGTTGGTTCATCGACCAGACCCTGATGTAGATGCTGTGGCGTTAGCCGCGGGCACTCACCCGGCGCAGGTCCGCCTGGTTTTTGAAGAGCTCTTGGCACACCAACTTGCAGTAGTGCAACGGCGGATGGAACGCGAACAAAGTCGAGCGCCTGTGATAGATGCCCCACAGAATCTTTGGCCGCGTCTGGGAGAGGTACTTGGGTTTTCGTTAACACGCGCTCAGAGCCGTGTAGTGGATGAAGTCTTATCCACACTCGCCAAACCGCGGTCGAGTCTGCGCTTGATACAAGGTGATGTGGGTTGCGGGAAAACCGTGATCGCCGCGGCCGCCGCATTGGCAGCGGTGGAGGCTGGTTATCAGGCTGTCATCATGGCGCCGACGGAGTTACTCGCTGAACAACATTTAAACAACTTTCAACGTTGGTTAAGGCACGTCGATGTTCCGCTGGCCTGGTTAACGGGTCGACTGACCGCAGCGGAGCGGCGCCTAGCTTGCCACCGTCTTGCGACGGGTGAGGCAATGGTGGGCGTGGGAACCCACGCCTTGTTTCAAAACGATGTGACTTACCATGATTTGGGCCTTGTCATCATTGATGAACAACATCGTTTCGGTGTCCATCAGCGGTTGGCGCTGCGCGACAAGCGCCGTGTGGATGGCGAGGTTCCCCACCAGTTGGTGATGACCGCAACGCCGATTCCACGGTCCCTGACCATGGCGCTTTATGCCGACATGGATATTTCCTTTATCGATGAAATGCCGCCAGGCAGACAAACGATTGAAACAGTGGTTGTCCCGAATCTGCGACGCGCGGAAGTGCAGGCAAGAGTCCACAAGGCGTGTGTTGCCGGTCGTCGAGTCTACTGGGTGTGTGCGTTGATCGAAGAGTCTGATGTGTTGGCAGCGGAAGCGGCCACTGACCGAGCCCGAATGCTACGCGAGGCTTTGCCGGAGGTTCGTGTTGGTCTGGTGCACGGGCGTTCCCCTGCGTCAGAAAAGGAAGCTGTGATGCGTAAGTTTCGCAACGGCGAGATCGACTTATTGGTGGCGACTACTGTAATTGAGGTTGGTGTCGATGTGCCCGAAGCCAGCTTGATTGTGATTGAAAATGCAGAGCGCATGGGTTTGGCACAGTTGCACCAGCTGCGTGGCAGGGTTGGACGTAGCGCTGAACGGGCCGCGTGTGTCTTGATGTATCAGCCGCCCCTCAGTCGCATGGCGCATGAACGATTATCCACTTTACGCAACATATCGGACGGATTCTCCATAGCAGAGAAGGATCTTGCGCTGCGTGGACCTGGTGAGTTATTCGGTACGCGCCAGAGTGGTCTGCCGCAGTATCGCTTGGCCAACATCGGCCGTCATCAGTTGTTACTGCCGGCTGTGCAACAGGCTGCGGCTGATGTGCAGGCCCGCTTTCCTGATCAGGTTGCACCGGTGATGCGGCGCTGGCTCCCGTGTGCGAGTGTTCTGTCTGGTGTTTGACATTGTTTTTCTTTACCTTCGATTAGCGCGGCTCGATCGACCGATTGGCTGGTTGTTGTTGCTGTGGCCAACCCTATGGGCTGTTTGGATTGCTGGGGATGGAGCTCCTGCTTGGTCGATCGTTGCCGTCTTCATGGCCGGTGCGATTGTTACTCGTGCGGCTGGCTGTGTGGTTAATGACTACTTTGATCGCGATTTTGACCGTCACGTAGAACGCACATGCAAGCGCCCATTGGCTACCGGCGAGATCTCAGTTCGAGGCGCGTTAGTGTTTGCTTTGTGTCTCGGGATGCTGGCCCTCGCTTTAGTATTCACGCTCAATCGTTTGGCCCAGTGGTTGGCTGTGGCTGGTGCACTGATTGCAGTGACTTATCCGTTATTTAAGCGATTTACTCACTTTCCCCAGTTTTATCTCGGACTCGCTTTCTCGTGGGGCATCCCTATGGCGTTCGCAGCTCAGCAAGATACCGTACCGACCCTGGCGTGGGTTTTGTTTCTTGCTAATCTTTTATGGACGGTCGCCTATGACACCATGTACGCCATGGCTGATCGACCGGATGACATTAAGATCGGCGTCAAGTCGACTGCCATTTGGTTTGGCCAGTACGACCGAAGTGCAAATCTTTTGTGCCAGTCGTTGTCACTCATGGTGTTATATCTGTTAGGTCGACACCTTGGGTTCAACGGCATCTTTAATTTAGGGTTGAGTATGGCTGCGGGCACCGCTGTGTACCAATGCTGGCTGTGTCGCCAACGTGATCGGGCAGACTGCTTTAGGGCATTTCGCAACAACAACTGGTTTGGTGGGGCTATTTTCGCGGGGATTGTGCTGTCATACGCGATGGGTTGAAGGTGATGTGCCTACCGTGGTGGTGTCGTCTGGCTATAGTGGTTGTAGGCTCGCGTAAGCAAGCACTAACCATTTGTTACCGTTTTTTTCGAAATTCACTTGGACTCGGGCCGACGCCCCCTGCCCTTCTACCTTGACCAGAGTCCCATCGCCAAACTTTGTGTGACGAACCGCTCCTCCCAAACGAAGTTCAGTGGTTCCAAGCATAATGTTGTCGCTTGGGTTCGCGGCCATGGCAGAACTTGCGGATAAGGTCGGATAAGCGGTAACGGCGCGGACTTCGGTAATCAGATCTTCGGGTATTTCGGAAAGAAAACGAGATGCGGCGGTGTAATCCTCACGACCGTGCAGGCGTCGAACTTCAGCCCACGTCAGATACAAACGTTGCATAGCACGGGTCATGCCGACGTAGCATAATCGTCGTTCTTCTTCGAGCTGGCCAGATTCTCCCAGGGAGCGCTGATGAGGAAACAGGTTTTCTTCTAATCCCGTTAGAAACACGACTGGAAATTCGAGCCCCTTGGCCATGTGTAGGCTCATTAATTGCACGCAGTCCTCCCATTCTTCGGCCTGACCTTCGCCTGCCTCCAGTGCTGCATGCGAGAGAAACGCACCGAGGGCATCTTGTCCTTCGTGCTCAATCGGATCGAAGGAAAAGCGACGGGCTGCGTTAACCAGTTCCTCTAGGTTTTCTACGCGGGTTTCCGCACGCTCGCCTCGTTCTTTGCGGTAATGGTCAATCAGCCCACTATGGCTGATGATCACGCTGACTTGTTCCGACAATTCTAGGTCGGTGAGCTGATTAACCAGTGCGTTGATCAATTCGAGAAAATTCTGTAAGGCAAAGCGGGCGCGCTTAGGAAGAGTATCTGATTGGACGAGCTGGATTGTCGCTCCCCAAAGAGAGAGACCCTCGACACGTGCCGTCATGCGGACGACTTCTAATGTGCGGACCCCGATACCCCGCGTTGGCGTATTGACGATACGTTCGAAGGCGGGATCCGAGTCATGGCTGTAGGCTAGTCGCAAGTAGGCGAGTGCATCCTTAATTTCTGCACGTTCAAAGAAGCGAAGACCGCCGTAGACGCGGTAGGGAATGCCCGCATCGAGCAGTAGTTCTTCGAAGACGCGGGATTGTGCATTGGAGCGGTAAAGTACAGCAGCGGAATCACGGCGATGCCCTTGACCAACCCAGTCCTGAAGTTGCTCGATGACAAAGCGACCTTCGTCTATTTCATTAAAAGCCGCATAGACCGAGATCTTTTCTCCCTCGGGGCCTGTTGTCCATAAATTTTTCCCCAGGCGACTCGTATTGTGTTCAATAACGGCATTAGCAGCTCGCAGGATATGCCCGGTAGAGCGATAGTTCTGTTCCAGACGAACCACTTTAACCGGTCCAAAATCATGCTCGAAATGGGACATGTTTTCTACCCGCGCGCCGCGCCAGCCGTAAATCGATTGATCATCATCGCCCACGGCAACAATTTGCTTAGCGGGTTCGGCCAGAAGCCGAAGCCAACGGTATTGAACTGTATTGGTATCTTGAAATTCGTCCACTAAGATATGTGAAAACCGTTGGCGGTAGGCACAGAGTAGGTCGTCGTTTTTTTCTAACATTTCCACTGCTCTTAACAGCAGTTCAGAAAAGTCAACTAGCCCGAGTTGCTGGCATTGCGCTTCATAGTGAGCAAAGATTCGGACCAGCGTGTCGTGCTGTGAGTCCTCTTTGTCCGGCAGGTGGTGGGCACGGTGACCTTCGTCCTTGTGGTTGTTAATGAACCACTGGACCTGGCGTACAGGCCAATACCCCTCATCCACATTGAGTTCCCGCAGTGCTCGCCGAACCAGGCGGAACTGGTCGTCGGAATCGAGAATCTCAAACGTTTCGGGCAGGTTCGCCGCCTGCGGGTGCGCGCGCAGCAGGCGGTGACAGATGCCGTGAAAAGTACCAATCCACATGCCGCGCAGAGAAAAGCCAAGTATATTCTCAATTCGCCCACGCATTTCGCGGGCTGCCTTATTGGTGAAAGTCACTGCCAATACAGACAATGGAGAAACGTCCAGTGTCTCTACTAGCCATGCTATCCGGTGAGTCAGCACACGGGTTTTCCCGCTGCCGGCACCGGCCAAGACAAGAGTGGGTCCTGGAGGGGCTGCTACTGCATCGCGCTGAGCCTCATTGAGGGGATCGAGAAGGTGGGAGACGTCCATTGGCGGTTGGTACCAGCGATTTGATGAGCGACGTTTTCAGAGGGTGCGCAGCAACGATTGGATGATCTGGTCGGACGGAGCGGTCAGAGTTCAGTGCGATGATAACGGCAGAGTTTCAATCGCGGGTCCCCTGGTAGATCCGATACAGGTCCCGCTTTCCACAGCGCCGCGTCCAACTCGGGAAAGAACACAGCATCTTTAGCCTCAACCGTATCGGGCACCTGTGTTGTATCGACAATGTCGCAATAATCTAGTGCCGCCGCGTAGAGTTGTGCGCCACCGATGAACCAGGTGTCGCCTTCTATGGCGGTGAGTGCTGCTTCTATGTTGTCAAAGCATTCAACGTCGGAACGGCGTTGTTGGCTGATAACGATATTGCGACGCTGCGGCAACGCACGATGCGCAAGAGAGTCCCACGTTATTCGGCCCATGATGATGGTGCTGCTGAGAGTGACCTGTTTGAATCGCTGCAGATCAGCGGGGTAGTGCCACGGCAGTTGCCCGGCAACACCGATCACCCTATTTCTTGACAGCGCAACAATTGCACCGCGCACGGTTATACGGCGACCTTGAACTGAATCGCTGGGTGCGGTGCATAACCAGACAACGCAAAGGTCGCGAGCAAGTCTTCTGTACTGGCTTCAAACAGCTGTTCGATGTCGCTAAGGGAGCGGATAGTGGGGTCGATAGCAAGTGTAGGCAATGGCCTGGGTGAGCGTTCCAATTGTTGCCGAAGACCGGGCACATGGTCGTAATCAGATTTCCCCCCATCAGGTTTCGCAGTGTATACATGTGCATCGATCAGCGTGTGCGCAAAACGGCCTACTGGGATACCACTTAACCGCGAGAACAGCTCAAGCAAAAATGCATACCCGGCAATGTTGTAAGGTAAGCCGAGCGCGACATCACAACTGCGCTGAGTCAGATGCAAGCATAACGTAGGTTGATTTTGTTCATCTGTCTGCACATTGAGCGCCCAGAACGCGTGACAGGGCGGTAATGCGCTGTCGTGTGCATTGCCTGGTGCCCAGGCCGATACGACCAATCGACGACTGTTGGGGTTGCGGGCGATTTCATCTAACACCCAACGAATTTGATCAGTATGATCCGGCCTGCCCTCTGAGTGAAAGGGAAATTGACGCCACAGGTTGCCATAGGCACTAGGGACATAACCTTGATCATCAGCCCACGGGTCCCAAAAGTGGCAACCGTGTCGGCGCAACAGCCCGATGTGTCGTTGACCAGAAAGGAACCAAAGGTTTTCAACGACGATATTCTTCCACGAGATTTCTTTGGTGGTCAGTAATGGAAAGCCATCCCTAAGGTCAACCTCATAATTGATGTTAAAGGTCGATAGCGTATCGATGCCAGTACGATTGACTTTCCGTTCTCCGTGTTGGAGTACGCGTTCAACAACATTTAGGTACTGCTGCAATTGCGTTCCTTTTGCGTCGGGGCGGTTTGACTGCCGGTTTGGTTAGGATGGGTCGACAGAAAAGTAATGCTCGATGGCTTTTCGTGCGACGTATGCCGATTTTACATGCCAGTATTCTCGGTTGATACATAGGCTAGCAAAGGCTAGTTTCTTTTCCCCTCGATGTGCGTATCCGACAAACCAATCATAGCGACCGGGTGGATTAAGACCGGTTAGGGTACCGGTTTTCCCCCCGACATGGACCTCGCTGTAATCGCCGCGAAAAAAGTTTTTAAAAGATGATTTCGCCGAACCGATGCGGACCGTTGTCTCCATCATTTCTTGTAACTGGTCTGCCGTTTTCGATGCCAGTACCCGTATGCGAGTTGTGGGGGGCGTTTCATAAAGAATAATACCGTGATCTTCAATCAGGGCATCGACCAGGGTTGGACGCACGCGGTAACCCCCATTGGCGATGGTCGCAGCAATGACAGCACCATGGATGGGATTGAGCGTCGTTTGGCGGGTGTATCCCGCGGCAGTTTTTGCGATCAACCACGGATCGTCGCTGGCCAGTTGAAACGTGCTGTTGTCAAGAATGAAATCTGATCCGAGAGATTGGTTGAACCCAAACCGCTCAGCATAGGCTAATAGGTGTTCACGGGTGACCAGCTCGATGCCCATTCGTGCGAACACCGTGTTGACTGATTTTGCGAATGACTTTTTTAGTGTGAAGTGCCGAGTCCATTGGTTGTTTTTATGATGCAGTACGTTCTTGCGGTAGAGGCTCGTTTCTTTGCCATTAAATGGCAAGACAGTGTTAGCTTGGGCTTTGCCCAGGTCGACAGCCGCTGCGGCCGTAATAATCTTGAATATCGATGCCGCTGGGTAACCGGCTCTTAGTGCTAGGTTGTGCTCAGGGGTGCCCTCCCGTTGGTGGCTGGCGATAGCCAGGAGGTGTCCGGATTCAGGATCAATGGCAACAAAAACACCATAGTCAGGGCGATAATGGTCCAGAACGGCAGCCGTTGCATTTTGCAGACTAGAGTCAATCGTGTACTGGATTGATGACCGATGGGGTGTGTCTCGGTGGTTAACACTGATCCTCAAAGGGAAGCGTCCGTTTGACAGGGGCGGCGAGATGGTCTGGGAGATTAATGCCCGATCCACGCCCCAAGTTGACACACTTTGGCGCTCCAGGGAATCCAGTGAGGCTGGCCACCCGAGGGTACCGACTGCGACTGCGATAGGCACCGCCCAAACGCGTAGTAGCAGACGTTGGATGTTACTTACAGGCCTCACAGGAGTCGTTTTAAACGACCGGGGACATGGATGTCCATAGCGAATGACAGGGTCGTGGCAGAGGGGTTGCTTTGGTCCTTAATTATAGTGCGCTTATTACGCCTTGGCGGGCGCGTCATTTTGCGACTAACACATCTTTTGCTTTGTTGATCATTGCCGCCAGGTAATCGGATCCCCCGCGATCTGAGTGCATTCGCTGAATTAGTCGCCGGTGGGCCTGAATAATGACCTTGTGGGGCGCGTCACCGCTGATGCCTAAGATCTCCGCTGCTTCTTGCTGGTTCATCGGGGCTGAAGCGGCATTATGGACAGTTTCTTCGGTGGTCGTTTCGTCGTGTTTTCGCCAGGAGGCGCCTTGTGTTCGATCGAGGTAGGCCTCTAGCAGGGCGGCAGACTGGGCATCACCGGTACGTAATTGGTCCAGCAATTCGCGTAACTGATCCAAGGAGAGGTCTAACAGTTGCGATCCACTAAAGGTCCCTTGGATGACCTCGCCGTTAAGATCACCCGTGTCGTGGTCGAGCGTCATACGCAAGAATGCTGTCTCAACACGCGAATTCTGACCGCTTTGCGGACGACGCATGGATCGAAATGTGTTCCATGCCCGACGTGCCATCATCGCCCGTTGTAACCAGGGTAAGGCGGCCCCGATCAACGCGAACAGCCAAGGTAGTCGCCCGGTGATGACCAGCAGCAGCAAGATTGCACTGGCGCCATACAACAGGATCTGTTTCAGCGTTCTGGACCGCTGGGTTGCATTGGCGCGCCCCAACCAGCGCGCCAGAGCGATCAATGCGATCAACGCCGTAGCGGCCAAAAGCAGCCGGATCATCGCTTAGGGCTTGCGGGTAAAGGTGTGGGTTAAGCGACTCACTGTGCCGCCGCGGCGGCGAGAAAAATCCTCCAGTGCAACGCGACCACCCACTGCAAAAATAGCGACAGCACACATAAGATCACGTAGTTGTTCCGCGCTTGAACTGTCAAAGCGACAATAGGCGCCATGGCTTAATGCGGCCAGTCGTCGAAAGGCGGCTTCGGCCACCGGATCACTGCCGTCTTGAAAGAGGAACATAGGCACTCCGAGAATTCCCAGTTCGCCTGCCAATTTATAGAGAGCATCGGGGTCTTCTTCAATGGCGTCACCGACAAAAACCAGAGCATGGATGGGGGCGCGTCGGGATTCAGCCAGCGCGTGTTTGAGTACCTGTCCGATTTGGGTTTGTCCCGCGTGGCACCGAATCGCTGTCATGTAGTGTAGTAGGTCGTGTGCGCTGCTGGTCCAGGGTGTCGCAGCAAACTCCATAAAGCCGCCATAGTGGGCGAGTTGGACGCTAAGACCGCCGATGGAAACGGTTTCGTTGAACATCTGCCCTTGAATATGGCAAGCGCGATCCCACACGGTTTCACGGCTTGCTGTTGCGTCCATTGCGAACAATAAGCGACCGTTTTGGTCGGCAACGTGGCCCACCGCGGTTGTCTTTATCGCATCGATGAATGAATCGACTTGCGCCCGGGAGGAGGTCTGCGGCAATTTGTCGCGTGAGCGAGTCACCGGATGTCCTTCAAGACAGCGGTTACAACCCAACCATCACAGCACTCGATATGTTGGGTCAGTTTCATTAATGGTGGGTCGAGCGGTTTTCGTGTCAGGATGTTGCCAGTGTCCGAGTGCTGATTTCCGCAACATCGCGAGAGACCTGCGGGGCGCTCAGCACACGCTGAAGTTGTTCGCGCATCAACTGTTGACGGATGGGCTCATAACGGCGCCAGTGGCTCAATGCGCCAACAAGCCGAGCAGCTAACTGGGGATTAGAGCGATCCAGCCGTATGACTTGATCAGCTAGAAAACGGTAACCCGCGCCATCGATCTGGTGAAAGTTGACGGAATTCGAAAAACCGAAGCCGCCAATTAGCGCGTATATGTTGTTGGGATTGTCCGAATCATAAGCAACGTGTTCGGTCAGTTCACGGACTTTTTCAAGTGTATCGTGACGTGTGGAAGTCGCTTGAACACGAAGCCACTTATCGACGACTAGAGGGTAGGATTGCCACTTTTGGAAGAAATCACCCAGGGTTTTTTCCCGCTGCGGGGCATGTGATGAGGCGAGCGCGCTGAGCGCTGCCAAAGCATCGGTCATATTGTCGGCTGTAGAAAGTTGTTGCGTCGCCAGTGCGAAGACATTCGCTGACTCCAGTTTCATCAGGTAAGTAAGGCAAAGGTTACGCAATGCCCGGTTACCTACCGAATGTGAATCCCGAACGTAAGGTGCGGTAGTGGTCAGTGAGTGATACTGGGTGGTGAGCCGTTCTTCCAGATACTGAGCCAGCGCGTGTTCAGTCGCGGCGCGCGCCCGGTGGAGCAGTACCGGGTCAATCACCGCGAGATCTTCTGTCAGATAGGCCTCTTCCGGAAGTGTCAGTGTAAGGGCCTGAAATGCCTGGTCCTCACTCTTTACATCGAGCACCTGGCTAAACGCTCGGAGGAACGACTCGCTGATCATGGGTTCACACGAGGTTGTCAGTACGTTGAGTGTGTCAAGGATTTCTAGACGCGCCAGGCGCTGGCCGGCATCCCAGCGGCAATACGGATCAGTATCGTGGTACATGAGTAGTGACAACACGCTTGCATCTAACGGATAGTCTAGGATGACTGGTGCGGAAAATTCGCGTAATAGGGAGGAGATGGGCTCACTCGTCACCTCGGAGAACACGAAATCCTGTTGAGTTTCCGTTAGTTCGAGTAGATGCTGGTGTGTGGTATCGCCGTCGCTAGCGAGACGGGACAGCATCGGTTTACCATCGTCATGTAATAGCGCTGTTTGCACTGGGATATGAAGCGGTTGTGGCAAGGGGTGGCCAGGGAGTTTTGTCGAGACCTGACTTAGAGTCAGTGTGTATGTTTTATCCTGTGCATTGTATCGGCCGTTGGCGGTTACCCGTGGTGTCCCAACCTGGTCGTACCAGCGGCTGAATTGGGCTAGATCGATGCCAGTTGCATCTGTCATCGCCGTAAGGAAGTCGTCGGTCGTGACGGCTTCGCCATCATGGCGTTCAAAATACAGGTCACAGCCCAGGCGAAAACCGGCGGCACCCATAAGCGTGTGTAACATGCGTACTACTTCCGCACCTTTGATATAGACAGTCAGAGTGTAGAAGTTGTTTATTTCCGCATAAGACAACGGCCGCACGGGGTGAGCCATGGGCCCACTGTCTTCCCGAAACTGGTGGGTTCGGACAAGCGCGGCGTCTTCTATGCGCTTGACCGCAGCCGAGCCGATGTCTGCACTAAATTGCTGGTCTCGAAAAACAGTGAATCCTTCCTTCAGGCTGAGTTGAAACCAATCACGACAGGTGACGCGATTGCCTGACCAGTTGTGAAAGTACTCATGTCCGATGACGCCGGCGATGTTATGGTAATCGCGATCAGTCGCTGTCTCGGGCTGGGCAAGGACGTATTTTGTATTAAAAATGTTGAGACCTTTGTTCTCCATCGCACCCATATTGAAGTCACTGACTGCAACCACCATGTAAAGGTCAAGATCGTATTCACGGCCGTATTGCACCTCGTCCCAATGCATTGCTTGTTTCAGTGACTCCAGGGCATGTTGGCATTGAGCAATGTCACCTTGCTGCGCGTAAAGACGCAGATCAACGTCGCGCCCAGAACGCGTTTTGAACTTGTCCTGAAGGTATTCGAGGTCACCAGCGACGATAGCGAAAAGGTAACTCGGTTTGGGAAATGGATCATGCCACTTAGCCCAGTGCCGCCCGCCCCCACGGGTTTCTTGCGCCACCAGATTGCCGTTAGATAAAAGCACGGGGTAACATTTTTTATCTGCGGACATCTCAACGGTGTAGATAGACAGAATGTCGGGGCGATCGATAAAGTACGTGATCCTGCGAAATCCCTCAGCCTCGCATTGTGTAAAGAGGCTATTCTGCGACAGGTAAAGTCCACTCAGTTCGGTGTTTTGCGTGGGGTGAATGCGATTCTCGATACGTAATTTGCACCGATCAGGTAAGCCTTTTATGACCAATCCCCGGTCATGCATCTCGATGTATTTATCAGCCAGCGGGGCCTCATCAACATATAGGGCCGTTAGATTCAATGCCTCGCCATCGAGTTGGAGCGGCACTTGATCGGGTGTCACTCGCTCGATCGACAGTCGGGAGCACACATGGGTTTCCTCCGCCTGCAGATCAAACTGAAGATCCACCTGAGGGATACGGTATGCCGGTGGTCGGTAATCGCGCAGATAGGTCCGGTCGGGTGCGCGGTGGCGAGGGGATAATTCAGTGGTCATCGGGACCCTAACAGCATGATCAGTGTGTGGAGTAAGAGAATAGCGCAACCCGGCCACGATAGGACCGGATACCGGCTCGCCAGGACAGGGAATACCACATCTTCGGCAGCGGCAGGGGGATGAAAGTGGCGGGTAAAGGGAGTAGCATGCCACTTGGTAGGGGTGGCAGACACGGTTGTCCCGGCACCAGAAAGCGGGGCTGAGTTTTCCATTGCTTAACCGTAGGCGTTGACTGCTGGACAATGATTGAGGAGAGACTATGGGTGTGGAATTATTCGATACATTGACAAACCGAATCAGCGAACTAAAGTCCGAGCACCGGGCCCTTGATGGCCAACTAGACGCACTCGCGGCTGATCCAACCATTGATGATTTACAGGTTCGTCGTCTAAAGAAAAGAAAACTATTCCTTAAAGACAGTATCGCGCATCTCGAAAAACAATTGATTCCCGACGCGACCGCGTAGCGCTGATGTAGGCGCCGGCGGAAAATCCCCAAGACCTCTGATGACTACACGACCCGTATTTTAATAACGATAGTACTCTGGTTTGTACGGGCCTGAAGCGTCAACGCCGATATAATCGGCCTGGTCTGCTCGTAGTGTTGTCAATTCAGCACCAAGCTTTCCAAGATGTAACCGAGCTACCTGTTCATCAAGTTTTTTGGGCAGCACGTGTACGCCCTGAGAATAGCGCTCAGGGTTTTTCCACAGTTCAATTTGGGCGAGCACCTGATTGGTAAATGAGTTGGACATTACAAAACTTGGGTGGCCAGTGCCGCAGCCGAGATTGACGAGGCGGCCCTGTGCAAGAAGGATCAACCGCTTGCCGTCTGGAAAAATAACGTGATCGACTTGGTCTTTGATATTTTCCCAAGGGTAGTTCTGCAGGCTGGCGACATCAATTTCGTTGTCAAAATGGCCAATGTTGCAGACGATTGCCTGGTTCTTCATTGCTCGAAGGTGGTCGGCTGTGATGACATGGTAGTTGCCGGTGGCGGTGACAAAGATATCCGCCTTATCAGCGGCGTAGTCCATTGTGACTACGCGGTAACCTTCCATTGCGGCCTGCATGGCGCATATGGGGTCGATTTCGGTTATCCATACATTGGCGCCTAGCCCGCGCAGGGATTGAGCGCTGCCTTTGCCGACATCACCGTAGCCGGCAACGACAGCAATCTTGCCGGCAATCATGACGTCCGTCGCTCGCTTGATTCCGTCAACCAGTGATTCTCGACAACCATACAGATTATCGAACTTGGATTTGGTTACAGAATCATTGACATTAATTGCCGGACAAGGCAGTTCTCCTCGCTCTTGCATCTGGTAAAGGCGATGAACACCGGTTGTGGTTTCTTCTGTGATGCCCTGCAGATTGCCGACAATGCGGCCATAGAATTCGGGATCCTTGTCAAGACGCTGCGCGATACTCGCGAAGAGCGCCTCTTCTTCTTCGCCGGTTGGTTTCTGAATCAAGTTGCGATCAGTAGCCGCTCGGGCACCGAGAGTCACAAGCAAAGTCGCGTCCCCACCATCGTCCAGGATCATGTTGGGGGTTTCATTACCGGGCCATTCCATAATGCGGTGGGTATAGTCCCAGTATTCGGTCAGTGACTCACCCTTGTACGCAAATACGGGGACACCGCTGGTAGCGATAGCGGCAGCGGCATGGTCCTGGGTAGAGTAGATATTGCATGAAGCCCATCGTACGGTAGCACCCAAAGCCGTTAGCGACTCGATGAGTACAGCGGTCTGGATGGTCATGTGGAGCGACCCGGCGATGCGAGTGCCAGCAAGGGGTTGTGCAGCTTGGTATTCTTCCCTGACCGCCATTAGGCCCGGCATTTCCGTTTCGGCAATGCGAATTTCTTTACGACCCCATTCTGCCAAAGCAAGGTCCGCCACCACATAGTCGGTGCCAGAAACGGTTGCAGCATTCATAGCCAACTCTCCAGAGTAACTAAGCGCAGTTTGCGTCTAAATTCATGCCGTTAGCCGAGCCTGACAGGGATATCCTGTTGCAACGCTCCTCGACAACAACAAGGCTCGCCCACTGGCAAGCTTAAGAAATAACCGCTCGAGTCAGTAACAATCGATCAGTCACAGACCTGCAGCGGATCGCATGATTTCGGCCTTATCAGTCTTTTCCCAATGGAAGTCAGGGTCTTCGCGGCCAAAATGTCCGTACGCGGCACTCTTGCGATAAATCGGTCGCAGTAGATCAAGTTCTCGAATGATACCTTTGGGGCGCAGATCAAAATGAGCATGCACCAACTTTTCGATTTCCTCTTCTGGAATCACCGCGGTACCTTGGGTGTTGACCATTAGTGACACCGGTTGGGCAACGCCGATGGCATAAGCTACTTGCACTTCACATTGAGTCGCTAATCCTGCCGCAACAATATTTTTTGCTACGTAGCGCATGGCATAAGCAGCAGATCGGTCGACCTTTGACGGGTCTTTGCCGGAAAAAGCACCGCCGCCGTGGTGAGCGGAACCGCCATAAGTGTCGACCACAATCTTACGACCCGTCAGACCACAATCCCCATGGGGTCCGCCGATGACGAAACTGCCAGTAGGGTTAACCAGATAACGTGTTTTTTCTGTGACCATGTTTTGCGGCAACACGGGTTTTATGATTTCCTCGATCACCGCTTCCGATAGGGTGCCATGTTCAATGTCTTCCGCATGCTGGGTAGAGAGAACCACAGTATCCACCGAAACGGGTACACCGTCTTCGTACAGTACAGTGACCTGGCTCTTGGCATCCGGGCGTAGCCAAGGCAAGCGACCGCTGCGACGCACCTGCGCCTGGCGCTCAACGAGACGGTGGGCGTAGGTGATTGCAAATGGCATTAATACGTCCGTTTCGCTGCACGCAAAGCCAAACATCAGGCCCTGATCACCTGCGCCTTGTTCTAGGTCAAGTCCTTCGCCTTCATTGACTCCTTGAGCGATGTTGGGTGATTGCTTATCCAGCGCCACCATGACAGAGCAGCTCTTATAATCGTAGCCCATGTCGGATGACGTGTAGCCGATATCTCGGATGGTGTCACGCACGATGTCGGTGTAATCCACTTGAGCAGCAGTGGTGATTTCACCGGATACCAAGGCGAGGCCGGTATTGACGAGTGTTTCACACGCAACCCGCGAAGAGGGGTCTTGCATGATCACAGCATCGAGTATCGAGTCCGAAATTTGATCAGCCATTTTGTCTGGATGACCTTCGGAGACCGATTCCGAGGTAAAGAGAAAACTGCGTGCCATGAGGGATTCCGCCGTTCAGTCAAGTGGTGCCAACGAAGGCCGCATGGTACCAGAACAAAACGGGTCAGAGACCATGCCACCTGGATTACTACTATCCAACCAACAACCTTTTTATGTCGTGATTAACTGACCTTTTCTATCCTGATAACCCACCGGTGCTGCTCCAGTTGGTGTGATACGGAATTGGCCGCGTCTTGTGCTTCGTTTTCTAGCCAAGTGGTAGCGAGGGTCTCGGACATGATGTAGTCGCGGTAGGCCGTTAAGACAGCATCGATAGCGGAGGATCCTTGGATACCGAGTGCAATGCGGTCAGATATCTGTAGACCGGTTGTTTTTCGAGCTTCCTGAACGGTCCGTACCATCTCGCGAGCGAGGCCCTCCGTTTCAAGGGCAGGGGTCAGTTGGGTATCCAGCGCGACGAGAAACCCCTCCGATTCCGCGCTGGCAAAGCCAGGGGCAGCTGTGGTTTCAACGAGTAGATCTTCCGGGCCAAACTCAAACTGTTGGCCTTCGACGTTAAGCGTGATGGAGTCTCCCGCAGCCTGGGCTTTGGCTACGTTGACGCCATTAATGTCATTTAGCATAGCCCTCACGGCAGGGACGTACTTTCCTAGACGCTTACCGACCCTGGGTAGGTTCGGTTTGATGCGATATGTGACTAACTGTGCATCTTGCTCAATGACTTCAATGATCTTTACGTTCAGTTCATCTAGCACCTGGGCGCAGTGCGCGTCGAGTTTTTCCACCATGTTTTTATTAGGCAGTCGGACTAACAGGCGAGAGAGTGGTTGACGCACCCGTATACGGCTGCTTTCGCGTGCCGTGCGCCCGAGTGCGACCACTTTTTGCACCACGGACAGCGCTTCAATCAATGCGTCGTTTTGCCATGTAGGGTCGACCACAGGCCACGATGTCATATGTACGCTTACTGGCGCTGCCTGGTCGGTGGAACGAACCAGATTCTGGTAAATTTCTTCGCTGAGAAACGGGGTGAACGGTGCCATGAGGCGATGGACCAGGTTGAGGCATTGATACAATGTGAGATAGGCCGATTGCTTGTCGATTCCGCTCTCACTTTTCCAGAATCGCCGGCGGTTGCGGCGCACGTACCAGTTGCTGAGTTGATCGACAAACGATTCGATGACGCCGCCCGCACGGTGAGCGTCGTATTGTTCCAGTGCCGCGGTGGTTTGCTCTACCGTGCGATGAGCCAGCGCGAGAATCCATCGATCGATTTCCGGCCGTTCGGGCAAAGAGACATCTTGTTTGATGTCAACTTTGTCAAGGGAAGCATAAAGGGTAAAAAACGCGTAGGTGTTCCACAGCGTATTAATGAATGAACTGGCCACTTCCGCGATGATCGCGACGGAGATGCGTTTTTGCACATCCGGCGTCAGGCGGGCAAGGAAATACCATCGTAAGGGGTCGGCACCGATATGGTCAAAAACATCATAAGGATTGACAATATTGCCTAGCGATTTCGACATCTTCTTTCCGTCGCTATCCACAATGTGACTTAAGCAGATACAATTTCGGTAGGCGACGCTGTCGGATACCAGCGTCGCGATGGCGTGGAGGCTGTAGAACCAGCCGCGGGTCTGATCGATCGCTTCACAGATGTAGTCAGCGGGAAAATGTTGTTCGAACACCTGCTGATTTTCGAATGGGTAGTGCCACTGAGCGTAGGACATGGCTCCGGAATCAAACCAACAATCGATGACTTCGGGTACGCGGCGATACACCCGTCCATTATCGGGATGGGTAAAGTGCACTTCATCAATGGCGGGTCGGTGTAGATCAAGCGCTGCCAATGATCGACCGCACAGTGTTTCCAGTTCCTTTACTGATCCGATGCAAACGTAGTCACCTTCGCCATCGGTCCACACTGGCAGCGGTGTACCCCAAAAACGTTCTCGCGATAATGCCCAGTCGACGTTGTGTTCTAGCCAGTTGCCAAAACGGCCGTTGCGAATCGTTTCCGGAACCCAGTTAATGGTGGAGTTGAGCTCGACCATGCGGTCGCGCACTGCCGTGGTTCGGATATACCAGGCGTTCTTAGCGTAGTAGATCAGTGGGTCACCGGTACGCCAGCCGAAAGGATAATTATGGCGGTGGGTCTCGGATCGAAAGAGCAGGCCACGCTCGCGCAGTATCTCGATGATGGTAGGGTCTGCGTCTTTGAAGAATTGACCCTTAACGGGCGTGACTTCGTCCTTGAAACACCCGTCGAGGCCGATTCCGTGTATCACTGGTAAACCATGGGCTTGTCCCAGGGCAAGATCGTCCACGCCGTACGCAGGCGCAGTGTGGACGATACCGGTGCCATCGTCTGTGCTGACAAAATCAGCGGTCAGGACGCGACAGATATCTCCCTCGGCAGGTAGCTCGTCGAATAACCGTTGGTAGCGCAACCCCATCAGATCCTCACCCTTTACGCGTCGCACAATGGTGTGCGGCCCCTCGCCAAGCACTTTGTCGACGAGCTGTGTGGCAAGAATCAGGGTTTCCCCACCGTGTTCGACAAAGGCGTAATCGATGCTTGCGCCGACTGCCAGAGCCAGGTTGGCCGGTAAGGTCCACGGCGTGGTAGTCCAGACGAGGAAATAGGTTTTATCCTCGTCGATAACTGGAAAACGGACGGTGATCGATGGGTCGTCAACCTCGCGGTAACCTTGGGCAACCTCGTGAGAGGACAAGGTAGCCCCGATACGAGGATCGTAGGGAACCACTTTGTAGTCCTGAT
>CAJQRU010000098.1 GCA_905612355.1 uncultured Gammaproteobacteria bacterium
GCTGGGATCGGGGCCAACGACAGGAAAAAGAGGGTATTCGTCATGCGATACACACATAACCCGATACTTGTCACGTTGACTCGTGGCGCAATAACCGAATCAGTTCACCGGGGTGCGTTCGCCTTGGTTGATGACAGTGGGGATACACGCCTATCCGTTGGTGATGTGATGCGCCCGATTTATCCTCGTTCGGCAGTTAAGCCGCTGCAGGCACTGCCCTTGGTGGAAACGGGGGCAGCGGACCACTGGCATCTAGGTGACGCTGAACTGGCGGTGGCGTGTGGCTCACACAGCGGTGAAGGGCGCCACCTCAAGGTGATTCGTGAGTGGTTGGCGAAAGTAGGACTTAGCGAAGAGAATCTGGAGTGCGGTCCACATTTCCCTATTTCCGATCTCTCGGCGTCGCGGTTACGCGAGGATGCAGCATCACCGAGGCGCATTCACAATAACTGTTCTGGCAAGCATGCTGGCCTGTTATCGACAGCCGTTTATCGCGCAGAGGTGACGCGCGGTTATAGACAACGTGAGCACCCTGTGCAACGGCGTGTGGCCAGCGTGATTTCACAGGTGAGCGGTGCGGAGCTTGTTCGTGCACCCGTTGGGGTGGATGGTTGCGGAATCCCGGTGATCGGATTACCGCTGCAGGCATTGGCCCGCAGTATGGCGCGTTTTGGAACGGGCTCCGGACTTGAAGCAAAGAGACGGCGGGCCACCCAACGCCTTTACCAGGCCATGGTGCGTGAGCCTTTCATGGTGGCGGGGACAGGACGCTGGACTACGAGCGCTATCGAAATTGGCGGGGGTCGTTTTGTGGTGAAGACCGGCGCGGAGGGCGTATGTTGTGCCATTGCGCCCTCGTTAGGCCTTGGGATTGCACTTAAAATTGATGATGGCGCTGCTCGGGCGGCGGAGGCGTTGATGTCAGAATTATTGTCCCGTTTCGCGGGGCTTGAAGAAGACGGTGTCGCGAAATTGCTGGCCCTGGGTCAGCCGACGCTTTACAACGCCGCCGGCGAAGCCATTGGTCTAACCTGCGTCACCGGGTTTTAGAAGTGCGTTACCGACAACGAGGCCGTCAGAGTTCCTCCGGGGTGTAAGCGCTGATGCTGAGTGCATGAATGTCACCCTGCATCGCTTGCCCCAGTGTTTGGTAGATCAGTCGATGGCGGGCCAGTAAATCGAGGCCCCGGAAGCGCGAAGAAACGACTGTCACCGCGTAGTGGCCACCGCCGGAACGCGCGCCGGCGTGACCCACATGAAGATGGCTCTGATCCTCAACATCGACACTTTCAGCCGCGAGTTCTGAGCGCAGGCGTTGGTCGATCATTTGCTCACACGGAGTTGGCGTTTCAGCCATCATTGTCACCGTTGTCAGTAACAATGTAGCGCGCGACCAGCATCATCTGAATCACGGCAAAAACCAGCGTCAGGCCCATTAACCCAAAGACCTTGAAATTGACCCAGAGATCGGTGCGTACCTGTGGGTCGAGTTCGGATCGAAACACGAAGGCGACATAGTAATTGAGTGCACCTGCTACCAGAAAAAAAAGACCCCAGGCGAGGTTGACTTTGCGCCATATGGTGACCGGCAGATGAATTTTCTTGCCGAGAAGGAATTCGAGCACGGTGCGCCGTTGGCCCATGAGGCTGGCGAGGACGATAGCGGCGAAGATCCAGTTGACGATTGTTGGTTTCCACTTAATGAACGTGTCGTCTCGAAAAATCAGGGTCAGCCCCCCAAAGACGACAATTACGCCGAGGGTGGTCAAGTGCGACGTCTCGAAACGGCGATTTCGTAGCCAGTGCACCGCCACCTGAATGATGCACGCGGCAATCGCAACGCCGGTTGCGACGAAAATCCCGTACCACTTGTAGGCGGCAAAGAAGAGGATCAGGGGAAATAAATCGAACAGTAGTTGCACGAAAATTCACTGTTTTCAATAATTTAAGGCCGGTGGATTATACAAGATCCACACGCTTATCGGTTAGGTGCGTGAGGCGCAGAAAAGGGAGTATCGCCGCTGTTGTTAAATCGTAATGAAGCGATAATGGTCATAACTGATAGCGACGGGAAATCAAAAGCCTAACATGAGGCGATGCTATGGATGACAGTTCAGTTTGCATGGGTCATGCCGGGGGGCATGTAAGAGCCGAGCGCTGGTGGGCGCCGTACTGGTTTCGTAAAACCCTATCGTCGACCTGCCTTCGCGGGGTTCCTTTCGGGTGGTCCGTGATCCTGTTGATCTTGCCGATGGGGGTGAGTGTTGCCGGTGAACAATCTGAATTGTGCGGTAAGAACGTCGTGTGCCGGGCGCCCCAACCGGGTGATGCGGAAACGACCGAGCAGAAGAAGGCTGGTGGCCAATCTACAGTTGCTACCGGCGGGACGAGGAAGAATATCAAAGGCAAAAGTAAGGGCGCTGCAACGGAGTCGGCAGCGGACGTATTTTATATTTATGCCGATGGAAAAGTGTGCGACGGGGTTTACGAGGGGCGGCGATACAAGGGCGAGTGTGGTACAGGTAAGTGGTATTCCAAAGTGAAGGTGACTATGGATGGCGCAACCTATGTGGGAGTGGTGCGCAATGCCCACTACGAAGGATTGGGTACCACACGGTTCGACAGCGGGGCCCTTTACGTTGGGCAATTCAAAGTTGACCGCTATCACGGAAAAGGTACCTATACTTGGCCGGACAAGTCTCACTATCAGGGTCAATTTCAAAAGGGTCAACGGCATGGCCAAGGCCGGTTCCAGTGGGCCAATGGGGCGGTGTATGAAGGGTCATGGAGACAAGAAGAAATTCAGGGTAACGGCAAGCTAACCAATTCCGATGGGGGTGTGTACGTCGGAGGATTCAAGGACGGGATTTTTTCAGGCAAAGGTTTATTTACCTGGCCGAACGGAAGCTCACAGAAGGGAAATTACAGCCAAGGGAAAATCCAAGGTTCTGGCACTCAAATCTACCGTGACAAAGGTAAGTCAGTGGGTAAGTATGTCGGTGATTTTGTCGATGGGCAGCGGGCAGGGCGCGGTAAATTTACCTGGGCGGATGGCCGTTCGTTTGAAGGAGTTTTTAAGGCAGGGAAGCCTTGGTCAGGCACACGACGCAACCGTGTTGGTAAACATGTCGCCACTTATAAGGCGGGAAAAGAGCGCCTTAAGTAGTTCACTTTTAGAGCGACCGGGTACAGGGAGGGTTTTTGATGGAAATTCAGGAATGGGAGATTTCTTTTGAAGTGTGTCTGCTGGATGAAGCAGTTGAAGTCGCGGTACGCGGTAGTGTTTGTCGTTGGACATCGACAGAAGAGGAGGCGAGGGAGTTATTTGTTGCCCAGTGGAAACGAACCTTTCGAAAGAATAAGGATTGGTTCGCCGATCTTGTCTGTGAGGCGACCGGTATCGAGGCGGTTAAAGTGGTCAATCTGAAGCAAAGTGGCATCAGCCCCGACTTGGAGATCATCGAAGTGAAGTCGACGAAAGGTTAGTGGTTTGACCCACGATGGCACCATTCCGCTTAGCCGCAGTTTCCCGCGGCAATGATCGGCGGGGTCAGGCAATTTCATTCAGGTGTGATATAGATCTTTAACCTGATGAGTCGTAAAACACTTTTTGTGTGAGAGGTTTAACACATGAGCTTGGTAGCGGACCCAATCTCCTTTTCATCTGTGTCACCCAACGCCATTGCCAGTTATCGGCGCGACGGGGTGTTGTGTCTGCGTGGTTTGGTCGCACCGAAGTGGGTAGAGAAAGCACGTTCCGGTGTGTTCCGGAATCTGTCTCAGCCCGGGCGATTCTTTAGGGACCACACCCCTCCAGGGTCGCCGGGTCGCTACGTGTTTGATTATTGGACTTGGCCCGATATTCCAGAGTTTCGAGAGGTGATCTTCGACTCACCGCTGGCGGAAATATCGGGAAAACTGATGGGGGCACAGTACGTTAATCTCGTCATGGATAACTGGTTTATGCGCGAAATCGGGGCGACTACGGCAGCCCCTTGGCACCATGATGAGCCGTATTTTGATTTTACCGGACGACTGTGTGTGGTTTGGCTTCCGCTTGAGACAGCACCTAAATCGGAAGGGTTGACGTTTGTCCGGGGCTCCCATCGTTGGAATCAGTTGTTTGTTGCGCCCGAATTCAGCGCGAATGTACCGTTCGTCTGTGCCGGGGATGCGTATAGCCCGGCGCCAGATATCGACACCGAATTGACTTCGTATGAATTGCTTTCCTGGGCAGTAGGGCTGGGTGATTGTTTGGTGTTCGATTTTCGTACCCTGCATTCGATTACTGGGAAATCGTCCCCCGCGTTATCCACCCAGCATCGCTTGTCGCTTCGTTTTGGTTCTGAGACGGTGCTTTTTAAGCCACGGGGACCGTGGACTGAGGAGACTTCCCGGTATGTAATTAATCAAGGACAGAAAGTGGATGCGCCGATTGATTGTCCTCTGATGCCAAGGATATGGCCGTGTTGATAACATCAGAGATCTGCTTGGGGCTGGTAATGGTTGTGATGTTCTTGAATGTCGTTCGAGCGACAGGAACGATCCGTTAAGGCTGGACTGCTTAGAAGACGGTTTCGTTAGACTCAGAAAAGGTTGGGTCGAAAGCAATGGGCACGAAACGTGATGAGGAAAGTTTAGAGGTAGAATGTTGGTTGCCAAATGGCTTGATCATTGCCCGAGTGATGAAACTGGTAGACGTGCTGGATTCAAAATCCAGTGGGGGCAACCCCGTGTCGGTTCGACTCCGACCTCGGGCACCAACAATGCAATAGACAGGTGGTCGATAAGAGATTGGATCAAGCGACTAACCAGTCGGTCGTGGAATGCGTCTATTGCCAGTGGAGCTGAATTTCTGGCGATGGGGTACACGCCATGATGTGTCATTTTGAGATCGGTAAAACGAGCGCCGGTCAAGCGAGCCAGGTCATGTGCCGCCAGTTCGGTTTCAAGGCCCCGTCTAAGGGCACTGACAAAAATGGTATCGAAAGACTGTGCCGACGCATCAATCAGCAGTGGCAGCTGACGCCTGCGCCCAAGTGGGCTGATGCCGTCGTGTGGTGTTCGTGCGGCTTTAGCCAGAAAGCGATTTTTGCGTTTGTCACGACCATGATGGCCGGTGTCTCAGTCGCGAAAATCCTGCTGTCATGTTGAGCACTACTATAGCCGCAGCCGGTAATGCAGATGCCGGCCCCGTTATTGCCCGAGTGGAGACATTCTCTAAAGAATTTTTATCGTTTGTTCGGGTGGTTGCAGAGGACGGTAGCGAAGGGTGGGGCCAGGTTGCGCCTTATCATGCTGACATTACCGCCCAGATACTGCATCGCCAGATAGCGCCTTGGGTGGTGGGGCGCGATGCCAATGACATTGCCGGCCTGGTCGGTATGATTCCCGAGCGGGAGCATAAATTTCCCGGTTCGTACCTCCGGCGGGCGCTAGCCGGTCTGGAGACCGCGCTATGGGATCGCAGAGGGAAGGCGGAAGAGAAGAGTGTTTGCGAGTTGCTCGGAGGCCGCCCTGGCCCGCTTCGGGCGTATGCATCGAGTATGCGCCGCGATATACAACCTGAGGATGAGGCGGCGCGACTGATTCGTTTGCGGGATCGTTTCGGGTTTGATGCATTCAAGTTTCGAGTTGGCGCCGAGTGTGGTCACGATGTCGATGAATGGCCGGGGAGAACGGAGGCGATTGTGCCGACGGTTCGCCGTTTATTGGGTGCGCAGGTTGACCTGTTGGTTGATGGGAATAGCGGTTTTTCACCGAAACGGGCCATCAATGTTGGCCATATGCTGGAAGACGAGGGCGTTATCCATTTTGAGGAGCCTTGCCTTTACTGGGAGTTAGAGCAGACCCGCGAAGTTACCGAGGCACTGTCGCTCGATGTCGCCGGTGGAGAGCAGGATTGTGATCTGTCGACTTGGCAACGGATTATCGACCTAAGGGTAGTGAACATAGTGCAGCCCGATGTTTGTTATGTGGGCGGTATGTTGCGCGCTCTACAGGTGGCTGCACTGGCAGCCGAATCTGGCATACCGTGTACCCCTCATAGCGCCAATCTATCGATGGTAACGCTATTTACTATGCATTTGTTACGGGTGGTCGATCATCCTGGGAAATATCTCGAGTTTTCGATTGAAGGTTCAGATTATTATCCCTGGCAGGAGAAGCTGTTCGTGGAAAGCCCCTATGCGGTAGATGAGGGGAAAGTGGTTGTCCCTGATCGGCCTGGATGGGGGGTTGATATTCATCCGGACTGGTTCGTTGGATCGATTCAGCAGGTCACCACACAAGCCGGTGTGCCCTAGGGCAGGGCAGTGTCAGTCGCTCAGTCGAAGATACTTACGGATGATTTCAGATCGGAGCCTTACTGGTGGACTGGAACGCCACGTTCGTGCGCTGATGACACAGTATTGCCCCCTCGGGTGGATGTTTTGGTCATTGGGTCGGGCTATACCGGGTTATGTGCCGCTCTCCAGACGATGCGCGGCGGGCGTTCCACGCTAGTCATTGATGCCGAGGACATTGGTTGGGGTTGCAGTTCCCGTAACGGAGGGCAGGTCAGTACCGGGATTAAGCCGGATTTCGTTGCTTTGTCAAAACGCTATGGGGAAACTAAAGCGCGGGCGGTGCTGCAAGAGGGTGCACGGGCACTCCGGTGGATTGGACAGTTTGTAAAAGATGAACATCTAAATTGTGGATTTGTTGAGTGTGGTCGGTTTCACGGTGCGCACAGTACTCGGCAGTTTGACCAGATTTCCTATCAGCTGGGCCGGCAGCCTGTAGATGTTCGGCCCGAGGCTTATCTTGTTTCGCGTGCGGAACAATCAAGTGAGATTAATACCGATTACTACCATGGTGGTGTTGTCTTTGAGCGTCATGGTTCGTTGGATCCCGGCGCTTACCACCAGGGATTGCTGGAACGGGTGAAGGCCAGCGGTGCCCAAGTGATCGGATGCTGCGCCGCGCTCTCGATCGAGAAACAGCGGGGATCATCAAGGTCTATCGTGCGTACGGCCCGTGGCGCGATCGAGGCTAATGACGTAATCATCGCGACTGGCGGCTACACGAGTGCTTTAACACCATGGCAACAACGGCGGGTGATACCCATTGGTAGCTACATCATCGCCACTGAAGATCTCGGCAGTTGCGCGCGTGAACTCATTCCGAAAGGTCGAGTGGTTACCGACACCCGTCGGGTGGTGGTTTATTACCGTTTGTCGCCCGATGGTCGGCGCTTACTATTTGGTGGGCGTGTTTCATTAAAGGAGAAAAATCCACGTTGCTGCGTACCACGGCTTTATCGGCAGATGTTAACGATCTTTCCACAATTGCGTTCCGTGAAGGTCAGTCATGCCTGGATGGGGTTTGTTGGCTGGACTTTTGAGCATTTGCCGCATCTGGGGCGGCATGAGGGTCTATGGTACTCGCTGGGTTATTGTGGCTCGGGTGTTGCCACCGCGAGTTATTTGGGTACCCGTCTGGGTCAGCAGGTACTTGGATTGGATGAAGGAAGAACTGCACTTGATGATCTGCCCTTTAACACGCGGCCATTTTATTACGGAGTACCCTGGTTTTTGGGTGCGTCCGTATGGTGGTATCGCCAACTGGATCGAACAGGCATATGACTGTAAAAAGAATTGCAATTTGTGGCTTTAACCTGGAGTCCAATCGGTTCGCCCCCACGTGTGCTCGTCGCGACTTTGAGGAGAGCATGTATCTGCGCGGTGACGAGATCAGTGTAGAAGCTCGGGCTGAGTATCCGCGCTTGCATCTGGGTGTTAGTGGGTTTTACCAGGTTATGGATGATCGTTTCGGCGGTGCCAAGGGCTGGTCTCCTGTTCCGGCGGTGTTGGTAGGTTCAACTCCTGCCGGAGCAGTTGAAGAGTCATTTTTTCTGGAATTTCTTGAGGAATTACGTGTTGGACTCGCGGGCGCCGACTCGCTGGATGGTGTCTATGTCTGTCAGCATGGTGCGGCGATCGCGACCCATACGCATGATCCAGACGGTGATATGTTTCGCTTGATCAGAGAAGTGGTTGGGCCGGACGTGCCGGTGGTCGCTACGCTCGACTTACACGCGAATGTGTCTGAGGAGATGGTGGCGGCAACCGATTTGCTGGTGGCTTATCGCACGAATCCTCACGTTGATGTTTATGAGCGTGGTCAGGAGGCAGCCGCCGGTCTGCTGGAGATGTTTGAGGGCGTGCGGCCACGAAGTTTCCGAGTGCGCCTGCCACTGGTGGCGCCATCGGTAACGCAATTAACCGCCGACGGATATCCTTATGGTGATTTGATCCGTCTGGGTCAGTCAAGAATCGATGATGTCGTTATGAATGTAAGTATCCTGGGAGGATTCGCATTTGGCGATACACCAAAAAATGGCATGACCATTGTGGTCACCACTCGAGATGATTCGGATCGTGCGCGACAGCTTGCCTTGGAGTTGGCCTCAGCCGCTTGGAATGATCGGCATCGCTATCAGCCCAAGATGATTTCCTTGGATGCTGCCGTTGCACGGGCTCAGGAAGTTGGTGCCGATGATAGCCAACCGGCCATATTGTTCGCTGATCCTGCGGACAACCCGGGTGGAGGCGGGCGCGGGAATACTACCCATATTCTTCGCGCCTTTCTGGCGGCCGAAGTCAGCGGCTGCGCTCTTGCCGTGTTCTATGATCGCGCGGCGGTGGCGGCGGCATTTGCGGCGGGAGTGGGAGCGCAAATGTCGATCACATTGAATAGCGAGGAAGACAGTTCATTTTCTGACCCCCTTGATATTGAGGCGACTGTTGAACGATTGTCCGATGGTGTTTTTATCGGTGAGTATGGAATGGTAGCGGGAAAGACGGTCACCACAGGCCCCACAGCGGTTCTTGTTGCCGGGGGCATTCGTGTGGTGGTGATCTCCAATAGACAACAGTGCCTGTCCACCGATTACCTGCAGGCGTTCGGTATCGAGGCGGCGGAATGCCGCTCGATTGTGGTCAAAAGTCGCGGTCATTTTCGTGCCGGATTCCTGCATCTTTTCGAGTCAAGGCAGGTTTTTGAAATTGATGTTCCAGGGCTGACCTCACCAAACTTGGCTGGTTTCGATTGGTCCTACTTGCCGCGGCCCGTCTTTCCCTTGGACGAGGATGCACAATGGTCGCCAGATGGGGTTTAGTCTTCATCTGAGGCCACATAATCCCACATAATTCGTGCTACATTGGCCGAGTCAAATCACTGGTTATCTGGACGGAGGAGGAAACAACAATGAACAAACTTAGCCATATTTGTTTTGCTGCGCTCACGGCGGTGCTGGTATCGACCACTGTGTCTGCGGAGACTGCGACGATTGGGATTCGATCCGAGCCTTCGTCGATTGATCCGTATTTTCACAACCTGGGTCCGAATAATGCGATGCTGGGCCAAATCTTTGGTCGTTTGGTTGATTGGACTCCCGGGATGGATCAGATGATCCCGAGGCTTGCCCGTTCGTGGCGGGCATTGGACGACACCACCTGGGAATTTAAATTGCGTAAGGGGATCAAGTTCCACGATGGGTCTGATTTCACTGCCGATGATGTCATTTTTTCCTTCAAGCGAGCCGATGGTTATACCGGTGGTAATTCCTCCTTTCGCACTTACACCAAAGGGAAGTCGGTCACGAAAATTGACGACCACACGGTTCACGTCAGCACCAAAGCACCCTATCCCCTGATGCCCAATGACATGACGACGATTCTGATCATGTCGAGCGATGCAAAAGGTTCAGGTGGCAGTGAGAATTTTGGCATCAAGGCGAAGGACTTCAATAAGGGGACAGCCGCTATTGGAACAGGTCCCTACAAGTTTGTTGAGTGGAAAAAGGGTGATCGGTTAGTGCTGGAGAAGTACGATGGTTACAAGGGGCCGTTGGCTCAACCCTGGAGTAAGATGGTTTTTAGGTTCATCAAGTCGGAGCCGGCACGGACGGCTGCGTTACTGGCAGGCGATGTCGACATGATCGATAACGTTCCTACCACCGACATTGCAAAACTTAAATCCAGTGCGGATTTATCGCTCAGCCAGGGCATATCAAATCGGGTTATTTATTTGCACATGGATCAACAACGCGATAAGTCTCCTTTTGTCACTGATAAGAAGGGTAACCCGCTGTCGAAAAATCCACTTAAGGATGCGCGGGTTCGTATCGCGATTTCTAAGATGATTGACCGCGATGAGATCGTTGACAAGGTAATGGAAGGTGTGGCGGTTAAGGCAGGGCAGTTGCTGCCTGAGGGATTTTTCGGTCGTTCATCGAAACTCAAACCAGAGGCCTATGATCCTGCTGGCGCCAAGAAGTTACTGGCAGAAGCGGGGTGGGGAGATGGTTTTGGGCTGACGATCCACGGTCCAAACGATCGCTACATTAATGATGCGAAAATCTGTGAGGCGATAGCGCAGATGTTGTCCCGCAACGGCATCCCCACCAAGGTGGAAACCATGCCTAAGAATGTTTATTTCAAGCGGGCTTCAAAAGGCGGCCCGGATAAGACGCCGGAGTTTAGTTTTATCCTGGTGGGTTGGGGTGCAGGAACGGGCGAACCATCGTCACCATTGAAATCACTGCTCATGACGCATGACAAGTCGAAAGGGCATGGAGCCTCCAATCGTGGCCGACATTCAAACGCTCAGGTCGATGCATTAGTGACTAAAGCGTTGGCGACGGTAGACGATGCTGCTCGGGCCAAAATATTGGCGCAGGCGACAGAGGTTGCCATCGGTGTAAGCCAGGGAATTATTCCATTGCACTACCAGGTGAACACCTGGGCGACCCGTAAAGGCCTTAAGTACAACGCGCGGGCGGATGAGCGCACTGTTGGACTTGATCTAATTAAGGCGCAGTAAGTCGAGTTAAAAAAAGGGGCCCGTCTTAGCGGGCCCCTTTCTTTTTATAAACGACGGTTAGTTTAGCGGCGGCGGATGACGGTTTTTATTATTCGGCGGCTAATGCAGGCAGGGGTCGTCGTGCTTCTGATGTCCTTCCTTGTTTTTTCGGGTGTGTTTCTGGTCGGTGATCCTGTTGATATTCTGATCAGTGATGAGGCAGATGAGGAAGACCGTGAACGGGCGATAGCCGGCCTTGGGTTGGATAAGCCGTTCCATATGCAATATCTGCTTTTTCTTCGGGGCGCCTTAAGGGGTGATCTCGGAGAGTCTTTCATCTTCGAAGAGCCGGCGTTGTTGTTAATAGTGGAGCGCATGCCCGCAACGATGGAACTCGCGCTATTTGCTCTATTAATCGCGGTGGTGATCGGGATTCCCCTTGGGATGTTCGCAGGTTTTCGTCCTGAATCAATTACCGCAAAGACCATCATGAGTGGGTCTATCCTGGGGTTTAGCCTGCCGTCATTCTGGGTGGGCATCATGATGATGGTTCTCTTTGCTGTGCATCTTGGATGGTTACCTTCTACGGGTCGTGGGCCCACCACCGAATGGTTCGGTATAGAGGTCAGTTTCACATCATGGAAGGGTATTAGTTATCTGTTGATGCCGGCAATTAATTTGTCATTGTTTAAGCTGGCGCTGGTCATACGACTTGCCCGCGCTGGAACGCGGGAGGTCGTCCATCAGGATTACATCAAGTTCGCTCGAGCTAAAGGCCTCAGTGGTAGGCGCATCGTTTTGGTGCACGTCCTCAAAAATATCATGATTCCGGTGGTCACTGTGCTGGGTCTTGAATTTGGGGGACTGGTTGCCTTTTCTATTGTGACCGAGACGGTATTTGCTTGGCCGGGAATGGGCAAGTTATTGATCGATTCTATTGGCATGCTAGACCGCCCCGTCATTGTTGCGTATCTAATGATCATCGTCTTTTTGTTTGTGATCATCAATCTGGTTGTCGATATCCTTTATTCGATCCTCGACCCTCGAGTTCGTCTCGGTGAGATTAGGTCGTGAGTTCGAGTAACGAGTCCATCGGTGCCGTGCCGAATCTTACGGATCTTGGCGAAAAAGTGCAGATGCCCTTGCAGCGGTTCTTGTCAGATTACCGTGAAAGTTCGGTGGCTGTAGTGAGTGTGTTTGTCGTGATAACTATCGCCATCATTGCGGTATTTGCACCGTTGTTGGCGCCAACTGATCCTTACGATCTTGCGGTCGTGACGGTGGCCGACAAGACCCTGGCGCCGGGTGTGATCATGAGTTCAGGACAGACGGCTTATCTCGGTACCGACGGATCCGGCCGGGATCTATTAAGCGGGATTTTTTATGGTCTCAGAATTAGCCTCGGGGTCGGCATTGGTAGCGGGGTGATCGCGCTGACGATTGGGGTGTTCGTGGGTTTGATTGCTGCCTATTTCGGCGGTCGAATCGATTCGTTGATCATGCGGTTGGTCGACATTCAGTTAAGTTTTCCAGCAATTTTGATTGCGTTGGTATTGCTAGTGACACTGGGAAAGGGGGTAGACAAGACACTGATTGCGTTGATCGTTGTGCAGTGGGCTTATTACGCTCGTACGGTGCGTGGTTCGGCGCTAGTCGAGCGTGGCAAAGAATACATAGAATCGGCTCACTGTCTGGCGCTGTCAAAGCGACGCATTCTGATGAATCATCTGTTTCCAAACGTTGTTGCACCGATCATTGTGGTTGGCACAATGCAAACTGCGCACGCCATCGCGTTGGAAGCGACCTTGTCCTTTCTGGGGTTGGGTATGGAGCAGACCGAGCCGTCGCTTGGAAGTCTCATTGCGAATGGTTTCGACTATATCCACTCAGGCCATTATTGGATTACCATTTTTCCGGGCGTAGCACTTCTGGTGACGATCGTTTCGATTAATCTTGTGGGTGACCGGCTTCGAGATGTGTTGAATCCCAGGTTGCAGCGTTAGTGTTGCGCGCAGACGTGCGGAGTAATTGATGGCAACGCTTGAAGTGCGAAACTTACAGACGTCTTTTTTCACGAAGGCGGGTGAAGTGAAAGCAGTAGATGATGTCAGTTTTACCGTGGACCGAGGGCAAGTGTTGGGTCTGGTGGGTGAGTCAGGGTCCGGTAAAACGGTTACCGGCTTTTCTATTATGGGATTGGTTGATGCGCCCGGTCGTGTAGTGGGGGGCCAGATCCAGTTTCAGGGTGAGGATCTGGTGGGCGTTTCCCCCAAGCGCTGGCAGAAACTGCGCGGGAATCAGATCGCCATGGTTTTTCAAGATCCGATGATGACCCTGAATCCAGTGCTTCGCATTGATACGCAGATGATCGAGTCAATACGGGCTCACCAGCGCGTCAGTCGGGACCAAGCTCGAGTGATGGCGCGAGACGCCCTGGGGCAAGTGGGTATCCCATCAGCCGACGAGCGCCTCAAGGCTTATCCTCACCAGTTTTCCGGCGGTATGCGTCAGAGGGTCTCGATTGCTATCGCATTGCTTAATCGACCTGACTTGATTGTTGCGGATGAGCCTACGACAGCGCTGGATGTCACGATCCAGGGACAGATTCTGTACGAGATGCAAAAACTTTGTCGCGACACCGGTACCGCTTTGATTTGGATTACCCACGACCTGTCCGTGATCGCGGGTCTTGCGGATGTTGTTGCTGTGATGTATGCGGGTCGTATTGTCGAATTTGGTGAGATTGATGATGTGCTGGATCGGCCGTCTCACCCGTATACCAGCGGCTTGATTGGATCGATTCCCTCACGAAATCAGCGGGGTCAGCGTTTACAACAGATCCCCGGCATGACGCCGTCTCTTCTCAATCTCCCGGCAGGCTGTGCTTTTCGAGGTCGATGCGCGTATGCGCAAGCGGTATGCGCTGTCGCGCCGGAGGTTAGTGGCGGGGATGATGGGCGTCGCAGGCTTCGGTGTCATCGGCCGTTATCGGACGGTGGGTTGTCGCAGGAGTCGGTATGACAAACGCGTTCGTCAACGAAGGTCATGCGCCAATATTGGAGCTGCATGACGTTTCAAAACGTTTTGTTAAGAGGCTGGATCTCGCAGCGAAGCTAGCAAATTATCTTGGTGCGAATGTCAAAGAAGAAGTAGTTCACGCCGTTGATCAGGTGTCGTTGTCAATAGGTCATGGTGAGGTCGTGGGCCTGGTCGGTGAATCAGGTTGTGGAAAGTCGACGCTAGGGCGCATTGTTGCCGGCGTGCACCAGCCGTCAGATGGCGAGGTGCGTTACCAGGGCGAGCCGATGGCTGGCATGAAAGGTCAGAGGGCGAGAGAGGCAGCGCTGTCCATCCAGATGATTTTTCAAGATCCCATGAGTTCGCTTAATCCTCGTCTGCGCGTTTTTGACATCGTTGGCGAAGCGCCGTTATTTCATCGCATTGTCGATCGTAACGGTCTCGAGGATTATGTCAGGGAAGTCATGTTGCGGGTCGGTTTGGATCCGGAATTCATGCGCCGTTATCCCCACCAGTTTTCAGGAGGTCAACGCCAGCGTATCGGTATAGCGCGGGCATTGGCGGTGAATCCCCAATTCCTGGTGTGTGATGAATCGGTGGCTGCACTGGATGTATCGATTCAGGCACAGGTGCTAAATCTGTTTATGGATCTGCGCGCAGAGTTAAGTCTGACCTATCTTTTTATCAGTCATGATCTGGGTGTTGTGGAGCATCTGAGTGATCGGGTTGTAATCATGTATCTGGGACGCGTGGTGGAGATTGCAACCACCGATGAATTGTTTCAAGAACCGGCGCATCCGTATACGCAGGCATTGTTGGCAGAGGTGCCAAGGATTGAAACGCGCCGTCGTCGTTTTGAGCCGGTACGGGGCGAGATTCCCTCCCCTCTGGAACCCCCGAGAGGTTGCCATTTTCACCCACGGTGTCCGCACGCCATGAAACGTTGTGCGGAAGAAATACCGGTTTTAAAAATGATAAACAGTGGCCGTCTCGTTGCCTGCCACCTGAGTGAGGACTGATATCACTTTGTGCGTTGATGGTGCAGCGCTGTCTTGACGCTGGGCTGTTATTGGGAAATAGGATGCGCTAGGCGAACCGCGGTCTTACCCGGGTGGAGTCGTTTTGAGGGCATGATCAGGACAGTGGTGTCGAACGGAGCGGTGATTAAGCGGGATCCGTCACGCCCGATCAGCGTATCTTTGGCGAGGTGTTCAAAACCTTCCCAGGGCTGATCGAAGATGAACGCATCGGATTCGACCGTCACAATCTCACCGACCTCGTAGAACGCTTGTGTCGGTGCTGCGGGCATCGTCTTCAGCAAGTCGTGAGCAAAATCATTCTCGACGACCTTGCTGGCGCGCAGAAACCGCACCATTGTGGCTTTAGCTACGTCTGCCGCGGCACGCTCCCAATGTTGTCCGCACTCGATCAGGAGGGCGTTACGAGCGCTGTTAGGGTCCCGAAAAGCTGCGTAGTCACGCATGCGCATGCCTTCTGTGTGACCCGAATCGGTAATTACGGCACTTGGGATGCCGACTTGGGCGGCGAGGTCGCGACCTTTGGCTACCATGCCGGCCATCATTAAAGGTACACAGGGTTGTTGCATCGAATGAATGTCTAGCAACAGGTCCACTGTCGCAAGAAATGGCTGAATGGCGCGCGCTCGCCGGACCTCACTAGTGATTGTGCGCTTGGGGTCAGCAAGAACGCCGGGCCCCCATAAGCGATTGAAGTCTTCATCCACCCAGCGCGAGCGATTGGGATGATCCGGGTCATAACTCAAATAAGCCTCGACGTTCATGAAGCCCACGCTCAAACGACCTGCCACGGGTTTGACTGCTTGTTTTAGTAACCAGTCTGCCGCGATGGCTCCACACAATTCGTTGCCATGGACCACCGCAGAAATCAGGACATGGGGTCCCGGTTTGCCCGAGTCCATGGTCTGGACGTATTCCACTTCGCTGTTTCCCTCACGGTATTCCGTGATGTCTGGTGGTGACAGCTCGACCGGCAGGTCGTTGTG
>CAJQRU010000099.1 GCA_905612355.1 uncultured Gammaproteobacteria bacterium
TATTTCAATCCAGGCGGCCCGCCGTTCTTCTGCCAGGCTATAGTTTCCTTCGTAGACCTGAATGGTGCGGTCTTCGATGTGGGCAATGCGAGTGACTGATCGATCAAGAAACTCCCGGTCGTGGGAGATCACCAGCACGATCCCCGCATAACTCGTTAGCCAGCGTTCCAGCCAGACCATGGCGTCGAGATCCAGGTGATTGGTTGGCTCATCAAGCAAAAGCAAGTCAGCCCGTGTCATGAGTGCACACGCGAGATTAAGGCGCATGCGCCAACCGCCAGAAAAAGTATGTACTTCCTGGCGTTGCTCTTTCGCAGTAAACCCCAATCCATGCAGCAGTTGGCCGGCCCGCGCTGAGACGCGAAACCCGTCTATGTCGTTCATCTGGCCGTGCAGAGTTGCCAGTAGCGTGCCATCGCCATTGTCTTCCGCTCGTGCAATCTTCTCTTCAAGCGATCGGTAAGAGTGATCTCCATCAATGACGTAGTCGATGGCGGTGCGGGTCGAATCGGGGGTCTCCTGCAAAACTTCGGTAATCAGAGTGTGCCGAGGCAATGTCACGTTGCCCTGGTCGGTCTCCAATCGGCCGGCAATGACCGCAAACAAACTGGACTTGCCGGAGCCGTTAGCGCCGGTTAGACCCATCCGCTGACCTGGAAATACATCAAGGTCCACATTTTCCAGCAACAGGCGGCTGCCACGTCTGAGAGAAAGGCCAGTGATTTTCAACATAAGAAAGACACAGAATCCAAGAGTGACAGTCAGTGGCCGGTTACGCGAAGGGTTACATCAGCTGACCGGGCGGTCGCATTATGCCGCAAACACCGTTGACAGAAAGCCCCTCGACGGTGTGGCACGAACAAACGACCTTGTTCCTAGGGGTCGAGAGAAACTATCCAAGGTATCCGCATCGAGTGAAATGGATGACGACAGTGGGTCATCGCACACACGGCGAGGAGGCTCTTCGTTAGTGGGATGCAACCCACGAACGAGGCATTATCCGGCCGCCGCGCCGTCTTTTCGTATCTGCAGGCGGCGCCCCATATTACCCGGTGGAGCCAATTGGCGGTGCTCGGCCATGACCGGGTTCAGTAGCGCCATGACACTCGCTGGAAAAGGCGCGCTGCGCCGCGTTGCGAGATCGATGTTCATGCACAAACACTCATTGCGAGCCAGCAATTGATTGCCTGTCGCGTGGTACATCGAATGAAGATAATGAATGCGCTTGTGATCCATATCGATCAACTGTGTCTTTACTTGGAGCGGATCACCCTGGAATGCTTCGCTGAGATAGTCAACATTCATGCCGATGGTAAAAATTGAATGTTGTTCTCTGTCCGGGTAGTCAGAGCCCAGGCCCCAGGTTTCGTATACCTGATATGTCGCTTGATCAAATGCGAAAACATAGAAAGCGACATTCATATGGCCATTGTGGTCTATCCATTCGGGTTTAACAGTGAGGTGGGTTTCAGGAAGTGTCATGGTTAAACTCGCAGGCAGTAGTGTGTCCAATGAGTCGCGTTAAGAGCATCGTGCCGTGAACCCGATGCACCCCGCGGTTGTGGGTAAAGTATCATGACGTAAAGATCGTTTGGTTGTGCGCGACTGTTCGGTTGGTGCCAGTGTCGGGGTTAATACCCATAGCGAAGCAATGAAGGAGCGAAGAAATTGATACGATGTTATGAGATTGCCTCGGCAGAGGGAATTGGTAGTCTGGTTCTCAATCAACGAGATCACCGGACTCCGGGACGCGGAGAGGTGCTGGTTCAGGTTCGTGCCTCGTCCATCAATTATAGAGATCTGATGATGATTGAAGACCCTGTGCCTCGCGGGGTGCGTTATCCCACGGTACCGAATTCGGACGCGGCCGGTGATGTCATTGCCGTGGGTCCCGGGGTGACTGCGGTAAAGGTGGGGGATCGGGTGGCGACCTGTTTCTTCCAACGATGGAATAGCGGCACGATTACCTCTGATGGGATGAACAGCGCGTTGGGTGGAGTGTTAGATGGTGTGCTGGCAGAGCAGGTAGTTCTGGGAGAAAAAGGTGTTATTCGCTTTCCAGAGCACCTGTCTTATAACGAAGCGTCGACGTTGCCATGCGCCGCTTTGACCGCGTGGCACGCGTTGGTGGAGTTTGCGGATATTCAACCGGGAGAGACAGTGCTCTTGTTGGGAACTGGCGGTGTCTCCATATTTGCGCTGCAGTTCGCATGTATGTTGGGGGCACGGCCGATTGTGATTTCCAGCAGCGATGAAAAAATTCAACGCGCGCGCTCGATGGGAGCGGTGGGGTCGGTTAATTATCAGACCACACCGAAGTGGGACGAGAGAGTGATGGAATTAACTGATGGAGTCGGCGTTGATGTGGTTGTCGAAGTGGGAGGGGCCGGTACATTGGAGCGGTCAGTCGCGGCAACGCGAGTAGCGGGACGGATTGCCTTGATCGGCGTGCTGGCTGGGGGAACAATGAACCCGACCATGATGATGCGAAAATCCATTCGATTGCAGGGCATCTATGTTGGGAGTCACGACATGTTCAAACGCATGAACGAGGCGATAAGCTCAGACCAGATGAAGCCGGTCATCGATCAGACATTTCCCTTTGCGGACGCTGCGTGCGCCTATTATGCGATGCAAAGAGCAGAGCACTTAGGTAAATTGGTTGTGGCCTTGTGATAAGCAGTCGAGTGACCTTAAGGGGGACGGGTAGCGCATGTATCTTGCGTAGTTGGCTCCAGTAGAGGCACCAGATTCCTCGGGTTAAGTCCGGCGGTTCGACGGATGTAGGGGCAGGATGGATTCG
>CAJQRU010000100.1 GCA_905612355.1 uncultured Gammaproteobacteria bacterium
GCGCCAGTGCAGCTATCGGCTGGGGGGCGTGAGACGGAACTCCGACGTTATCAGTCACGATTAGCAAGTTTGGCAAGCGAGGCGACGTTGCCGTTTCACAGTTTGGAACAACATCCTGATCCCATGGATGGGTTGAATTCATATGTCGCTGCGCGTCCTAATCCATGACTTTCTCATCTTGAAAAGTGCATGCGGTCGCGGTTCAGCCCGGGAACTTAACTAGAGAGAAACGTAGTAAATGTTGTTATCGACTTTGTGAGATAGTCAGTTTCATCAACGCCAGGTAGCGACACTCGTTTGCAATTTTGTATTCGAGATATGACGCGTTCGAGATGATCAAAAAAAATGTCGCTAGTAGGGCAAGAGACCATGACCGGCTGAGTCAGTTGTGCAAATGCTGCATCTTTATCATATGTAAATGATGCGCGGTAAGCTTTCTGAAAGCTGCTTATCGCTTTAAGAACATCCACAACCACCCCATGTAATTCTTCAGCGGCGGGCATATTGATGCTACGTTGATTCGCCTTGTTTCGATGAAACCAAGGCCAGAAAATTTGCTGGTCTCTCACAAAGTGCCAAGCCCACATCAGGTGAGTGCCGTCATGACAGGGCTTTATGTCTGGCGCATAATGCGCTAGTAAATCTTGTTTCATCTCTGGGGTATAGAAGGCAATTCCGTCAAGAATCACTTTTTTGACACGATCTGGATGTTGTACAGCCAGTTCTAGAGCAATATTTGCTCCCGTGTGATTACCGTAGACATTAAAACCATCAATTCCAAGCCCATTAATGGCTTGCATTGTTGCCTGTGCATAGTCTTCTATGGTTGGGTCGGCCTGCGGCAATTCTGAGGAGTCACCCAATCCTGGAGTATCAGGCGCTACAACCCAGCCGTAGTGGGACATCGGTGTAATCAAAGGTTCCAGCATGGCGGACGAACCGGGGTTGGTGTGGAGCATGACTAGCGGCGTGCTCGCCTTATTACCAGCACTTCGGTAATGAATTTGTCCATGGACTGTGTCGATAAACTGCCGGCGAATCACCATGCTCTCCTTGAGGGATTATCGTATTGATTTTGACTGTTATGTAATGGGACTATCATACCCGTCGGCGCGCAGGAAAAATTATTATCTGCAGATTGGGTTGTATCGCAAAAACGTCCTAGGAGAAGATCATGTCAGGGTTAACTGAAATCATCGCAAAATTTGTTGCGGGCTCCAATGATCAGGTCATTCCATCAGACGCACTTGATGTCGCAAAGTTAGGTATTACTGATACGGTGGCTTGTATGCTCGCTGGACAAAATGAACCTGTCGTCAAGATGGTCAGGTCTATCGTCTCTCCGGCAATCAGTAATGATCGCGCGCGACTATTGTTCGGTAACGATTATGCAAGCTCTTGGGATGCAGCGCTGGTGAATGGAACTGCAGCCCATGCGTTGGATTATGATGATGTCGCCATGGCGGCACACCCAAGTGCTGTATTGGTCCCGGCGATTCTGGCGGAAGGAGAGGCTTTGAACGCATCGGGCCAATCAGTTCTGGAGGCTTACGTGATTGGTTATGAAGTTTGGTCAGAGCTTTGGGCTCGAGAAAACGGTCGACTTCATCAGAAAGGCTGGCACCCAACAAGCGCCTACGGTGCGCTGGGGGCAGCGGCTGCATGTGCACGCCTCCGTGGCCTTGATTCAATCCAATCTATGCACGCAATCGCAATCGCGGCGTCTCAGGCAGGGGGATTGGTTGCAAATTTTGGGACGATGACTAAACCGTTTCATGCTGGAAGAGCCGCGCAATCCGGAGTGCTTTCGGCTCGGTTGGCATCGTGCGGCATGACAGGATCACCCGATATTGTTGAACACCCGCAAGGCTTTCTCTCCGCAGTTTCGGAGACTGGAGACTACGCTGACGCCGCGACCAGTCGGTTAGGCAACGAATACCAGTGTTTGGTGCATGGGCTGAACATTAAGAAATATCCTATGTGTTATTCCACTCATAGAACGATTGATGGGATGCTGGCCCTTAAACAAAGGTATTCTTTTGAGGCGGAAAGCGTGGCTAAAGTTGAGACAGTGATGGGTGTCACGCAGTCACAAATTCTCCGAAACCATGAGCCAAAAACGGCACTTGAGGCGAAGTTTAGTGAAGAATTTGCAATGGCCTCGGCTGTCATTGCAGGCAAAGTAGGTTTTGCAGAATTGACGGATGAATTTGTTTTGCGCGCCGATGTTCAGGCATTGATGACTAAGGTAACCAATGACACTACGGACGCGCGGGACCCGGATGATCCCGTAATGGCTCCTGATGAGTCAGTCACAGTCACGTTGCATAGTGGGGAACAGTTTAAAAAGGTAGTTCAATATGCGCGAGGACATGCGAAGTTACCGCTCGAAACCAGTGATCTTTGGCAAAAATTTAAGGACTGTACCGAGTCGACGCATTCATTAGAGGGGGCAACGCATTTTTTCAATGCCCTGCAAGGCTTGGACGGGGTTGAATCCTTACACGGCTTGTCCGAAATGTCGGCGGAAAGAAATAGCCTTTGATTGCGTTGGAAAGAAGGCTTATTTCTTGATGTGATCACTGTTATTTATCAGGTCAAAAAAATCAAGCACATACTCATAAAAGGGATAACAAAACGTGGTAGACGGCTTACTTTCCGGTTTAACTGTCGTGGAGCTTGGGCACAGTGTGGCGGCACCCTTCGGTGGCCAAACGTTGGGAATACTTGGGGCTCGAGTTATAAAAATCGAAAATCCCAAAAATGGGGATGATGCAAGGACGTGGGGCCCGCCATTTTGGGAGGGGGCATCATCTTGCTTCCAGAGTCTCAATCGAGAAAAACTGTCTGTAGCAATCGATTTTAAAAATGATAATCAGCTTGATGAGCTAAAGGCATTTATCTGTTCAGACGCGGACCTGGTTATACAAAATCAACGTCCTGGATTACTAAAACGTTTTGGACTCGACGGTCATTCGCTGAGGAAGAAAAAACCCAGTTTAATTTATTGCAACATTGGTGCGTTTGGTGCCGCAGGACCCCTTTCTCACAAACCGGGCTACGACCCTCTGATGCAGGCTTTCAGCGGCATTATGAGCATCACTGGTGAAGAAGGTCGTGAGCCGGTCAGGGTAGGACCTTCGATTATTGATATGGCCGCAGGTATGTGGTGCTGCATTGGATTGCTTTCGGCTTTGCATCGACGTAATCAGACTGGAGAGGGCTGTGAGGTCGATACATCGCTTTATGAAACTGCATTGGCATGGATGACAGTACCTTCGGCGATATATTTGTCGTCGGATGAAGTTCCGGCGCGTACCGGTTCAGAGGCGCCAATGTTGGTGCCTTACAAGGTTTATCGTGCTTCTGATGACTACTTGGTGATTGGTGCTGGGAATGACAATCTGTTTGGACGGTTATGTGATGTGCTCGGTGTTCCTGAATGGAAAAGTGACGAACGATTTTCCAGCAACCCGGTGCGTGTTAAAAATCGAACGACACTAAATCGCTGCATTCAAGATTTAATAGGGTGCGATACTCGCGATAGCTGGATCAAAAAACTAGACGACGGCGGGGTCCCAAATACTCCACTACAAACTGTGGATCAGGTTGTCCGCCATCCGCAGACGGAGGCATTGGGTATGTTGCAAAGCTCGCCCGATGGCAAGATGAATCTCATGGGGGTTCCGTTAAGTTTTGATGGTAAACGACCGGAATTTCTCCGAAATCCGCCGGAATTGGGACAGCACACTCAGACAATTTTGCAGAAAGAAACGGATGACTAGGATGATTAGAACTGATTACGAAACCATACAGGTGACTAATACGGAAGAGGGTCGGGTGACATTAACCCTAAATCGGCCACACGTGCGCAATGCGCTTAATACAAGGATGGGTGAGGAGTTACGAGACATTTTCGTTCCGCTGCGGTTCTCTCCGGACGGCGTTCGCTGCATTATCATTACGGGTGCGGGAGACAAGGCATTTTGTTCGGGCGGTGACCTTAAAGAACGCAAAGGCATGGCTGATGAGCAGTGGCGGCAGCAACACAAAATTTTTGAGGAGGCGTATTACGCTGTCATGGAATGCCCGATTCCTGTTATTGCGGCTGTTAACGGCTTTGCCTATGCGGGTGGATGCGAGTTGGCCTTGATGTGTGACTTCATCTATGCGTCGAGTAATGCGCAATTTGCGCTTACTGAGGTTTCGATTGGGATCATGCCCGGTGGAGGTGGGACACAGAATTTGCCTCGGGCGATTGGCGAACGACGGGCAAAAGAATTGATTCTGTCAGCTCGGCCATGGACGGCCCAAGAGGGTTACGACTGGGGTTTGGTTAATCGGGTTTGTGACCCCCTGGAGTTGATGGACGATGTTGTTGCGACGGCTGACAGGATCTGTCAGAACGCTCCGATTTCCGTGCAGCAGGCGAAGAAGTCGATTCATTACGGAATGCAAGTAGACAATATGACGGGACTGATCTACGAAGTGCAATGTTACGAGAGAATGATCGCGACTGATGACCGCAGGGAGGGAATTCTCTCGTTTAATGAAAAACGAAAGCCGAAGTTTCAAGGTCGGTGATGAGATAAATCGTAGTGATCTTTATTGTCTGTCAAACTCATTATAGGAATGAATGTAATGACAAAGTATGAAAATGGTGAGGATCTTTCCCCTGCTGTTGGGTTGGAGGTGGATTATCCTGAAATTAGAGAATCAGTCGCTGCTATTTGTGCCAAGTTCCCGTCTGATTATTGGCGTGATCAGGAGGATGCTGACACGTATCCCGAGGCGTTTGTACGAGAGTTAACCGAATCAGGGTTTCTCGCAGCATTGATTCCCGAAGAGTACGGTGGCGCAGGGTTGCCGTTGCGTGCGGCTAGCGTGATTCTGGAAGAGATCCATGCAAGTGGTTGCAATGCGGGGGCATGCCATGCGCAGATGTATATCATGGGGACGCTATTGCGTCATGGTAGTGAGGAGCAAAAGCAAAGATACCTCCCGGATATCGCTTCGGGGCAACTTCGGTTACAGGCTTTTGGGGTGACGGAACCAACGGCGGGGACTGACACTACGCAAATACAAACCCGCGCCACATGGGATGGTAATCAGTATCGTATTAATGGACAGAAAATCTGGACCTCACGGGCTATGCAGTCTGATCTCATGCTTGTGTTGGCCCGCACTACACCAGCCGATCAGGTAACTAAAAGAAGTCATGGCTTGTCGGTATTTTTACTGGACTTAAGAGGGGCGAAGGAGAAAGGATTAACTATTCGCAAGCTGGAAACAATGATTAATCATCAAACCAACGAAGTATTCTTTGATAACGTACCTGTGCCACCGGAGAACCTCATTGGTGAAGTTGATAAAGGATTCTCATATATTCTGGATGGGATGAATGCGGAGCGGATACTCGTTGCGTCGGAGGCTCTGGGGGACGGGCGATTTTTTATCAACAAAGCATCTGCCTATGCTAACGAACGCGTTGTTTTTAATCGTCCTATTGGTCAGAACCAGGCAATACAGTTTCCAATCGCACGTGCCTATGCTGAATTACGGGCTGCGGACATGATGAATCGAGCAGCATGTGCATTATTCGATGCAGGCCAGACGTGTGGGGAGGAGGCGAATATCGCCAAGCTTCTTGCAGCCGACGCCTCCTGGAATGCTGCTGAGGCTTGTATGCAAACGCATGGTGGTTTTGGTTACGCGCGCGAATATGACGTAGAGAGAAAATGGCGGGAAACGAGAATTTTTCAGATCGCGCCGATTTCGACGAACCTTATTTTAGGGTACCTAGGCCAGCATGTCCTCGGAATGCCGCGGTCTTATTAAATATTCACCATAGCTCGAAGTATTTGGGAGTCATGATTTTCCATGAAGGATGAACTGCGCCGAAGATTTGTCGATCTTGGAGATTGGCAGGCACATTACCGGGAGTTAGGTCAAACGAATAAGTCGACCCTGGTAATGTTTCATGGGTCTCCAGGCTCCAGTTTCAGTCTCGTCCGGTTAATGAGAGCGCTTGCAAAGGATAGACACGTCGTTGCAATTGACTCGCGGGGAAATGGGGACTCAACAGCCTTTGAACATGACGCACCGAGTATTGCTGATTATGCAAATGCGCATTGGGATGCTGTAAACGCTATCGGTCTCGACCGATGTGACATTTATGGTTATCACACGGGCGCTGCTATTTGTACCGAGCTCTCAATTAAGCACGGGGATCGAATAAAGAAGGTCATCCTAGACGGGGTATCCGTTTTTTCTCCGGATGAGCAGGGTGACTTGTTTGATCATGATCATGCGCCGGATATTCCTGTCACCTTGGAAGGAACCCAGTTGCTGCAGGCGTGGAACATGGTACGCGATGCGCATTTGTTCTGGCCATGGTGGGACCATGGTCGAGAAAATATTCGCGATCTCGGTCTTCCTGATGCGGAGTATCTCCACGGAGAAGCAATAGAGGTGTTAAAAAGTTGTGGTACCTATTATCAGTCTTATCGGGCGGCGTTGAGATATGACAAAAGAAGACGTTTACCTTTGATTAAAAATCCTACGTTGGTCACAGCGTGCCGCACCGATCAACTTTATAGTTTTATGGATGAGGCGGGGGATCTGATTCCCGGTTCAGAACGTATTGAGCATCCTGATCCTAGAGGGGTTCGGGAATTTAATGAGACGGCAGACATCATGCTTGAGTTCCTGAATCGGTAATGCCGATGCGGAAATGGATAATTGCGTTGATGATCGGAAGGTGTGATTCTGATGTCGAGTAGTCAATCTTGCTTTGATCAGCAGGTGGTCATAGTAACGGGAGCTGCGGGGGCCATTGGTAGCGGCGTAGCTAAGCAATTTGCACGTTGCGGTGCGAAACTGGTTTTAGTTGATCATGTTGCAATGATCGATGTTATCGAATCCATTGCAATTCATACAACTGACCACTGCTCTTTTAAGGGTAGTGTCACTGATGGCGCGTTTGTAGCCGAATGTATTGATAAGGTATTGGACCAATTCGGTCGTATCGATGTTTTGGTCACGGTCGCTGGAATCACTTCGTTCGGGGAAGTGGAATCTGTCAGTGAAGATGAATGGTTGAATGTTTTAAACATTAATCTTTCAGGGACATTTCGTTTCTGTAAGCAAGTGCTTCCCATTATGCGGCGGCAACAAAGAGGCAGGATTGTGACGATCGGGTCGTTACTGGCAAAAAATGGCGGCAATACACGACCGTGGCAGGATCGGTCTGATATGGCAGGTTCTGCCAACATCGCCTACGGGGTGTCGAAAGCGGGTGTACACGCTATGACGAGCTACCTCGCTAAGGATGTAGCAGCTGATGGTGTGACAGTTAATTGTGTAGCTCCAGGACCGATTGCGACACCGATGACTACAGGATTGAGTGACAATATAAAAAACCAAATTCCAATTGGCAGAATGGGTAGTGTCAATGAGGTCGCGAGGGCGGTTTTGTTTCTCGCGGATTCCGACTCGGGTTTCATCACGGGAGAGGTCTTAGACGTGAATGGGGGCATGTGGAGTGACTAAAAATTTGAGATATCTTGGTGGGTGTTTAATGGAGAGTTTTTCAATAGAAGTTTTAACCATCATTAGGTTATGGTTTTAGGCGGGTTATAGATTGTTTGACAAGACGCGGATTACGTGGGTTACATTGGCTCGATAATTAAGTGCCTTTTCTTTTTTTATGTGGAGTGATTTCCAAATAACATTAGGCTAGACCTGCGATGTTAGAGGTCGTGGCTAGGTGGGCATTCAGGATCATGCACAGGAGTGAGTAGTGAGATACCAAATTGGAATAGACGTGGGCGGGACCTTTACGGATTTTGCACTATACAACGGGGATTCTCAGGAGCTGAGTATTGGTAAGGTGCTGACCACACCCGCTGATCCGTCGGAAGCGGTCCTTGTTGGTGTGGATGAATTGGTTTCTAGTGCGGGTCTTTCGGTCGCTGACTTAACGGAAGCAATCCATGCGACGACGATAGCGACGAATACGGTAATCGAGAGAAAAGGTGCTGAAGCTGGACTCTTAACGACTAAAGGGTTTAGAGATGTCTTATTGATAGGGCGTCAAAAACGTTGGGAGCTTTATGATAATGCGATTGATAAGCCCCAACCGGTCATACCAAGACGACACATATGGGAAGTTCAGGAGCGCCTTAATTATCAAGGCGAGGTCTTAACTCCTTTAGATAAAAATGGTGTTGTTCAAGCGGTGGAAGAGATGAAGGCCGCTGGTGTTAAAGCTGTGGGAATTTGCTTTTTACACAGTTATGCCAATGGCATTCACGAAAAACAGGCCGCGCAGTTGGTTAGAGATATTGCGCCCGAGATATTAGTTTCGATCTCGAGTGAAGTGTCCCCTATATATCGTGAGTATGAGCGGGCGAGTACAACGTCATTAAACGCCTATCTGATGCCAATTGTAAGTGATTATATAAAGCGATTGTCACAGGGGTTGAGCAGTCGCGGATTCACTCGAAAGTTATTTATCATGCAGTCGAATGGTGGTGTGGCGACCCCCGAGGTTGTTCAACAGTTTCCTATACGAATTATCGAATCAGGCCCCGCGGCAGGAGTGCTCACGGCGGCGCAGTATACCGATGTGGCAGAGAACACCAATCTCATCTCATTTGATATGGGAGGCACCACGGCCAAGGTGTGTCTTATCGAAGAAGGAAGGCCAGCGTTGACAGGCCAGTTTGAAGTCGACATGGTACAGCTAAAGAAGAATAGTGGATTGCCAATCAGTATTCCGGCGATTGACTTGGTGGAGATCGGGTCAGGCGGTGGTTCGATTGCAAGAATTGAAATGGGAGCCATTGCGGTTGGCCCAGAAAGCGCAGGGTCTGTCCCGGGTCCAATTGCTTACGATCGTGGTGGTGCCCGGCCAACAGTCACTGATGCGGATCTTCTGTTGGGGTATCTCGATCCGGATTATTTCCTCGGCGGCCAAATGAGTTTAGATGTCGATGCTGCGAAGAAAGGAATCGAAGAACACATTGCAAGACCATTAGGTATAGATGTCATCGAGGCTGCGTGGGGAGTTTATGAGGTGGTTACCTCACAGATGGCCCAGGCTGCCCGGGTGGTCTCAGTTGGAAAAGGAAAAGACCCGCGAAACTTCGCATTGATCCCATTCGGGGGTGCGGGGCCCGTCCATGGTGCGAGACTTGCAAAGTTACTGGGTTGTTCCAGAATTGTTTTTCCGGCACGGGCAGGTGTCATGTCGGCGATAGGATTACTAACAGCTGATGTTGCCTTTGATCTTGCACGCACCCACATTACACCCCTTGACTCGAACAGTCTGGATTTAATCAACAATATTTATGACGAAATGCAGGCAGACGGGAAGAATCAATTGGTGGCTAGTGGGATCGTTGGAAAATCTAAGTTCGTTCGTAGTGCGGACATGCGATTCGTGGGTCAAGGTTATGAGATTGGAGTTGATCTGCCTGATGGCGCGTACGCTGGCGATGACTTGCAGAGATTATCGGATGCATTTTTTAAGACATATGCTGAGACCTATGGAGATAGGGCATTTGACCGTTCCGATTCCGTCGAAATTGTTCACTATAGGATAACCGCCACCGCGGTAGATGATCAGACGCGGTTTGATCCGCCGAAGGGTTCGTTTGATCGGGAGCCTAGTAAAGGAGCGCATTCACGGCCGGTCTTTTTTTCTGAAGTTGGTGGCTTTTCTGAAGTGACTGTGCATCGGCGAAATACCTTGATTAAGGGACAGACATTGCATGGACCTCTCGTGGTAGAAGAACCAGAATCCACGGTCATTATTCCACCTGGTTCCACAGGCCATGTTGATCAATTTGGCAACATTGTGATTGATCTTAAATTGGCAGATGGACTAGTGGAATGATCAACATTAATCCAGTCACCTTTTCTGTCATTTGGGGAGGACTGCTTTCTGCAGCGGCAGAAATGGGAGTCACATTGAGTCGCACCGCCTACTCAAATGCTGTGCGCGAAGGGTTGGATTATTCCACTGCGTTATTCGATGTAGACGGCAATATGGTGGCGCAGGGTGATTACAGTCCTGGGCATCTGGGTTCGATGGCTTTCTCGATTCGACGAGTGTTTGAAGATTACCCGCGCGACACCATCGAGGCGGGCGACGCGATTTTTCTTAATGATCCAGGCATTGGATCTGGCCATCTGCCTGACTTTTTCATGATTTCCCCAA
>CAJQRU010000101.1 GCA_905612355.1 uncultured Gammaproteobacteria bacterium
ATAGCGAGAGGAAGACTTTTTTAGATTAGGAATGTCATCGACTACTGGACCCTCAAACAAACATAACGGGCAGTAACGACATACTGATCAGTCCGTCCTTGTTACGACCGTAGCCTCGCATACACAAGACGCTTCACAAGATGGCCGCCATCTCAATACCTAGAACACCTTGTATTGCTCAAAGAGCTCCCTGATGCCTCCCCTTCCTGCAGACGTTGCCGAACAATATCTTCCTTACCGGTCCCGCCAATGTTCGCTCGACAACCTCAGTCGCGGGGTCTTTCGGTATCACCAAAATGCCATCGATGTCACCTAGGATCAAGCCTCCTGGCTCTAACAAAACCCCACCAACTCTGATTGGAATAGAAAAATTGTCGCTATTCCAACGATATGACCGCGGTCGATGGTGAATGATATTTTCGGAAGGTAGGAAAACCGACAACGAGAATATACAAACTGTTGCGCACACCACCGTTGATCACAATCCCGGTGCAACTCGCTGTAATGCCGTGTTTGTCATCAATTCCCCCCAATGAGCCGCCGATCCCTCTTTGCCAGGTTCACAGTACCCGATGGTATTGCATCAAGCATATCCATTTGCTTGCACCTGGGGTCAATTCCATCATCATGGTAGCGGGGTCGACCCAGCACCGTATAGGCAGGACCTGCTACCTTCATCGTGTCCGCGAGCGGACGAATGTCGGAGGACAAACACTGATTGTGATACCCCCATGTCGTCGACATGTATCTGCCACGGCCCCTGTGTAAAGTTTTCCCAGCAATGCTGATGTCATCCTCATCTCCTTCAAACGGTATCCGACGATCAACCCACCAACGATCACTGAACTCACTGTCAGTCATCTTTCCTTCCAGTGTCAACATGCAACAACCAAGGCCCGTTTACCCACGGCTCTCGGAAAAACATCCCTGGTCAGTCGTTGGCAAAGCACACAATCTAAACACGACCTCAACTTATTACCTTGGATAATATTGCCCATACATACAATCTATCTGCGGGTATCAGAAATAGTCACAACCTTGGGGGATGAATCTGGCGGCGCATCGCATTCGTCCGATACAGCGATGCGACAACACCGAGTAACTTCTGAGAGCCTGCCATCAGGACCAATATACCGACCCTCCGAAGGTCGTGATAATGTCCCAATATCCAAAACACAGAAGAGACCTCCATGCGCTTTGCAATCTACGGTGCCGGTGGGCTAGGGGCTTATTACGGTGCCCGTCTAGCAGATGCAGGTGAAGAGGTAGGCTTTATCGCCCGCGGTAGCCATCTCGCTGCAATCCAGTCCAACGGGCTAAAAGTGCTCAGCCCAATCGGCGACATCCATCTAAGTAATCCACTGGCTACTAGCGACCCGGGGGAAATCGGCGCTGTCGATATAGTGATTGTCGCGGTTAAGACCTGGCAGATTCCGGAGATCGCTGCTGATATTGGTCCATTGATTCAGGACAACACCATCGTCATTCCCTTCCTCAATGGTGTTGAGGCGGCCGATCAGCTGGCAAAAGTGGTGGGAGAGGACAAAGTCTTCGGCGGATTATCTCGCGTCTTCAGTGAAATCAGCGCCCCGGGGGTGATTCGGCACATGAACCCCAACGCTTACATCGAATTCGGTGAACTGTCCGGCGCAGCCTCCCCTCGAGCAAACGCGTTGCGAGATATCTTTGAACACGCCGGAGTGGAGGCGAGCGTCAGCGAAGATATCCGCTCTGCACTGTGGGAAAAACTGCTATTGGTGGGTTCATGGTCAGGTCTCAGCGCCCTGTCACGGAGTCCGATGGGAGAACTACTTGCACAGCCAGAATTATGCGCGCTTGTGGACCACTCAATCGATGAGGGTATCGCCGTCGGCAAGGCGATGAATTACCATCTTTCTAACGAGTTAAAAGCACGTATGTGGGCTTTTTATGAAGGACTGCCGGCTGAAACTACCGCATCAATGACGCGCGACATACTCGCGGGAAAACCATCCGAACTCGATGCCTGGAACGGCGCGATCGTACGTTTCGGGCGCGAAGTTAACGTCGCGACCCCCGTTCATGAATTCACTTATCACACGCTGTTATCCATGGAACGCCGGGCTCGCATAAACCGGTAAGGTGGAGAAATTCTGCTACGGATCATGATGAATAGCGATAATCTTTGGTTTTCAGAACAGACCAACCACCGAGGAGTAACACCATGCTGTTAGACGCACGCACTTATACCTGTCGTCCCGGCACCATCAACAAACATCTCGATCTTTATGAAAAACTAGGAAAAGGACCCCAGACCAAACACCTTGGTAACCCGCTTGCTTATATGAAATGCGAAACCGGAGACCCCAATCAATACATGCACATCTGGATGTACGAGAATGCGGGGGACCGTGAGACAAAACGGGCTGCGATGTGGGCTGACGCGGACTGGATACGCTATACCGAAGAAAGCGCCAAACTGGGCGCATTGGAAAAACAGGAGAATAGCCTGTGGTCACCGGTCTCCTTCTTTTCCTCGCCCGGCAGCTAACGCTGGTCGGGATCGACTCTGACGAAGGGCAGGCCCCAGCGTCGCTGGGGCCTGCCTTAACTTTTTCGCCCAACCTCTACCGTAGCTGACGTTGAAAAACCTGCGGGGGAACATTATCGTGAGATGCTTGGATGTGGATTAACTTGGTCCGCACCGAACGCAGGAGCCGAGTATCATGAAACTCTCGAAATCAGACGACCCGCCGACCCGTACCGAATCTCGATAGCACCGTGAAGACCCCTTGATGAAGGCACCTAACACAGGGATTGAACCCGCTGACATGGTGGATCTCTTGCGCTATCCGATTGAGGACACCACAAGCACCGACGGCGCGGCCTTTGCCAATAGTTGCCGCCAGCGCTACCTACAATCGGGCCTGTGTGCGCTACCCGACTTCATCAAACCACCCGCGCTTGACGCACTGCGTGTCGAAGCCAATCGCGAGTCCGATAAGGCTTTTTTCTGTAACAGCACACATAACGCATACTTAACACAAGACGATCAGCATTTACCTTCTGACGACATAGCAAGACATCAAGAAAGCACTGTTGTCGGTTCGGTTGCGTTCGACGACCTTCGAGACGATGCCCTGCTGCGGCAATTGTATCTGTGGGACCCGTTAAAAGATTTCGTCGGGCACGTGCTTGGGAAATCTTCCTTCTATCGCTTCGCCGACCCACTTGGCGCCTGTTCAATTAACGTCTTTGTCGACGGTGGAAAACACGGCTGGCACTTTGATGAGTCTGAGTTCACTGTTACTTTAATGCTGCAGCAGCCCCGGCACGGCGGATCATTTGAGTATGTTCCAAGGATACGCGGCCACCCAGACGAAAAACAGATGGTGACCGGGGTTCTTGGCGGGGACCGTCACCATGTGCTGGAGCTGCCGTTCAGTCCTGGGACTCTGCTCATTTTTGGCGGCGCGCAAACCCTTCACCGAGTAACCCTCGTCACCGGTGACATCAAACGGTTAGTACCCGTCTTGGCTTACTCAGAACAAACCGACCAGAAAAATAGCGATGCCGTTCGTTCACTTTTCTGGGGCCGGACAAAGTCTGTGCGACCCCAACCTGGACATGATTGAGGTCTCCGCTGATCAGGTCAGCGCATTTAGGCGCGACGGCGCCGTTTGCCTGCGCGGATTATTTAAAAAAGAATGGTTGGAAGATCTATCGCTAGGATTGGAAAAGAACGTCGCCGAGCCTGGACCAGACGGTACGACCTATACACCGGAAGGCCAACCGGGGCGGTTTTATGATGACTACTGCAATTGGCAACGCATTGACGAATACCGGAACTTTATTACCGACTCCCCAGCCGCTGAAATCGCCGGGCGGTTAATGCAGTCACGCAGCGCTCGCATCTACCACGAACATGTGCTGGTAAAAGAACCCGGCACACGCGAAATCACCCCATGGCATCACGACCAGCCCTACTACGGTGTGGACGGCGACCAACTGTGCTCTATTTGGCTACCTTTAGACCCAGTGTCCAAAGTGGCCTGTCCGGAATTTGTAGCCGAGTCACACACCAGCGGCAAGTTATACAACCCAAGACTGTTTATTGACCACTCCAACTATGCGGAGGGTTTTCACGGTTTTGAAGATGTGCCCGACATCGACTTAGAACGAAAAAACCACCGCATCCTTTCGTGGAATTTGTCTTTAGGAGACTGTATCGTATTTCATATGCGCACTGTCCATGGCGCACCGTCAACTGTTGGTATCAAAACTCGACGACGCGGGTTTTCGACACGCTGGCTTGGTGACGACGCTCGTTTCGCCATCAGACCATGGGCGACATCGCCTCCCTATCGCGGCGTCGACCTTGAGCCTGGCGCCCCCATGAACCACCCCATGTTTCCCGTAATGTGGTCAGCGTAGGTTGCACCGACTCATATCCACTGTCGCCCTTATCAGACGACACGCTCCACTCATTAATGACTGCCCCGCCTCACTGAACACGGTCAACACTCGCACAACTCTCAAGCGCCACGCACCGAGTCGTGGAAACATGTTGTCAGAACAGAGCAATCCGTTTGATCTACGTCAAACAATCGCAGCCTAAACCATTAAACGAAGCACCCATGACCCTATCGGTTGCAATGACGGTCACTACCATACCTCTCCAAACGGCCTGAGCTCTACTCGAAAAGACCATGCCGAACGATCCTGGTGAGCAACGCGAAACACCTCTTCGGCAATGGCTGTCGGTTTAGCAAAAAAGTCATCCGGCTTGTCTGGCGCAAGGATCGGTCGAGTGCGGGGCGTGTCGATCGACGCGTCGATAATGAAGTAGGCAACATGAATTCCCTGGGGTCCGTATTCCCGCGCGATGGACTCGGCCAAAATGCGCTGCGCTGCCTTGGTCGAGGCGAAATAACCCCAATGGGCTTTTCCCCGAGTAGCAGAAGTGTTGCCGGTCACCATAATTGCACCGTGCCCCGCTTTTAACATGGCGGGAATAGTGGCCCGCGCCAGATAAGCTAATGCGGTTGTATTGACTCTGAAATTCTTTTCAAGATCGGCTGGATCCAATTCGAGAAAACTTCCGCGCACGCTGCGCAAAGCGTTATGTACCACCACCTGTGGCGCACCCATTTCAGAATTTACCTGATCAATCGTAGAAACGAGTAGATCAAGATCCGACACATCACATGGAAAAGCCCGGCTGCCTGGAATGGATTTTTCCAGAACCGAAAGCCGGACCGCATCTCTTGCCAACATGGCCACACGATAACCGCCGCTGGCAAAGCGACGAGCGATTTCAGCTCCCGTGCCTGTGTCCGGTCCAACTCCCGTCACCAAACAAACGGGGACGCTCATCGACTGAGATCTTGCTGACACACAGGCTAACGGGGAACGCTGGCTCTTGATGCAACCGTGTTGTACCACCGCAGAACGTTAGAATAGTGTTCAGAGAGATCAAGGTCGATGCGCCTGGCTGTTTCGACCATAAAATAACCCGTAATATCTGCGATGGTGAATCTCTCTCCCGCCACAAATGCATTCTGTCGCAACTGTCCATCCAGTCGATCGATAAGAATTCCAAACTGGGCTTTTCCACGCTCGGTAATGGCTCCCGATTGGGGAAGCTCTGTGCGAGTCCCTGGCACCACACGACCCTTGAACCCAGGCGACACGTTACGAAGCGCGTGAACCACTGGCATAAAGCCATCGATCTCAATGCGACGATTCCACATCTCTACCAATGCGCGGTCTTTTGCTGTCACTCCGCATAACGGGGGATTTGGATACAACTCCTCCAGATAGCGGCAGATCGCCACCGACTCACCGATGCAAGTGCCATCATCGAGTTCGAGAAAAGGAACCACCGAAAAGGGATTCATCGCCAGGTAAGACGGTTCAAACAAGGCCCCTTCCCGAACATTGACCTCGACAACCGGAAGGTCAATCTCCTTTTCCGCAACAAACATCAATACCCGCTGGGCATTAGTTGCTGGGGCAAAGCTATAAAGCTTCATCACACATTGGCTACTACGGCTTTTGGCATTCCAACGAGCACAGGATAGAGATGTGCTCCCCTTTGCAGAAAAATATCAAAACGAAATTCCCACTTCACCCGTCCATTGTTCGATCGAACTGCCGTCAATCACACCAGCGACGACAAGTTGGCCAAGTGCCTGCTGGGCCGTCGCAGTGGCTTCTTCCATTGAACCGGCATCGGGATAACGAGCAATCACTACGCCGTTGCCTTGATCGTCTTGAGCCACATCAATGAAGTCAAACTTTATCTCAGACATAGAAGCCCGTACCGATTCGGCCAGTTCCATCGCTTTGTCCATATCCGATGATGAAAACCGTGTAATCCGATAAACCGCCATCTTGTTCTCCTTTGCTAAGTTACTAGTGAGTAATGTGTCGACATCCTACGCTGTGGTGATCACTACCGACAAGCGTAACAATCGCCCGCATCGGACAACACAGAAATGTTGGAACCCGCCTTAATTCGTCCGGTGAACAGCCGATATCGCCTACCAATACGGTGGCAAAGCCCTATTCGAGGGTTTCAAACAGTCGCACCCACAGCTTGGTCATCGGCGCTAACGAAGAGAAATAAATCGTTTCATCAAGCGTGTGCGGACCGTGACCATCGGCGCCCAAACCATCCAGTGTTGGAATACCAAGCGCTGCCGTAAAGTTGCCGTCGCTGCCACCACCCGTTGCCATGTCCTCAAGTTCAAAACCGATCTCGGCAGCAAGTGCTCTGGCGTGTTCATATAGCGCGGCAATACCCTCGTCTTTCTCATAGGGAGGCCGATTCATGCCCCCCTCGATAACCAGGGAGACATCAGCATCGTAGGTCGAAAGACCTAGAATTTTGTCTGAATACTCCGCCGCCAATTCTGGCGTCGGCACGCGCAGATCGACCTCGACCACACATTCACCGGGCACGACATTGACACCAGTGCCCCCACGAATTAATCCGACATTGGTTGTTACGCCAAGGTCATGATCAGTCAGTGCTTCTATAGCCAGAATCTGTCTTGCCATCTCATGTATAGCGCTGCGACCATCTTGCGGCCGAACGCCACTGTGCGCCTGTCGTCCATGCGCGGTCACAGTGAATCGCCCCGCACCCTTTCTGCCCGTAACACACTTACCCCCTTCGCGGGCAGGCTCAGTCACCAACACATACTTGTTCTTTCGCGCTTCCGCCTCGATCGCTGCACGAGACGTGGGACTGCCAACCTCTTCTTCGGGCACATAAAAAAACGTCACCGGTAATCTTGACCGACCGCCACTACGCACGAGATGCTGATAAGCATAATAAGCTATATAAGCCCCGGCTTTCATGTCGTAGATGCCCGGGCCTTGCACATGATCTTCGTCACGACGCCACTGCAAGGTCGTCTGTCCGGTGCCAAGCGGGTGCACGGTATCCAGATGCGACAGCACCAGAATGCCCGCCGTATCCGGGGGATGATCCCACTGGGTCCTGGCAATAAGGATGTCGCCAAAATCGTCCTGCCCCGGCGTTCGTTCGATAGCCGCGCCCAACGCTTCCATTTGAGACTCAACTAGATCAACCAGTTTGTTGACCTCTTGCCCCAGATGACTGGGAGTTTCTATACCCACCCAGGCCTGAATACCCGCAAGTATTTCTTCCGCATCAATGATGGGTTCGTTCGACGTTTCGATACTCATGATTGTCTTCTCACCTAATCGTCTTCTCGCACAGGGATCAGCATCTTCAGCTCACCATCCGCATCCACGTCCATATGAAACAAGATCGGGCGACAGCAAACCGTGCAGTCTTCGACATAGTCTGCGCTGCCAGCCGATGGATCAGCCAACGCGATCCAATCCTCACCACAATATGGACAGGTGATCCTTTTCTCGACAAGTTGCACGATCTTACCGGTGATCCATCAGGTTGGCAGCGTGACATTATCAACGTAATCTCTATTCGTGATAAACATTTAGAGCGTAGGGTAATACGCGTCCGGACAATAACTGCGTGTCAGTTAAACTGAGTGGAACCTAAACACTGGGCATTGAAACATCCGACAACCTCGTCGACAACCTCGTCGACAACCTCGTCGACAACTCGGACCATACCATTAAGGCCTCTTGTCTATGAAAATTTCCAGAATCCAAGCCTTCCAGGTCGACCTGCCGATGAAGGAAGGCTCGTACAGCTGGTCGACCCAGTCCCATTCATCGTTTGATAGCACGGTCGTTATCATTGAAACTGACGAGGGTATCAGCGGCGTTGGCGAAAGTTGCCCCCTGGGCCCCACCTATCTCGCTGCATACGCGAACGGTGTCCGTGCGGGGATCGCGACACTGGCACCCGACTTAATTGGAGAAGATCCAACGCAACTGGATCGCATCAATCTCAAGATGGATAACCTGATGAAAGGTCATCCTTATGTTAAGTCAGCGATTGATATGGCCTGTTGGGACATTCTTGGAAAAACCGTGAACAAGCCTGTTTACCATCTTCTCGGTGGAAAACTTCAGGAACGGGTAAAGTTGTTCAAAGTCGTCACGCGTACTGATCCTGACCTTATGGCTGAGAGGATTGGCGAGTACCGAGCGGAGGGCTTTGGTCAGTTTCAGGTGAAAGTGGGGGAAAACCCGCACA
>CAJQRU010000102.1 GCA_905612355.1 uncultured Gammaproteobacteria bacterium
TTATCGATATTCAGCGCATCAGGCTCATGGGCCAGTTCCTGGCTTTTCATCGCCTCTTGGTTAGGCGCAGCGTAGTCCTGAGCTGACTTAATCGAACCCCAGGGGGTTGTTCTGATAGGTGACTCGAAGTTTTTTTCACGACCATCCCGAAACTTAAGCTTCCAGGAAATCGTTCCCTTTTCTTCTTCTCGAAGCGTTCGAACACTGTGGCCCATGGGAGCAAAGTCGGCATAGCCACGGACGTCTATTGCGTTTTGAGGGCACGCTTTTACACAGGCGTAGCACTCCCAGCACATATTGGGTTCGATGTTATAAGCGCGGCGGTAAGTTTTATCGATGTGCATGATGTCGGACGGACAGATATCAACGCAATGTCCGCAACCGTCGCAACGCGTCATATAAACAAATGTCGGCATGATGTTCCGTTATCTCCTGTATCGAAGTCCCACGATGGGCTGTTTAATAATGTCGAGGCGCTCGGCGGGCACTGCCGAAAACTTCGGGTTTGTCGGCGGGTGCCGGTAAGTTGCTTCTTGAACCGTCTGCTTCTGCCATCCGTTTCTGTAGGGCCGCTGCAGGCTTGAAGAACATATGTGAGAATTTTGACCACGGGATAGAGCCGAAAAGCACCGTCGTGGCGATCACGTATAAACCAAACCACCCGTTTGTCCACACACTGCCTTTTGCCTGCGCGTAGGCCCAGATCAGGCCCAGTGTCGCACTCGCGAGAAGGGAAAGAATAAACAGATCAGCGCGCACAACTCGAAAGGGTGAGTTGCCCTCCGCTGCAACGTCAACTCGAATGAAGAACCAGAACCAGTAGCCGCCAACACAAATCAAGAGACCCCCGATCCACCATAGCAACGGCAGGATAGCGGGTCCAGGGGCCTCGGGCGTTGCATAGCAAAAGACCATGACGGCGGTTGTGATCACGTAAGCCAGGAAACCATACATGGTCAAAAGGTGGGCGATTCTGCGTCGTGCATTACAGAACTCACCGGACATCAACCCCTCTACAACAACGGTTCGGACCGCTAGAGATACCGCTTCCCCACCACCGACCTGCCGCGCTCCGCTATTCTTTGCTTTGCGCCAGTTGTTGAAAAAGTACTTAGCGCTCTTCTTATGCAAAATATCGAAAAGCGTGCCACCGGCAACCAGAATAATCATGATAACGACGTACACCTGCATGACGGTAGGTGGTATGAGTGCCGAAAGCTCGGCAAAAGGATTGCTGGTCAACATTAAATTACCCCTGTGGGCATACCCTGGTGTTTTTCAGTCCGAACATAGATCGTCATGATCTGACCCCGAAGTCTGGCGAGCGACGACCGTGCCGCCCCACTGTGTCCCACATCCCACTGTAAGTCGCGCTTGTTCAATACACGACTAGAATTATATGAAGGGGAGATAAACCGTCTTTATTCGCTCGTATACGACCCGATGGTGCCCCTTACCCTTCAGCGCGGCTGTCACTCGATGATGGAATGATTCGAAAAAAGAGCCACGCGCCAATCACGAGCATTGGCACACACAGTAATTGCCCCATGGATAATCCGGTTAGAACGTACCCCAGCTGGCTATCTGGCTCCCTGACAAATTCGATCAAAAACCGGAAAAGGGCGTAACCCATCAAAAACACACCGGATGTTCGCCCCGGCGAACGCGGCTTCGCAGAGTAAATCCAAACGATGGCAAAAAGAAGTGCTCCCTCTAACGTGGCTTCGTATAACTGGGAAGGGTGGCGCGGCGCCGGGCCCGCCAACGGAAAAACCATGCCCCAGGACCCATCGGTCACTCGGCCCCACAGCTCCTGATTAATGAAATTACCGATGCGTCCAGCACCGAGCCCTAAAGCACACAAGGGCACGAGAAAGTCTGCAACGGATAAAAAAGAACGCCTGCGGCGGGAAGCAAACCACCAGAGAGACACAATGACGCCCAGCAATCCACCGTGAAACGACATGCCACCAGACCAAAGATAGAATAGTTCGATCGGTCGATTAACGTAAAACGCAAAGTTGTAGAAAAACACGTAACCAAGACGCCCGCCAATAACAACACCCAAAGCGACGAAAAAGAGAAGATCCCACACATCTTCTTTTTTCCAACCACTCAAGGGCTGTGATGCACGGTAAAGACCCAACCGCGCTCCAGCCATAAACCCAACCAGGTACATCAACCCATACCAATGAATGGCCACCGGACCAAGCGAAAGGGCAATTGGATCAAACTGTGGATGAATCCACACCGGGGACTGGTTCCCTACGAGAAAAAGCCAGACTAGTATAGCCTTGTCCAACATGCGGATTTCTCGTGACACACGTCCGTGCCCTTCCAACAGGTATCAACGATGCGCGCATCCAGTCGTCCAACGAACCGCCTCGGTGAAGAAACCAGTCCGTATCTCCTGCAACACGCCTGCAATCCTGTGGACTGGTACCCATGGGGCGCCGAGGCCCTGGAAAGAGCCCGAAGTGAGGATCGCCCCATTCTCCTCTCCGTTGGTTATTCAGCCTGCCACTGGTGCCACGTGATGGAACGCGAATCGTTCGAAAATGACGCCATCGCAAATCTCATGAACACGCTTTTCGTCAATATCAAAGTAGACCGCGAGGAACGCCCTGACCTTGACCGCATCTACCAGTTAGCACACCAATTACTCACCCGCCGACCGGGTGGCTGGCCCCTAACTGCCTTCCTGACACCCACCGACCACGCACCGTTGTTTGTCGGCACCTATTTCCCGGCCGAACCACATCACGACCTGCCTGGCTTTGGCGATCTGTTACAACAGGTCGCTCAACATTACACGAACAACCGCTCACAGATGGGAGATCATGCCAACGCCATACGACAGGCGCTCCAACAGACTGAGCCGGGCCACCAACACACCACTGAACCTGCAGACCCCATCACTCTCGAGACAGCCGCGCGCCAGCTTGAAGATGAATTTGATGCCGTCCATGGCGGCTTTGGAAACGCACCAAAGTTTCCGCATCCGACCCATCTATCGCTATTGCTTCGTCTAGCGTGGTCACAGAAATCCGCGCAGGGTTCTGCCTACCAAATGACAATAAAGACCCTAGGGAAAATGGCCAGCGGGGGGTTGTGTGATCACGTCACCGGGGGCTTTTACCGCTACGCCGTCGACGATCAATGGCGCATTCCGCACTTTGAAAAAATGCTTTATGACAATGCGCAGTTGCTGCCTATATTCGCTGACGCCCATGCGCTTTGGGGACGCGAGGATTTCGGCAACGTGGCTCGGGGAACCGCGACCTGGGTCATGAACGAAATGCAGTCAGTCGAGGGTGGCTACTTCTCGACCATGGATGCCGATTCCGAAGGGGAAGAGGGTCGCTATTACGTTTGGGATGAAACCGAACTGAAGGACGTTCTGAGCCCCAAAGAGTGGTGCTTCGCATCGGCGCTTTTTGGGCTCACCAAGACCCCCAACTTTGAAGGGCAGTGGCACTTCAACCAAGTGATGACGCCAGCTGAGGTCGGAAAAACACTGAATCTATGTGCCGCACAAGCTGAGCAACTTTGGCATGAAATCCGGGAAACATTGCGCTTGCGACGTGACACGCGAATCCGTCCCGATCGCGATGAGAAAATTCTCACCGCATGGAATGGTCTGATGGTTGCCGGCATGGCGCGAGCGGGACGACGGCTGGGCGAACCTAGGTTTGTGGACTCTGCCCAAGCCGCAGTCGACTTCATTACCGAGCAGCTGTGGGATGGCCAACGACTGCTAGCGACAGCCCGGGCGGGCAAAGCCCATCTTAATGCCTACCTCGATGACTACGTTTACCTAGCCAATGGATTGCTGGAACTCCTTCAGGCTAGATGGCGTACCCAGGATCTTTATCTTGCCTGTCAGTTACTGGACGCTGTGTTGACACACTTTCGCGATGCAGGCAGTCACGCCTTTTACTTCACCTCCGACGATCATGAGACATTACTGCATCGGCCACGTCCCCTGATGGATGACGCCATCCCCTCTGGCAACGCCGTAGCGGCTAGAGTCCTTTTCGCCTTTGGCCACCTCACCGGCAACGAGCACTACGTCGTAGCCGCGGAGCAATTGCTCCGCGAACTGGTCCCGGCCTGCACACATTACCCAGCGGGCGCCAGCGCATTGCTCGAAGCCGAAGATGACCTCTCGGGGGAATTGGAAATTATCGTCATTCGAGGCAAAGCAGACACGATCATGCGATGGGCGGCTCCACTACACCGGGAGTACCATCCCCGACGTCTGATCTTTGCCATTGACGAGAACACGAACAATCTGCCAACACTGCTTGCTACTCGGTCGATCCAAGCAGAACCGGTCGCTTATGTGTGCCGTGGCTTCGAATGCAAGGCACCACTGATCGGCGAACACGCCTTCCAAACCTGGCAACGGTCAACCGCAGACCCGGCCACACACTCATGAAAAGGACTCCAGGTCTCGCTCCAAGACGATCCGTCACCTACTGGTCACTGCTCCTGCTCGTGTGTGTAACTGGCATCACCGCGAAAGCCGCAACAGAATTGGAGTTCCAGCTGACCGATGGACACGGGCCACGATCACTTCACGTCATCGTCAGTAACGGACACCTGCGACTTCAAAGTGGCGCTCAACCGGGTTTCGAGCTGTATTTCTCCGCGCCGACCCAACGGGCTTATCTGATTAACCACCCGCGGCGACATTACGCGCACCTTGACCCGACCCAACTGGAGAAAAACGGTGTCGCCGTGTCGAGCCTGGTCGGTGCACTACAGAATCAGCTGTCTGGGCTCGACGAGGGTCGCCGCACCCGCGTCAACGATTTCTTAAAAGGGCTCGGTCTTGGCAAACTGGACACGCCAACCAAGCACACTGGACCACTTCGACTGGTGATGACCACCAAACGACGACGGGTCGCAGGCATCCCCTGCCACGAAGGGGAAGTTCTCTCGGGCAATGAACGACAAAGCCTGCTGTGCGTGGAAGAGCCGGACGCACTGGGCCTTCCCCTCCCCGACCGTCAGGCCTTAGTCGCTTTGATCCATTTTTTTATGGCGCTCGCTGAGTCAGCGAGCCCTCTCATAACCGCATTGGGCATTACCCTGCCGCGTATAGCGCTTGGGCAGGACAGCGCCTTACCCATTGCCCTCACGGATGACCAACAACGCCTGCAACTGACGCTTACGCGAGTCAGCACATCGCCGCAAATTGTGAAGTTATCGCTACCCAATGGGTATCGTGCCGTACCGCTGGCCCTTATCACACACTAATGGACGAACCCCTGGCCTTTCAACTGGCCAGTTCAGGCCGATCCCTAAAATAATCCAGTGCCTCAGGGTTAGCCAGCGCATCCAGATTCTTGATCGCCTCCCCATGCAGCACGCGTTGTACCGCCAACTCAACGATCTTGCCGCTCTTGGTCCGCGGAATATCCGGCACATCTAGAATGATCTCCGGCACATGCCTT
>CAJQRU010000103.1 GCA_905612355.1 uncultured Gammaproteobacteria bacterium
GCGCACCACTGACATTGGTTCGGAGGTCGTTTTGTTGGTCGGAGTTCAAGTTATCCCAACGAAAAGCGACACCATCGCCGAGTGGGTCGCCGTTATTCGCGCCACTATGGGTCAACATGACACGATCCGTGGCCTGTTTTGTAGCAAGTTGGGTTGTCGCCTTCCAGAGTTCGTCGCCGGGCACGCCGGTAGTTTGGTCCAAAGCCAACGCCGAGAGATCACCTGACCAGTCACTTGTATTGAAGCTGGACAAGTAAACGGCTGAGTTTGTGGTCAACGAAGGTGTACTGAAAGACGCCTTGGCGGCAGTACCGGACTTAGCCTTGATGTCTACGGCAAACGTGGTGAAAGCATCGTTAAGTTCCTCAGGGTCATTTGCCGTTACATAGAGCCCCCCTCCATGTAACGCAGTGTCCTCGAGTAAGTCCAGATCCAGCTGAAACCCTACGACATAGGTAACGATGTTATTTTTCGCAGGATTACCATCAAAGTCATTGATGTCTGGTCGTAAATCGGTTTCGTACAAGAACTTGGCAACATCATCGAGGTAATCGCTAAAACCAGACGTGGCGGGGTACCCAGTGTACGGGAACTTGCATCCAGTGACCCCGTAGAACTCTTTGCCGACCTTGATATCGCACGGTTCGTAACATTGACTTCCTTTGTGTGACCACAGATCGGGTCGCAAAAATGGCGCAGTGTCGGAGTTGCCGAAACTGTCGCCGATCGCGAGATAACGTTTCTTATCTTGAAAGACATAGTCGCCAGCGGTATAGGGCTCACCGTGCCCCCAGACCGTCGCCGATGCATTACCCGCACAGTCACCGTCGTAGTCACGCAAACCACTAGCCTCACTAATATCGTTATCGTAGTAGGGTGCCCCATCGGTCAGCACGATGACAAAATTGTTCTGGCACCAACTACAGATCGGTGACGCACCAGAAACACCGCTATTTAAATAGGGTGTGTTATGTAACACGGTATTGACGGGTTTTTCCGTTTCTAAATCTTTGCCAGGATGAAGCGTGAGATTGCCGGTGTACTGACCATTCGCGACACAGGAGTCCGCATCCTGGTTTCCGGGAGCTGTGGGGCCTGAGAAACCAACAAAATAGCGCCCGACTTCGTGCAGTGCCTCGGCAACCGGTGTTACACCACCGGCGCTTAGAGCGTTGATCGCCGCATAGATCTCATCGCGGTGCTCATCGAGATCTGCGATGCCATAGTTGATGGTTGCTCCTACGCGGGAATCCCAACCATGTCCAAAGGAGGCGATCCCGACGCGAACATTGTGCAGCCCATCAAGCAGGTTGATCGCAGCCTGCTTTGCCGCCGTCATGCGACTGACGGTACCTGACGACGTGTTCATGGAACCAGAATCATCAATCAGGATCATGATGTTGGGTGGCGCGACAGATGTCGCAAAAAGCGGAGCTTGGGCGATAACACCAATGTCAGCTCGAGCCGTCAACGAGAACACGCTGCAAAGCACAAACAGGACAAACCACCCGCCTTTAATTGCCTTGTAGCGTCGTAGGGCCATCATGACTCGCCTCGCGTCTATCCGCTGACATTGATCTAGGCCGAGTCTAGCTTTGATTGGCTGTAACATATTTTGGTTGCTTTGTTACGTGGCTGTAGAAGTATGCACCGCTTTGCCAGCGGTAGTTATTGTCGCCTGCCCCTCAGTCAGAACACTCACCCCTTGTTGTGGAGGGAGTAGAATAGCGGTTTCTATTGTGCCAGTACATGTGCGTGACAAAATCAAAGGCGTATACAACTATGCGCCTTTTGAGGTGGATCAATACTGGAACAATCTTTGTTTGATAAATAGGGTGGATTTTAGACCATCCATCAAGTAGTAGAAGGCTTCTACGACGGGGTGCTTGAAAATGAAATTCTTGCCCCATATTTCGATGACACCAACATGGCAACACTAATCGATCATCAGACGCGGTTCTTTTCTGCCGCAATGGGTGGTCCTACTTCATTTGACGCGCGTTCATACTAATAGAGGCATCAACGAGGACGCATGGAATGCAGTTGTCACTGTTTTGTCGAAGACGCTACACGACTTTAATATCGAATCCGATGACATCCAGGCAATCCTCAGTGCTGTCGGGAGCAAGAAGGACTTCATTGTGCAGGCGAATTAGTTGGGCTTAGCCATTTTGATGAATGAACCCATAGTGGAGTCGCTGCCGTTTGCCGTTGCGGTTCTGAATTTAAATTCATGTCAGGTAGTTTCGGTTAACTGAAGGTTTTCCGCTTTGTTCGAAAATCAAAGAGAAAACCACATCCCGCCGTCAATGAGAGATTTGAATGCGCTCCTTGGTGATGAGTTGATCAAACTGATCAAAAAAAAAGGGAGTCTTTAAGAAAGAGATCAAAGTAGATAGAAAACGTTATTCGTATGAATTTCACTTGAACGTTTTTTCAGACGATATGTCGTTTGGCACGCTTGTTGGTGTAGATAAATCAGAGATTATTAAAGCGGAGTCAAAACTGAACTCTTACGTTCGAATAATCGAAGAAAGCAATAAAGAACTTTACCGGTTGGCACACACGGATCCCTTGACTGAAACGGCTAATCGAAGAGCATTGTTTGCAGACTATGAAGCACGATCGAAGGCTTCAACACAATTTCATTGTTTTGTAAGCATTCTCGATATTGATCACTTTAAGGGTTATAACGATAAGTACGGGCATGATTTCGGTGATTTCGTTCTCAAGGAGTTTGCAGTCCAAATAAGGAATCAGATCCCCCCGGAATCTATCTTTTCCCGCATTGGCGGCGAGGAGTTTTGTGTGGTCGACTTTGAAAAAACCAACATGAACTCCAGAAGAAACCTAGAACAGGCGCTCAGTAAAGTTCAAGGGCTTCAATTGCAAACACCAATAACTGAATCGGTAAACATTTCATTTAGTGCAGGCATTGCAGAGTATGGTGTAGATGGAGAAACATTGGATCAACTCCTAAAGAATGCAGATCGAGCGCTTTATTATGCAAAGGCAAATGGCCGCTCTTGTGTCATTCCATATTCAGCGGATCTATTTGAGATGCGTGATACCACATTAATCGCTAAAGTGGACAGTGACTGATAGCTGTCCCAACATGGTAGACGCGGCTCCCCTATCCTTCAGTTGAAACTGTGCATACCGCACCGTGACTAGGTCGTCACTCTGAATTCAATTGGGGCGGGGTTAGTGAGTAAACCGTATGCCTATCGCCAAACTAAGAAAATGAAGGGTAGCTATGCGCCACGAGGTCGGAAGTCCGAATTTCTTAGGGATTGGCATTGAATCAATTAATTAAGCCTGATCTTGCGAAGTGCATTACTCAACTGCGTTCGGCAGTCTAGCTCTAGACGGTTGGTTGTCGGGTGGTGCTGAAGGCGGACTCACGAGAGACCGGCCGCGAAAGGTTTTGGTGGGAAGGTCGAGCAGACCTTCCCTGCATTAGGTCTTGGCAGTGTGTTTAACAAGCGGCCTAGTTCGCTAACATTGTTATCTCGGTGGACTCAAGAATATGTCCTGATGCTGCTAATGTTTCACCGGCTTCTGCGAAGAATGCGTCCATCGCTTCTCTCTTAAAGGGCCATGACACAAAACAAAACCGCTTTGTGGGTCATCTTCGCTCACACCATGAAAAAGTTCGATGATGCCGGCTTCTCTCGCCATCGGTTGGGCCCCGTAGTAGGCCTTTCCCACTTGGAAAAGTCATTGTTAATCTTAAATTTAATTAAAGCGTATGAAGTCTGTTGATTCTCGGTTGAGGTCATTGATGATAGGCAAATAATAATACAGAAAGTATCGGCACCTACTGCAACGGAGATATGTTTACACAACGTAGATCCAAGCCCATATCGACGTCAGACCGAGAGGTAGTTGTGGTGTAAAGTTTTAGGGCGCTGCAGCGAGCGAGTAATGGCCATAATGGTCTGAGCGGCATGTGTCGCCGACGAGAGGCGATGTCGTTGATCGGAACAATGTTGGGGCAGATTTCCTCATCGCTCAGTGAGCCTCGTCGCACCGGATCAGCGATATATTTCGGTGGTGAGACGCGCCCAAGCCTAGGTATTGGTAATCAGTGGGGTGTTTAGAGGGGTCGTCCCGCTTTTTGGCGAGTTAATCTTTTCGTAACAAGCAAGAACTTTGGAGGGATGATGATCATGCTAAAAACGCGACTTGCCCTGGTTGGTGCGGGGGTCATTGGGAAACGGCACCTCAAAGCCATTGGTGAGGTAGCCGAAGCAGAGTTGGTAGCGATATCCGATACGAATGCCGAGGCGGAGTCATTGGCCAGGGACAACGAAGTCCCATTTTTTATGTCGACCGAGGAAATGCTATCGACCCAGCGACCCGACGGTGTCTTTGTTTGCACGCCTACCGAGGCACACTTGGAACCGGTACTGTCTGCGCTTAAATCCAAGGCGCATGTTTTGGTCGAGAAACCGATTACCGCTTCCATGGAAGAGGCCGAGTTAATCATTCGATCATCTCAAGAGTGTGTTCGGGAAGTGCTGGTCGGCCACCACCGTCGTTACTACGGAATGATTCAAAAGGTCAGGGATTTGATTCGTGGAGGAGGGCTTGGACAACTCGTTGGCATCAGCGGTCTATGGGCTGTTCGAAAACCTGACTCTTATTATGAACCCGATTGGCGAAAGCAAAGAAGCTCAGGACCGGTTCTGATTAATCTAATCCATGAAATCGATCTACTGAGATATCTCTGCGGCGAACTGGTTTCCGTTTCCGCCAAGACTCGTCGCGGCCTTCGCGATCACCCGAAGGAAGAGACGGCTGCCGTTCTGTTGGAATTCGTGGACGGTGCTGTCGGGACTTTTCTGCTCTCGGATGTCGCGCCATCACCTTGGACGTGGGAACAAGCCGTTGGTGAAAACCCCGACTTTCCGAGAAGCGCCCAGAATGTTTACCGCTTTATCGGTTCGAAAGCTGCGCTCGATTTCCCCAATCTGGTGCTCTGGCAACACGAGGGTCACCCTCGCGACTGGGTGCATGAGATTTCCCCTGAACCGATAGCGGTCGAGTTTGAAGACCCTTATGTAGCGCAATGCCGACACTTCTGCGCGGTGATTAATGGAACCGAGCAGCCGCGCATTACGGCTTTGGATGCGGCCAAAACGTTGCGTGCTACCTTGGCCGTTTTCGAGGCTGCGGATAAAGGTATGGAGGTTCGACTGTGAAACTCCCAAGCAACCCTCAAAGTGGGGAAGGATCGTTATGAGCATGAGTGAGTGCGATGCGCCGGCCTATGAGCTGGAGGTGGAGGTGTTAGTGGTCGGAGCAGGTGCGTGTGGCTGTACGGCTGCGTTGGCGGCACACGGTGCGGGTGCGCAAGTGATGGTTTTGGAGAGAGATGCGACGCCGTCGGGAAACACTTCGTTGTCGGGCGGGCAAATTCCAGCAGGTGGAAGTCGTTTGCAGGAACTGGCAGGCATCAATGATGCGGCACAAATTTTAGAAGGGGATTTGCGTTCAAAAGCCAAAGGTTTGTCAAATGCAGAAGTGGTTAAGCAGGTTGCGGGCGCGTCCGGGTCTACGATCGATTGGCTGGTTGAGGAGCATGGGGTACCGCTTTCTTGTATATCGAACTTCATTTATCCCGGGCATACGGTTCCCCACATGCACGCGTCGCCCAGTCGGTTTGGGGCAGAGATTCTCGCTTCGTTACTGAAAGCAGTTTATGCAGAGGGAATTGATCTAGTAACGTCAGCTCGGGTGGTAGATCTTTACCGGGATCGTTCGGGTCGTATTAGTGGTGTTCGTGTGCAGCGACCGGACGGGGTCTCAGAGGATTTAGGTTGTCAGGCCTTGATTCTCGCGTGTAACGGGTACGGTGGAAACCCGGATATGCTCAAGAAATATATTCCTGAGATGGCTGCGGCGTATTATCACGGACATCCAAGTAATGACGGTGATGCGATACGTTGGGGAGAAATGCTTGGTGCATCACTTGCTGACATGGGCGCGTTCCAAGGTCATGGCGCGGTCTGCACTCCGCACAACATACATTTGGGATGGCCAGTCATAACGGAAGGTGGGATACAGGTTAATCGCTCGGGCCTAAGGTTTTCTAACGAAAATGAGGGCTATTCGGAACAGGCGCTGCACGTGATACGCCAGCGGGATCATGTGGCTTGGACAGTTTGGGACCAGCGATGCCAGGGCATCGCCGCTCAGATGCACAGTCAACAGGCTGCCATGGAAGCAGGGGCTATTCGAGAATGTGAATCCCTGGTCGGTGTTGCTTCCTTTATAGGGTGTGAAGAGGCGACCTTGCAAGAAACCTTTGAGGGGGTGGAATCAATGTGTCGTAGTGAAGCCGTGTGCCCTTGGGGAAGAAATTTCGAAAGCCATCCACCATTAACGCCGCCGTACTACGTAGCGAAAGTCCAAGGGGCTCTGTTTCATACGCAAGGGGGTTTGGAGGTTGATCAGTATGCGCGCGTGCTGCGATCTGATGGTTCGGCCTTCGACAATTTATTTGCCGGTGGTGGGGCGGCGCGAGGTTTTTCGGGCCCCTCAGATTGGGGTTATTTATCGGGTTCTGGACTGTTGTCGGCAACCGTACTCGGTCGTTTTGCTGGAGTGTCGGCGGCAAAATGGGTCGGTGCTAATCGAACTTCGTGTTTATAAGAGTGCGAGGTGTTGAGCTCGGGGCGGCAGACGCTGTCGTTAGGATATGCTCAGGTTCAATATTCTACCTATCGATCAGAGCAAAACATTTCGTTTGATTATTTTCTCAACCGGTAATTCCGATGTTCCAAGGAATAAATTCATGTCGACCGAGGTCTAAAACTTCGCTTTTAGTCTGGCCACCTGAGGCAACATAGAGAAAATATTCGAAAATACGTTGCCCCATCTCATCCATGTTGGTTTCGCCATCGAGTATGGCGCCACAGTTGATGTCCATATCCTCTTCCATGCGCTGAAACATGGGTGTATTGGTGGCAAGTTTGATCGAAGGGCTTGGTTTTGCCCCAAAGCAGGAACCACGACCGGTAGTGAAAGCCACCATATTCGCGCCACCGGCGATTTGCCCAGTCGCAGAGACTGGATCAAAACCGGGGGAGTCCATGAAGACGAAACCGTTGGTGGTCACCGATTCGCCGTAGTGATAGACCGCCATTAAAGGTCCGGTGCCGCCTTTCATAGAGGAGCCGAGCGACTTTTCAAGAATGTTGGCGAGCCCGCCTTTTTGGTTTCCTGGGCTCACCACGCCATTGATCTGTACGTCCCGACCGATCGCGTATTCCTCTTTCCACCAGCGGATTCGCTCAATCAGTTTCTTGCCAATCTCTACCGTTGCGGCACGGGCGGTCAGGGTGTGCTCGACCCCGTAAATTTCTGGCGTCTCTGAAAGAATGCCAGTGCCTCCGTGACGTGAGAGGATATCAACAGCCTTGCCCAGTGCAGGATTAGCGGTGATTGAAGAGAATCCGTCAGACCCACCGCACTGCAGGCCGACCATGATGTGACTCGCTGGAACGGCTTGTCGTTGACACTGGTTAGCGTTTGTCAGTAGTTCATCAACGATGGCAATACCCGCAGCGATGGTTTGGCGGGTGCCCCCATTTTCCTGCATGATCAACGTGCGCAGGGTTTCCCCCGGTACAAGCTGTTGCGCCGCAAACAGTCCACCGACTTGGCACCGTTCACATCCCAGACCCACCACTAGACTTCCGGCAACGTTCGGGTGCTGGATGTATCCGGCGAGAGTCCGATGAAGCAGGTTCATTGGCTCCCCAGTCATCTCCATGCCGCAGCCGGTGTGATGACTGAAGGCGGCAACGCCATCGACGTTGGGATAGTTTGCCAGGCGTTCTTTGGTGAAGTGGTCTGCGATGGCATGGACCACCGTGGCAGAGCAGTTCACCGTAGAGACGATGGCAATAAAGTTTCGAGTGCCGGCTCGTCCATCGTCCCGTAGGTACCCTTGAAAGGTTGCGCGTTCGGCCGGCGGCAATAGCTCAAGCGGTTGGTAGTCCTCGCTATAGCGGTAGTCGCGGTCAAATTCCCGAAACTCCATGTTGTGGCTATGCAGCATGGTGCCGGCTGGCAGATTCGTCTTGGCAAAGCCAATCGTGACACGGTATTTTAGAATTGGCTCGCCCTGGACAATGTCTTGCATAGCAACTTTGTATCCAGCGGGGATGATTTCACGAGTTACCACGTTACTTTCGGGTAGGGCGGTACCGCTGGTAATCTCTCGTAGCGCCACAGCGACGTTATCCCCAGAGTTAAGGCGTATAGCCGGCCCGTTCACGCGTTTGTTCTGAAGGTCTAACATGAGTGCTTACCTCGTTGATTTATAATCCGACCCGAACAGTCTACCGAATGATCTACGAGGGCCGATATTGATCGGTGCCCGGGTAGTTCGGCGAATTAGGATTCGGGTGATTTGTGCCTTGAGCATTGACTCGGACATTACAGCGGCCAGCGCCTCGCGTGACTCTGTCGAGCTGTGCCATGCTTGGCTGACAATTTACCGTTCGATTGGTTCATTATGTATTTTCTGATGGGAGCTCGAATGAATAGTGTGGTTAGCCGAGTTGACAGGCTGCTCCTTTCCAAGTCACGCCTACGATTTGTTGGCAACTGGATGTTGATGGTATCGGCACTGTTTGTTTTGTTGCTTTTCTTGCTCTTTCAAAAACAAGAAGAGACTATCAATAAGGTTGGTTCCTGGGTCGCTTCCGCCTACAAGCACTCTTACGCCAAAGATCGGAAAAAAGCGATGGTCTGGGCCGGCAGCGGCGATGTGCATGCAGTCATCAAAATGCTTGAACAACATGATTGGCAACTGGTTCAGTTGGGCGATCGAAGTTATCCCTTTAAGAGGGAGCTTCTTCTCACTCTTTGTGAGCAACTTAGGTTGACTCAACGCTACGATGAACTTAACGCGTGGGCAAGCATCTGGCGAAAATTGGAGAAGAGAAACGTCACGGCGCTTGCCTATTGGTATGAATCACTCCGACACTTGTCCGGTGGCAGTCAAGAGGGTCGACGAGGACTGCAACGGGAATGGGCGCGTTTCCCGTTGAATTCACATTTGACCGAATTTTATGCCGCGACGTTGTACGAGAGTGGTGACATCCAAACCGCACGCACCATTCTTAATCAGAATGGGCAAGCCAAAGCGACTGCTTCTCTAACCGGATGGCAAATTCATTTCGGCAGGTATGCGCGTGAGTTGTTACCGAGTTATCTCGATGAATTTCTTTATCAGCTAAAAGTTATGGACTGGCCTGCAGTGGGAGGGGCATGGCAGAGGCTGTGGAGGGAAGCGACCAATTCGAAAGTTCGGCGCTCAAGGAGAAAACAGCGAAAGATGGTGGCGGTGAATTTACAGTCCAATGTGGAGGGGTTGTTTTCAGCGGTGGTCGAAGTGCCTGCCAACATTACCCGGTTTAAGATTGTTCCACCGCCGGTGATCGGATTATCGATAACTGATATGCAGTTAAGCATGGCGGGGAGGGTATACAACATCCCAACGAGTGCCGTTACCGTCCGGGGCATGGTGAATCATGACGGTGGAGTGAGGGTGATTAATAGTGAACCCTCTGTTTGGTTTCCCTTGCCAGCGGCGGCCAGGAGGGCAGAAACGGAAACAGTTAGCGCCGAGTTGTTGTTTAAAATCACTTCAGCGAGGTTAATGGATCACAAAAGGCTTTCTACATCTGGTTCTCAAAGCCAATGAAAGCGCGCCTACGTGTATGGTTCCTCTGGTCCTGGGTCATAACCTTACCGGTTACTTTATTAGGCGGTTACTGGCTATACAGTACGCTAGATCGTTTCGGCACCTATAACGTTAGATATCAGGCGGTGGGCAGTGCTGTAAAAAACATGGCGCTGGGAGCCATTGGTCAATATGAATCAGAGGCCATAGTTCATCGAGTGAGAACGATGTTAACTCAAATCACGCACTCACCGTCGGCGCTGAAGGCAATGCATCTGTTTGTGCCGGAAGCGCATCTTGCGCAGCTGCAATCTCACATGCCTCAGTCAGGTTTCAAATACGTTAGGGGGAGAATGTTGATAGACGGCAAGCTCAGAAAGATGAAATTCAGGTATAGAGGTGATAGTTACTATCGTTGGGCATGGGATAAAAAATCGATACGAATTAAAACATCAAAAAAGGCGCTATTAAATGGGGTCAGAGTAGCTAATCTACTGGCCGCGCGTACTGAAGAGCAGCTTAACAACTATCTATCCTATAAGTTGGCTAAGTTGATCGGTCTGCTGTCCCCAAGATCTGAACTAATACGGTTGTTCCTCAATGGAGAAGATCGCGGGGTTTATTTCTTTGTGGAGCAGATCAACGAAATGACGCTGCGGCATCACGCGCGTATGCCTGGTGATATCTATCGCGGTGAAATCGTTGCTAAGGATAGATACAGAGACAGTGGCATTTCCAATCTTTTCGATTCGGTCTCTGTCTGGGATAAAGTGGCGGTGAACAACCATTATCCCGAGCAGTCTGTCTTGCCTATGGAGCGATTACTTGCATTACTCGCACAGCCCGGCTCTCCTGCGTTGGAGGAAAACATGACTGAATTATTGGACATTGAAGCATGGGCGAGATACAGCGTTTATGAAGCGCTAACGCAGAGTGCCCACGCCGACAATGTTCATAATTGGCGTATTTACTATGATCCGTGGCGCGGAAAATTCGTGCCAATTGTCTGGGATCCTATGGGGTGGCGCGATACGATGCGTGGTAAGAAACTTCGATCAGAAATACGCGCAAGTAGATTGATGGTGAAGTTGTTTCTGCATGACGACTTTCGTCGAACACGAGAACGCCTACTAAGAGAATTCTTTGAATCCGGTAAAGATGGTGAGTTTATGAACTTCATTAACCGGACAGTTGATGTGATGAGCCAAGAAGTTCTCACGGATCCATTATTGAAGCCTGCTAGTCCAGTCCAAGTTAGTGAGGCCATGCAAAAATTGCAGACTCATATTGGATTTGTTTTTAAGCATTTCAAGGCTGACGTGTTCTCAGACAATCAGTTATTGCGGAAGGCGAAAGCAGACAGTATCGTGAAACGAGGGAAAGAGAAGGGCGTCATTACTTGGTCGGGAGATGTCATCATACGCGGCAAGCAGATAATAAACGATCTTGTCATTGAGCCAGGCACAGATGTCCATATGGCCGCTGGCGCGAGTGTCATTATCAGGGGTCGATTGCAGGCAAATGGTACGGAGCTAAAGCCGATCCGCTTTCTTCCAGTGGATTCGAACTCGAAACCTTGGGGCACGATTGCTCTTGTTGGTCCCGGAGCGAACGACTCCAGTCTTCGTCACTGCGAAATGTCAGGTGGCAGCGGTCATAAAGAGGTCCTCGTGGAGTATTCCGCCATGCTGTCAGTTCATGATGTCCAGGGGGTGACTATCGCCGATTGCCTGTTTCGCGATAATCGTCTTGTTGATGATATGGTGCATGCGGTTTACTCCGACATCCGATTTGAACGGGTGACTTTTAATAATGCACTGTCAGATGCGTTGGATTTGGATTTATCTAAGGTGGTCATAACTGATAGCCAGTTTGCAGACAGTGGTAACGACGCACTGGATTTGATGACAACGGAAGCCTTCGTCAGTCGCAGTGTTTTCGAACGTAGCGGGGATAAAGGGATTTCAGTGGGGGAAAGCAGTGATCTTTTCGGTGTTAACAATCGCTTGATTGACAATCAAATTGGGGTGCAATCAAAAGATCGATCAACGGCGATTCTGTTTAACCAGTCATTAAAGAATAACGAAATTGCGTTGCACGCTTACAAGAAGAATTGGCAGTATGGAACTGGAGGCACTATCTTTCTGGCGAAATCGATTGTTTCAGGTGGAGAGATAGCCGCCCGCGCCCAGAAGCAATCCCAAATTCACCTGTTTGATTCGTTTGTTGGAGGTCCTTTCGGGGGCAAACGAGTTACTTTTGTTGATACTGATGACCATGCCAGGCGAGACGCGAGTAGTGATCAATATTTACCGGACAAGGGGTCGGGGTTAGCTATCATAGAGGAGCGCGTGGAGCATTTAGCGAAGGAACAGCCAGCCATTTGGCGCCTGGTGAACCCCAACCTAAGGGGGGCGCGACAGTTTGAGTAATCTGTTGACCGGAGAAGAGGTCCCGGCCTCCAGGCTGCATTTTTCCCGTTTCGAATTCAAGTATCTGCTGAATGCCAATCGACGTGTGGCGTTGGAGTCGGACCTGCAGCATTTTCTACAGTACGATCCGTTCGTGGCATTGCGGGAGAATCATCAGTATCCGGTACGGAGCCTTTATTTCGATGACCCGCGCTATAGCGCTTTTCACGACAAGATTGATGGATTGCTCTCGCGCTCAAAATTCCGAGTACGAACGTACAGCAGTTCTATTGATGACGATGCACCGGTCTTTCTAGAGATCAAAGGGCGAACCAATAACCTGGTATTCAAGCATCGGATTGCAACGGATGGTTCCAGCGCTGATTGGAGTGGACTCAAAGGTGAAGCGGTGATTCAATCCATTATTGATCGGGCGGGGAAGGGCGCCGTTCGTGACCAGTTCTGCTCTGATCTCTATCGAAAAAGATTACGACCGGTGGCATTAATTGATTACCAACGAAGACCCTACCTCAGTAAATATGACCCGTTATTTCGACTGACCTTCGATGAATGTTTAACCGCGACACATACCACAAGCCTTTTTCCAACGCGCGTTGCGACCCCAAAACAGGTGGTGGCCGGGTTCACGATCCTTGAAGTCAAATTCCGACATCATTTACCATCGTGGTTTCACCGAGTTATCCAGACTCACGAACTTCGTCGAATTTCGATCTCTAAGATTGTGTCCGGTATGGAAACGTTGGGATTGGCCTATGATGAAAATTAAAAATTAAAAATTAAATATTAAATATTAAGAGAATAGATATGGACACCGTATTACTAACGCCGGAAGGGAATTTGCTCAACTATTCCCATCCGGAAATTGTGATCAATATTGTTGTGGGTTTGGTGATTGGGATCATGCTTTCAGTGGTCTACCGATTTACTCATTCCGGACTTTCCTATTCGCAATCGTTTGCGCAAACTATCGTGTTTGTCACCATGATCGTTGCCTTGATCATGATGGTGATCGGCGGCAGTTTGGCGCGGGCCTTTGCGTTGGTGGGGGCTTTGTCCATTATTCGGTTTCGCACCGTACTTAAAGACACCAAAGACATGTCTTTTATTTTCTCGGCGTTAGCGCTGGGTATGGCGGCTGGCACAAGTAATTACTTCTTGGCGGCAGTGGGAACAGCGTTTGTTATGGGCGTCGCGATCGTCCTGAACAAGGTGCATTTTGGAGCGGTCTATAAGTCTGAGTTCATTCTCCGGTTTCGATTTCTAAGAGAAGGTGACAGTAGCCGATATCTGGGGGCGATAGACGCATCCTGTCGTCGATCAGATCTTCTTCATATGGAGCCCTCTGGTGATAATTCCAGTTTAAGTCTGACTTATGATGTTGCATTAAAAGATGACGTGACGGCCGAGCATTTAACGGGCCAGATAGGCGCGTTGGATGATGTGAGCGAGGTGGTTCTGATTGCATCAAAGAATGATGTCGATTACTGAATGTGTGTGAGGCGAAGGACAGACCATTACTCCATAAAGTGGAACTGTGCATGCTCTTCGGGCAATTGAGGTCGTCCCATTAGATAATCGGCCGCTCGTTCGGCGATCATCTGAGTCGGTGCATTCAAGTTGCCACTTACGATGTCTGGCATCACGGAGGCATCCACTATGCGAAGCCCTTCGATCCCATGAACGCGGAGCTCCTGGTCAACAACGGCGTGCTCGTCAGTGCCCATTCGACAGGTGCCACAGGGATGGTAGTCGGTGGATGCATTGGCGCGTATCCAGTTCTCTAGTTCGGTCCTGGTGGTGATGGCAGGTGCGGGTGTAATGCGTGATCCACGAAACTCATCAAATGCGGGTTGTGTCAGTAATTCGTTCATCAGGCTCATTCCCTCAACCAGTTCCTGCACATCGTGTGGATCGCTGAGATAATTAAAGAAAACAGCAGGGCGTTCACGCGGATCTCGTGATCGCAGTTTGATTTCCCCCTTACTCTTGGGTCGAAGTTGGTCGCAGTTCAACTGATAGCCCTGTTGTAGGCGAATCTTGCGCCCATGCCATTCACTGTAAACCGGGGTAAAGTGGTACTGCAGGTTAGGGTGCACGGCAGCCTGATTGCCGGAAACCAAGCCGCCCATTTCCCAGATGTTTGAGGCCCCGATGCCGGAGCGAGTCAGCAGCCATTGCAAGCCGACGCTAAGTTTTTTCAACGGTTGGGTAAGCTGATGAAGAGTCACTGGTTTAAGACAATGAAAAGCACTGGTCACGGCCAGGTGATCCTGCAGATTTTGACCGACGCCGGGCAGGTCTTGTATGGTTGCAATGTCCATTGCCCTTAGATCATCCGCCGGGCCGATCCCCGACAGCATCAGGAGTTGTGGCGTTTTGATAGCACCGCAGCTGATGATGACCGAATGGCTGGCACGTGCTTGTCGTTTGATGCCATTTTTTTCGTATTCCACGCCAACAGCGTGGCCCTTCTCGATGACAATGCGGTTTGCCAGTGCGTGAGTCACTAAATCAAGATTCGGTCTTTTTAGGGCGGGTTTTAGGTGGGCGACGGCAGCGCTGCTTCGTCGGCCATTTCTGATAGTGCTATCGAGCCTGGCAATGCCTTCGGGTCGGTAGCCGTTGAGGTCATCTGAGGTGCCTTGTCCGGATTGTTCGCCTGCCAGAAGCAGCGCGTCGAACAGTGGGTTTTGGAGCCGTCCCTTTGTGACCCCGAGGGGACCTTGTGCCCCGCGCCACTGACTTTCCCCGCGGTCAGAGGATTCGCAGCGTTTGAAATAGGGTAGACACTGGGCAAAGGTCCAGGCGGGTAAGGCATGTTGTTCTGCCCATCGATCGTAATCCAGTGGGTGTCCGCGCATGTAGACCATCGAATTAATGCTGGATGACCCCCCAATGACCTTGCCTCTCGGGAGTTCAATGGCTCGGTTATCGCAGTGCGGCTCAGACTCACTGTGGTAGTTCCAGTTGATTCGAGGGTCTTTATAAGCGTGATAAACCCCCGCTGGAATGTGCACCATCAGCTGGTGATCCATGGGCCCCGCTTCAAGAATCAAGACTTTGTGGTATCCGTCTTCACTTAGTCGGTTGGCTAATACACAGCCGGCTGATCCCGCGCCTAGGATGATGTAGTCGTAGTCGATGGTTAAAGGCATCAGAAACTATTCGTGAACGAAACTGCAGGGCCTATGTGTTGACCAGTGCTACGATCAATCAGCGGAGGAACAAATTTAGCCACGGTGAAGGTTTTACTTTGGTGATTTCACGTTTGATAACTAAGTGGAGTCTATTGTAGGTGCTCGACCAGTATCTAATCAGCATGGAGTTTATCTGGAACAAGGCGCTATAAAAGAGCTCTACATGCCCAAGTAAAAATCATGGACACAATAGAGAACGACGCGGTTGTCTGTCCGTTAGTGCTAGAGGCTGAGTCATGATTCAGGCATCGTATCCTACCCTTCATCGCTTGGTGCAAGGTTTGGGCCAAGACGGGTGGCCACTTCGGTTGTTGGTCTATTTGATGCCCTTTTCTTTGTTGTGGGTGTCGAGGGACTTGCCATTTCCATTTGTTACTTCAAAAGCACTACTGATCACACTGTGGGCTCTGATGGGTCTTACGGTCATGATGTTCCATCGCTCGGCGATCCGTGTGACCCGATTCGACCTGCTATTACTCATCAGCATTTGATTGGGCCTGCTGACGGGATTTGCGAATGGAAATCCCGCATTGAGTTTCTACTCCACACTGGAGCGATGCAATGGTGTGGCGCTCCAATTGATGCTGTTTCTTTATCTTTTGCTTTTGAGAAATACAAGGCTTGATTGGCGGGTGTATTGGAGTGTGATCGTGTTGGTGTCGTCGATTGTGTGGGTAGAGTTATTGATCAGAAATGGCCCGCATTGGGAATTTGAGACCGCTTCATTGTTAGGAAACGAAGCCTACTTAGCGGGTTTCCTGATACTCTCAGCTTTGGCGAGTGGGTGGTTAGGGGCAAGGATGCCCAACGGATGGGTTCGGTGGTTGTTGTATTGCCTTGCGGGTGTGCAAGTTGTCATCGCAGTGTTGACCCATAACCGCTCGGCCATCGTTAGTGTATTGCTCGCGATCGCTCTGGTGTATAGCGTCAATTTGGCTCGGAAATCAATCAGGCGACAGCTGTGGGTTGTCACAGGAATTGTGCTAGGTGCTCTATTGTTGTTGGCGGTACTTTTCCTGCAGTCCGAAGGCTTTCATGAGTTTGCTGTTCGCTGGGATCAAGCCTTCAGGACAGGGTCAATCAGTACACGCTTTGATCTTTGGCTGGCGGCGGGGCGCATGTTTTTGGAAGCGCCGATAGTTGGGGCGGGCCTCGGGAATTTTCTTTTCGTCTTTAATCGGCATCATCCTGGGCTTTATGCGAAGAATCCGGGGGAGGAGTGGGTGGACAATGCTCACTCGTTACCCTTTGAGATGTTGGCAACGACTGGTTTGGTTGGAACGTTGCCATGGATCATTATGGTGGTTGTGCTTTTTGTCGTGGCCTTTCGGCGTCTCCGGGATCATCCCACCGACAGGTGGCTTTTTGTTGCGTTGTTGGCTTGCTTTATCGAACAACTCTTTGTCATTAACAGCATCCCCAAGCACATGGTTCAGGTGGGGCTGATGGCCTACTTTACCCAGGATATCCCGCCTGTCCGTTGGCCTAGTCGTTGGACCAGCCGATGCCCGAACGCAGTGTGGGTCGTCTGTCGGGGTGGCGTGGTGGGGGTTTGTCTGTTGGGGGGTTGGCACCTGGCGTTAGCGCCTTACCACAGCTTTCGTGTGTTCAATGAGATTCGTTTCGACACTGCCGCATCGAGTGTTAAGACGGGAAAGGTCGAGGCATATTTTTCAAAACCGCAGATCTACACCCTCTGGCCGAAATTACTGCTCGTCTCGGATCTTGAGCAGGCAGCGCAAAATAGCGATCAACCATTTTCCAAGGCCTATGTTGCAATGTTAATTGCCTTGATGCGCGAGGAGGTTGTGAAGGACTCGGGCAATATTAAAGCGCGAGTGGCCCTCGGGCGCCTTTATCTGATGTCTGATCCCGTGGCCGCGCAGACGATTTTTGAGGGGGTGGCGCGAGACGCGCCGAATAAGCCGCACAGTTATTACTACCTTGGGTTTGCGCAACAGTTGAATGGCAAGGCGCGGGCGGCGGCAGCGAGCTTTCGACGATGCCTTGATCTTGACACCAAACTTACAGAGTGCGATCGGCTTCTGCATCTGTCGGAGGCTGATGGCGGCTAGGGTCGGGCTGAGACTCGGGGTAACTTGAGAGAGAAATTTTGGTAGTTTTGAGTGATTGCGGGATCAGCGGTGAATGATACGCAGCTTACTGCCACAGACGGTTAATAATCGGCTTCCCTAAGCAGCGTTAACCGATTAATAATAAATATACTATAAATCAATGATATAGGCATAAAACAGATTGGGAGACGTAGCTTCAACGATGTTTTACAAACGCTGAATGGGTGACGGTGGTCACATCCAGGGAGCAATCGATTGTGGCAGACTAGCGATGTAAACCGGATTAGTCGTGTGCTGGTTTGTGCCACGCTAACGCGTAGCGTGTGCTGTCCACGATGCTATTCGTATAAGGATCTGACCGACATAGACAATAACTAATGTGCGCAAGACGTTTACCGGAGTGCGACAGGCACTTGGAGCTCGATTGATGAAGACTAGTAGAAATATTTTAAGTTTCACGATAGCTATTATTTTTATCTTGACAGCAGTTGTCACACAGTTGGCGATGGCCGCGGATCCCTTCGAGATTTACAAATCCGCTAATTTCAAGGGCAGCGTAAACAATTACGGGGTCGGTCAGCACGAATTTCATGTTGGTGGTGACTCAAAAACGATGGGTTCTTTTAAGGTTCCCGCTGGTTTATCCGTCACGTTTTATGATGCCTCCGGATGCAAAGGGGGAAAGAGTTACGGGCCTTTCACGGGCCGATATCACGGCACCAAAGTCACTGGATCGCATGGATTTACATCACGGAGCATTCATTGTTTCAAGGTGGTCGATGTCTGGTCTCCAGGCAAACCACTCATCACCCTGTCTGAAGGCGGCAACGTCATTTTGCGACCGGGGAAGTGTGGCTATCGAGCGGCAAACAATGCCCGTTTTGGGATTGAAGTCGGCGGCGAGAAGCGTTCCGCCTTCACGATGAGAGGCACGTCTTGTGAGATTGCGGGTGACAGCCCAAGGCTATTGGATGGCATTGATATGGGCTACTTCCCGGCCGGCACCCAATTGCATTTCTATCATGAGATCAACGGTTGGGGCGGGACGGCCAAGACAGTTTACAAAGCTTCCAGCAAGAATCTAGGAACTTCTAGCGAAACCTTTGCTGACGCGGAGGTTTTCACGGACCGCAATAGATCGCTGGGTTTCGGCGGCAGTGTTGTTGAACGTGTCGCTGATCTTTCTGGTGCGACTACGCCAATCAGGCGCTGGGTCCTGCATCTCGATGATGCAGCAGGTGGTGATGACGATGACGACGATGTGCCAATCGAGGTTCTATTGAAGACTGGCAGTAAACCTATTTGGCGCATGCGCACGACCGGTAATATTGTCCATGGTCCTGGTTCTTATTACACCACTGAAAAAGACGTCACGCTGGAGTTCAAGGAGATTAAGACAGAAGCGGCAGCATTGAAGAAGGTTCAGGAGCTTGCTAGCAAGAATCCATCGAATCCGCCGGTGATGTGGCAGTTGAGTAATTTTCCAGGTAAACGTGACGGTCATTTGATCGTGCATTTAAAGAAGTTCATGTCCAAGCCGCTCGATCGTGAGACAGGCTATTCGGTGGACTGCTACACGGCCTTCCATGCGGAATATGGCAAAAAGAATGTTCATCCAGTGCGCGTAGGCGGTTCTTCACCACCGTTATATTATTTATCAGATCCGACGGAGACAAAGCGCTCGTGTATGGCCGGCGGCCTCACTGTGGGTTCATTCACCAGTGCGACGAGTACGGCAGCGAGTGTAGGCAAGGTCAAGCTGTACCAGCACTATGGTTATAAGGGGATAGAGAAGGGTTACGGTGTAGGGGACCACGTATGGATTGGGGACACCTATTCAGGTTATCTGGGATTGTCATCGTTCAAGATTCCGAAGGGATTGAGCGTGACCTTTTATGAGGGTAAAGGATTAACGGGCAAGAGTTACGGACCGTTTGATGGAGCGCTGTCGTATAACTGTCTGGGCTGTGCGAAGCACCCGTTGATACCGAACGACAAGATATTCTCATTGAAGGTAACGGATATTTCGACGAAGGCGAAAAGGGAAGAAGAGGCGGAGAAACGAGCGAAGGCGGAAGCGGACAAGAAGGCGGCGGTAGCCAAGGCGAAGGCGGCGGCAGAGCTCGCGAAGAAGAAAGAAGAGTGCAAGGCCGATGTGGTGTTCTTAATGGACAACACGGGCAGCATGAGTCCGGTGATCAAAGCGGCGAAGAAAAGCGCGGCCAAGATACTGAATAAGATTGCAGGAGCTGATCCACGATTTAAAGGACTTAACGTCCAGTTTGGTGTGGCGACGTACTGGGGGGACCCGAAGGAGCATAAGTGCGAGACCAAGGCGACGGACGTAAAGCTTTATCAGCACTGGCACTACGGAGGCAAAGAGAAGGGTTACAAGGTGGGCAAACATGCGTGGATTGGTGATACCTACTCGGGGTATCTGGGGTTGTCGTCATTCAAGGTTCCGAAGGGGTTGAGTGTTTACCTGTGGCAGGGTCGGGATTTCAAGAAGACGATGTATGGCCCGTATAAGGGCCCGTTGGATATTGAGTGTCTGGCGAATCGCAAGGGAGATGGTTGTCCCCACTCTGATATTCCGAACGATCAGATCCATTCGATTGAGGTGGTGAAGACATCAGCGCTGCCGCCGAAGACGAAGGCGGGGTGTACGGCATATCGTGATAAGCAGTGTTACTGGATGGAAAACACCAGTGGCAAGTATTGCTGGGTGCCGCGATCATCAACCGGATTCTCCAGTTGCAAGGCACTGGATTCATGCGATGGAGGCGGTGGTTTATCGGGTGGAGGTTGTTACAAGTTTGCGGAGTGTTCGGACTGCAAGCGCATGCCCTGGAGTGGAACGGGTGGTTCTTTTTCCAGTGCGACGAGTACGTCCTCATCGACCAAGACAGCCGGAGGTGTCACGCTTTATTCACATCCAGGTTACAACTCGCGAACAACGAAGTTTGCGGGTGGTGCGAAGGATGGTCGTGAGAAACAATATGGGGCGGGTGATTACCCATGGATAGGGGATCTTTTTCCAGCTGACGGTTGGTTTGGTGCGTCGGCTATGAAAGTACCGTCAGGGTATTCGATTGAGATGTATGAGGGCCGCAACTTTACAGGTAAGAAGTATGGGCCAATCAAGGGTCCACGTAATTATGAAGATCTTAATGCATCCCCGATTCCACAGGATCTCATCGTCTCAATCAAGGTTGCAGGCGGTAGTTCGAAGAAAGACACGGGAGACGGCTATCAGGAGTGTGCGCGTAAGGCATACAAGGTGAACCAGCCGTTGACGAAGTCGAAGGAGTCGGCGGCGAGTGCGATGAAGCAGTGGAAGGCGTGCAGTGCACCAGGCGGTTGTGGCGCTGACTGGCCGGAGGCGAACTTCTTTGCGTTGCAGCAGTTAGCGACGGAAGGGGAGATAACGGACGGCAAGGGCACGTCGGACAAGGGCTTTGCGAGTGGTTACAAGGTCGGTTGGCGTAAAGACGCGGGACGTGTAGTGGTGTGGTTTGGAGATGCGCCCTCGCACACGACGACAGTAGATAAAGAGGAAGCGGTGTCGGCGCTGCTGGATAACGAAATTGTGGTATCGGCGATTAATACGCAGGGCAAAGGCGCGGGAATGGACAGCGCGAGTCTGACCTACGGGAGTTCAGGGGATTTACCGCATTTCTGTTCGGTGAAGACCTGTGAGTGGGGTGCCGGGGAATGCGATCACTATGCTTGTGAGAAGAAAGGCAGCATATGTAGTACGGAGCCGGAATACGACTGCAGTGTGCTGGATAAGGCGAACCCGCCAGGCCAGGCGACGCAGATAACGGTGGCGACGCGTGGCAAGGTACATCACAAGATCACGGGTGGCGATAAGGTCGTGAAGGCGATTCTTGAGGCGACGGCGGTGGGTATTGCGGATGCGGGCGTGGGCTCAGCGGTAACTTTTACCGGGGGGTTCCTTGCGCGAGACAGCCAGGTCTTTTTTGGCACGATGAATCCGAAGGGTTGGTCAGGTGATGTGCAGGCATGGCCGCTGAATGAGGAGACGGGGGCGATCGATGTGGCGAAGGGCAAGAATTGGAGTGCGGCGGAGATAATTGACGCGGGCAGTCCCACATCGCGGGTGATGCTGACTTACCAGCGGGCGGTGACGGACGCGAAGGGAGTAACGACGCCAGATAAGGGGATAGCCTTTCGTTGGGATGAGTTGAGTGATGAACAAAAGGCGGATATTCAAAGCAATCACAAGGGTGAAGTGGGTGATGAGAAGGAAGGTGAGACGCGCTTAAGTTTTCTGCGTGGAGATCGCGCTGATGAAGGCAAGGGCCAAGGTTTTCGTATTCGCGACAGTCGATTAGGCGATATCTGGCATTCCTCGCCGGTGCACGTTGGGGCACCACGGATGCCACGCTGGATGCCGAGAATAAAATCCAAAGAAGCGGCGGATATGTTCAGGGCTTACCTGAGTTTTGTAAGGACCAGTGGTGGTCGTGAGCCGATCGTGTATGTGGGAGCGAATGATGGCGCGTTGCACGGATTTAACGCAAAGACGGGCAAGGAAGTCTTAAGTTACTTTCCGGCCGCGTTGTATGCGAGTTTGAAGGACACGAAGGGTGGTGGTTATCACCAATTGGCGAACCCGGATTATGTTCACACGGATTATGTCGATGGGACACCATCGGTGTTTGATGCGTATGTACGTGGTGACGGTGGGGCTATGGAGTGGCAAACGGTCCTGGTCGGGAGTCTGGGCGGCGGGGGACGTGGTTTATTTGGATTGGATGTGACCGATCCCTCGACGTTCAGTGAAGCGAACGCAGATGACATTGTGCTGGGTGAGTTTACCAACGCGGATGATGATCATTTTGGCTACAGTTACTCGAAGCCGAGATTTGGGAAGATGAACAACGGGCGCTCGGCGGTGATCATTGGTAATGGTCTTAAAGACACGGCGACGGATGAGACTGGTGGACAGGCGCAGTTATTTATTGTGTATCTCGATGGGGATACGCCAAGGGCCGATGGCAAATGGGACCTTGGCAAGGATTACATCCGTATAGCGACGGGCAAGGGTGAGGCGAGTGCGGGTTTAAGGAACGGTTTGTTCTCGCCGAGCATTGTTGATCTTAATGGAGATGGCACGATTGACCGAGCTTATGCGGGGGACTTATACGGCAATCTGTGGGCGTTTGATCTGTCGGGTAAATCCTCTGGCGCCTGGAAGGTCGCGCTGGACAAGATGCCGTTGTTGAAGGCGGAAGGTAATCAGCCGATCACGGCGGCCCCGTTGTTAGTGCGCCCCCCTTACCGAGCGATGGGTCGAACGCCGAGAGATGCGCCGGGGTTGATGGTGATGTTTGGTACGGGACGGTTTCTTAAGGATCGAGACAAGATGTATACGGAGCCGCAGCGTTTTTACGCGATTTATGACCGCGGGGTTCCGGTGAGTGACGTTACGAGCCAGTTAGTTGAGCAGCCGCTTGTTATTAGCGAGATCGAGACCTCGACGGGTGAAACGAAAAAGATCCGTTTGACGTCAGGACCGTTGAAGATATCTTATAACGATCCGAAGTCGCCGAAGCATGGTTGGTACATGAACCTGCCAGAGAAAGGTGAACGAGTGGTGTCGGAGGCGAAGTTTTTCCGGGGCGTGGTGTACTTCAACTCGATTGTGCCGGACCTTAGTGTGTGTTCCTCAGATGGTGAAGGCTGGGAGATGGCGGTCAAGCTGCTCAATGGCGGCAATCCCAGAGCGGGTAATCACGATGTAAACGATGATGGGAAGGTGGATAAGGACGATGCGGCGGAAAAAGATGGAGATGAGGCACCGGCGGGTGAGCGGCTTGAGGGACGTGGTATGCCGACGGGTCCGAATTTCTTTGGAGGCCGACGTTTTACGGCCACCAGTAAGATGGACGACGACGGTTCTTATTTACCCGAGGAGACCGCGCTCGAGCGCATTAAACACAAGACACAGGGTCGCCTGTCCTGGGAGGAATTACGGCCACGAGATCAATAGATAGACCACGAGTGCTTAGGCATTCGGCAGTGAGGTGGGTTTTGTGCGTGGACTGGTTTAATGTTCACGCAACCCACCATAAACGTTCCAATCAGAGGCGACCTGATGGCCGGCGTCAACTGGTAGGATCGCGCCAGTGATCCCGGAAGCGGCCGCAGAGGACAGGAAGGCGATGGCATTGGCGACCTCGCTTGGCTCGACCAGTCGGCCCAGCGCCGACTGAGTTATCAGTGTGTCTTCATGTAGGGCTCCGGTGTTAACGCCGCGGGCGAGTGCTGGTGTCTGAGTGAATCCCGGACAGACGCAATTTACCCGGACACCGTTAGGGCCCCATTCAGCCGCGAGGTTTTTTGCCAGGTGGATAACTGCCGCTTTTGCCGGGCCATAGGAATGAAGGGGCGACGAGCGCTGGCCCGAGATAGAAGAGACCAGAACGATTGCCCCGCCAGTCTTTGATCGAGCCATTCGCTCACCGAAGCTTCGACAACAGGCATAGCTGCCACGCAGATGAATGTTTTGGATCAGGTCCCATTCCTTCCAACTGAGTTCTCCCGGTCGCAGGGGCCGTTGCAGGGGGCCAGCACAGGTTACTAATACGTTGACAGGGTTGCTATCGGCAGCGAGATGAATGGCCAGTTCTTCTATCAAATTTTCATCCTGAACGTCCAGCGTAACGCTGTTTGCGCCGATCTCACCAGCGACCCTGGAAGGGTCGACAACATCCAGAATGGTGACTTTGAAGTTGTCCTCTCTGAAACGCCGTGCGGTGGCAAGGCCGATGCCGCTTCCTCCACCGGTGATTAAGACATGATCGTTTCGCATGGTGTGTTTAGTGTGCCGGTTAGTTGAGTGTGCGTGCCTGCTACAGGCTTGGTTGTAACACAGGAGAAAGCCCGTATACGAACCTTATCCGGCAATCATGAGCGAACCACGATCGTCACTCGCTGGTTTCGATCGCTATTTGTGCTGTTCACATCATGAGCCAAGAATGACTTCCCGATCGGTCTGGTAAAATATCCGACCACCGATTTCGATTACCGGGCGACTACGAGTCTAAAGATAGACTGCAGACTCTACATTGAGCGCGCCGAATGGCCCGCTCAGTTGCACTGCAGTCACTAGTCATAGCGCTTAGACATCATTGCGCTTGTTATTGCAGAACGATAGGAGCCCATTCTTGGCTAGTCTTTTTCGAGCGTTACTCGTGCGGTCGTGCCGGTGGATTATCTACGTGGTTCTATTGGGGTCAAATGTCGTCTCGGGGAGCGATGACTCAATTGTTTTGCAATCAACCACCTCGACACGAAACTCTGGTTTGTATGAGAAACTTCTGCCGCTCTTTAAGGCTTCGACAGGTATCACGGTCCAAGTGGTTGCTGTTGGGACTGGCCAGGCGATTCGAAACGCCATTAGAGGGGATGGGGATGTATTGCTTGTGCATGCGAAGGAGGCTGAACAGCGCTTCGTCGCTGAAAAGCACGGCGTCAAGCGTTTCGACGTGATGTATAACGACTTTGTGTTGGTGGGGCCGCCGGACGATCCTGCGGGCATTAGGAAGGCATCTTCTGTTACTGAAGCACTGGCGTGGATCGTGCAAAGTGGTGCGGTATTTATATCAAGGGGGGACGACTCCGGCACCCATAAGAAGGAGTTAGTTTTGTGGCGCGAAGCGGGTATTTCTGTAAGGGAATCGAGTGGGGAGTGGTATCGAGAGACTGGCTCGGGGATGGGCAGCACGTTAAATATCGCAATCGGAATGGGCGGCTACTGTTTGGTGGATCGCGGAAGCTGGATCAGTTTTAACAATAAGAGAAGCTTTGAGGTTCTTTTTGAAGGAGCCGCGGTGTTGTCCAATCAGTATGGTGTAATGTTGGTCAACCCTCTAAAACATCCCCACGTGAATGCCAAGGCGGGCCAGGCCTTCATTGACTGGTTGTTGGGCTCTGTTGGACAAAACGCAATCGCGGCTTATCGAGTGAGAGGACAGCAACTGTTCTTTCCTAATGCCAAGTGAGGAGCTAGGGGCCGTGTCGGGTTCTTTTAAGCATGCGATCGCAGACGTGTCGTATACGATCCTGTACTATCTTTCAAGGCTTTCAAGGCTTTCAGGTTGAGTTTGTATTCATGAAGAAGATCATCATTTTTGTAGTTGTTTGGGCGCTACTAATCGTTGGTGGGAAATTTGTTGCATTTCGTATATTGGATAAAAAATCCAACGAAGCCTTTGCCTCGCTTCATCAGTTGTCGAGCATGTTGGGTATGCCCATGAAGATTAAGTACCGGAAGGTGTTTATTGATCTCGATGGGAGCATAGGATTTGAAGGTGTGCGGGTGAGTAGTCCGCAAACAGGTTATACCAAAATAGACCGCATTTCATACTCGAATGGGAGTCTGTTTAATTTAACCAAATTGTTGTGGCACGTTAGTCGCATCAGCCAGGCCGAAAGTGCGACGGAACGCGAGGCTCGTTTGAAAAACCTTTTCTCATCATCAACGCTTTGGCGACAACAAAGTATACAAATCAAAGACGTCGTGGCGTTTGCCAGCGGAATTGAAATTTGTGGTGCGCACTTTGCAGGCACTGTGTTAACGGGGCCTGCAAATGTCGGGTTTCGATGGGACATGAATAAAGACTACTCCGACGGGGTCGTTAAATTTACCGCCAAACTTCCCGGCCTCGCGGACTATGAATTGATGGTTTCGGGAGCCATGATGGATCTCCCCGGTTTCAGTTCAATTAACGGAACTGGCCGTTCCTCAACCCTCGATGGATCAATGTCATTTGACTTTACTCAGGTGGTGCAAAACCTCTCAATCAACACGGCCATGATGAACCACTGTGCGGAGCAGTCTGGCAGTTCGCCAGAAGATGCCAGGCGGGTTGTTCTCCAAGGGCTTAATGAATATATGGAGAAACAATCTGGTCTTGATGATGAGTCCAATCTACAGTTACTGGCTGGCCTCCAACAATCGTGGATCGAGCCTGGGATCCTGGAAATTGGAGGTGTATTTAATACGGAAACAGGTGAGTACGAACGATTTGATCCGGTGACCTTTAATGGGACTGTCGTGGACACGAGTGGTGTGATCAATCAGGTCACGCCGACAAGGTTAGAGACTCCAACAAGTCAAAAGGAAAATGTTGGGACTGCCGATGGAAAAAAGAAAAAATCCACCGGCACCCAGTGGCGTTGGGTTGCCAGACCTGTCTCTGACTTGCGCATCTATATTGACCGCAAGGTTCGCATCACCTCCGCGGCTGGAAAAGTTAAAATCGGTCGCCTCTCGAAGGTCGACGGCGCTCGGTATTCGGTAATGCAAAGGATCGGGTCTGGTGAATACGGTAGTTATTCACCGATAGCAAAGATAAAAAAACTAGAGCTGTGGGAATACAAATAATTGGTCAGAAAAGTGTCACCGTCTTTCCCGATGCGATAGTCTGTGGCGGGCCGAAAGCCTTTTGGTGGTCTGTTGACTTGCCGATGGTTTTTTTCAGGTTAATGTCATGCTATATCAGGGGTGCTCTGTGAGTAATCGGACAAATAACTGTGGGTGTTTAAGGATAACCATATGAAAAAACGCATCTTGTTGTCCTTACTTTGCGGGATGCTTTCCGTTGGTGGGGTGTTTGGGGTTACCCATACGGCTTGGGCGAACGAAGAGCAAAGCCTGAGCCTCCCTGACGGGCTCTTTGAAGGTAGTTCGAACTTCGAATTACGTTATGAATCAGGTTTGCTGGATCCGATGTCCCTAAACGGAAGTGCAACAGGTGTTAGGTTCTTCGAAGACGGCAAACTTTATGCTAACGCTGACAAAGTCAGTATCGTGAGCACGGGTTCATTGAGCACTAGTGACTGGGGGGTTAAGGAGCTGGTGATCGATGGTCTTGTTTTGGCTGTTGAGGGCGAAGATCGATTGGCGGTCGAGAGACTCAAAATATTGAGCAGTGGGACCTGGGGTGGCGGTAATTTAGTGATCGAGAAGTTAGAGGCGGATGGGTTCAATAACAAGTCGGGGTCGTCAGAAGTCAGTGTTGGCCAAGTGCTGATGAAAGCTTTGTCGATAGCGGAGCTAAGGGCGGCGGGAGAAAAACTATCGAATGCTGCTACGCTATTCGAAGGTCTTGATCCCGAAGCGCTTCAACGTGGTGACATGGGACCGATGACTCAAGAAAATATAATGGCGTTGGTTGCGGCGTTAAAGGGTGTCGCCGAGCTCGCGGATGGATTCGGCCTAACGTTAAACGACATTGACATGACGGGTGAGGGGCAGAGTGTGTCGGTGGGCGAGGCGGTGTTCGGTATTCGAGACGGGTTTTGGTTGCCAGAGTTCTCAATAGAGCGACTCAACATGCCTGACCCAGATGGGGAGATGGCGGTCGAGCTGGAGGCAGTACGTTTTGACTTAGCGGGTTCATTTTCTTCGAGACTGTCCGCGTTGTTCGAGATAGTCGGTTTGGTTCTGCGCCCAGGTGAAACTGCCCCGCAGACGGCGCGCGAGTTTTTCGAGACGTTGGATATGGAAGAGGTGATTGTCGATTTTGGCACGCAGCTCATATCGACAGTTGAGCAAGAAGGAATTTTGAGTGAGTTTAATGTCGCGTTTGGTGTGCCTGAGTTGATGGGACTCAAGCTTGAATCTGCGACTCGAAGTCCAACTAACCCGGTTGCCTTTTTGGGCTCGTCTAAATTTACTGATTTGACTCAAGAAGAAAGAGCAGCGGCACTGCAAGAGATAATGACCCAAGGGCAATTAGAACATGCTCAGCTCACTTTAACGAACTGGAATGCTGTGGATATGGCGTTTAAGGCTCTTGCACAGCAAGGTGGCCAGTCGGAGGAGCAGCTCCGAATGACCGGCGAAATGATGATCAATATGTTTGTTGGGCGCGGTACGCCGGCCTTGGCAGAGGCAAGCGATGCACTTGTGGCATTCCTAAAAACACCCGGGACACTTCAAGCATCGTTTAGGCCGCCGAAAAAGCTCCCTAGTTTCGATACGCCCGAGTTCAACGCGCTGGTAGCAAACCCGGCGGCTCTCGTTGAAGCGCTGGGGCTTAGTGTTAAGTTTTTTGATGAGCCAATGTCCATCCAGAGTCACCGTCTAACACAGGCGGCGGGCGTCGCAGGAACAAAGAATGCAGGTATTTCTACCAATGGTATGCCTAAGGCTTTGCCTCCAATACCAGACAGCATTGTGCTCGATTGGTTAACCGCCAGACGCGCTTATGCAGAGGAAGATTACGAAACAGTGCTTCGCTTAATGGTATCGCACGCCGAAGCGGGTACGGAGAGCGCTCAACGCGTGGTTGCACATTCGTATAGAAAAACAGACCAGTTCGAGCAAGCCGCAATGTGGTACCAGGGTTTGGCAGAGAAAGGTGATGCCGCATCGCAGTTTTATCTTGGGATGCTTTATGAAAAAGGCCTGGGTGTGGAGCAGGACAATCAGGTGGCGCTTGAGTGGCTTGAGAAGGCGGTAGCGCAAGGAGATGCACGCGCAATGCATGCGTTGGCCTTATCGACTCAGACTATCGCGGTAGTAAAGGAAATTAATCCAGGACTCAATACGCGGGCGCAGGCAGTGCTCACCGACGTGGTGCGACACTACTATGACGCCGATGACCCAGCGGGTATGCATTTCTCAGGCAAGGGCAATGTGCGAATTCCCACCGCGTTATGGGACCACATTATTGCGCGTTGGCGCGCAGAGGGTGTGATGCCAAGCCATGTCATCCTGCAGGCGGTGGCTGGAGAGGATGTTGGGAACCAACCCGTTACCGAGAGCGAAAACGAGGCCGCAGAAAGTCCCTCAAGCGAGAGTCAGCAAACCACCACGGGGACGATGCCTCCTGCGAGCATGGGGATTGATGGAACCTATACGGGCAAGTTGGTTAGAGGAATCCCCCATGGGTACGGGACCTGGACTGGTGTTGATGGCAGTCAGTATGTTGGGTGGCATCGAGATGGACTGGCACATGGTAAAGGTACCTGGACTCATGTTGATGGACATCAGTATGTCGGTGACTTTAAAGAGAACGAGATGGATGGCCAAGGCACCATGACGATCAACACAAAAGACGGATCGGGACAATGCACGCATGTCGGTGGATTCAAGGGCAGTTTCTACCATGACTATGGACAAAGGCAGTGTGAAAACGGTTATGTATACGGGGGGTATTGGCAGAAAGGAGAAGGCGGTGGTGATAGTAATAATTTCAAACAGCCGAGCCCCACCTGGTTAAACGGAGTTAAGTACTGAAACGAGTGCAAACCCTTTGGCAATTAATGCGCTACGTCTCGCGGGAACGAAGTCGGGAGATATCTGTGATGATGGCGGTCAATCGGCGACCGATGGAAGCGAAAGTTAAAGAGTCGAGATAACGCTATTTTCCTTCCATGTTCAGTTGTTTGGTGCCTTATCTTTCGTTTCAATTGATGAAATGAAATTTCGCTGTATTCGATCAAACCGCTCACTTTGTCTTGTTCGACCACGCATGTGTGAGTAAGCTGATCCGAGTATTCCCTAGACCGCTCAGAGACAACCACACTTGTGACGCTTCTATTTTCTTCCCATCAGATACGTGAACTCCACCTAAAAAATCGTATTGTAGTTTCCCCGATGACACAGTTTTCCTGCGTCGACGGTGTTCCTGGCGATTGGCATCTCGTGCATCTGGGTCGATTTTCATTGGGTGGTGCAGGCCTGGTTTTCGTGGAACAGGCTGCGGTTCAAGAAGTCGGTCGAGTGACCTATGGCTGTTTGGGTTTATGGAATAGCCAACAAGTTGCACCATTGGCGCGCCTGGCACAGTTCATTAAAGAAAACGGAGCGGCTGTCGCACTTCAATTAGGTCACGCCGGTCGAAAAGCCAGCCGGGATTACCCATGGTTTGGTTATGGACCGCTTGCGACGTCCGATCGACCGGGACGAGAGCAGGAGTGGCAAGCGGTTGGGCCTACCGATGCGCCGGTTGGAGACGGTTGGCCTGTGCCCGCCAAATTAACGGCAGCAGATATCGAGCACGTCGTCGAAGACTATGCAAAAGCCGCGAAACGAGCAGATGACGCGGGCTTTGATGCTCTTGGCATTCATGCCGCTCATGGTTATCTGATTCACTCATTTTTGTCCCCGCTCGCGAATACCAGAGAGGATTCATACGGGGGTGATATGGATGGGCGAATGCGATTAGCGTTGGAGGTTGCGTCTGCAGTGCGATCACAGTGGCCTGTCCACAAGCCGTTGTTTTATCGTTTGTCTACCGTTGACGGTGAACCGGGAGGGTGGGATGTTGCCGACAGTATTGTGCTGGCGAAAGCGCTGCACAAAAGAGGGGTGGATGTGATTGACTGTTCTTCTGGCGGTATTTCGGTTCCTGCGACGGCGAATATGACCCCGCGTTCCATGATGGTCAGTCAGATTGCGTATGCAGAACAGGTGCGACCGGCGATTCAACCGATTGGGTTGTCGACCATGGCGGTTGGGCAAATCACGGACCCGCATCAGGCAGAGACGATCTTGCGCAAAGGGAAAGCCGATTTGATCGCCGTCGGAAGAGAGATGTTGTTTAACCCCAACTGGGCGCTACACACCGCATTAGCGATGGACGTGGATCCGAGCTATGCGTTATGGCCCAGACAATACGGCTCGTGGCTTGAAAGAAGAGAGCTTCTTGATCTCGATGAACGCAGTTAAATGCGCTTGATTAGAGTATCTCTTTAAGGGCATCACATAACCGCACGACATCGGCGCTGCCGTTATAAAGATGACCTGAGACGCGCACACGGCCGTATTCGCCCCATACATACACCTGATGTTCCGCTAGCCGGCCGACCAATTCGGGCGCATCCTCCAGTAGAAAACAGGTATTCCCGGAGCGGCGAGACCGCGCGGCGGGTGTGATCACGTTAATGTCGAGGGCCGCGAGACCTTGACTGACTTCATTCGAAAGATCACGGGCATGGTTCTCGATGCGATCTATTCCGGTTTCCAGGATCAGATCGAGCGCTTGTTCGAGAAAGAGAATGACCACCATCGCAGGGTTTCCCGCTTCGAGTTTCTGAGGCATCGGGTGCTCTTTAACCTCAGCGACACGTTCTGCGCCTTGGCTGGGCCACACGGCAAGATTTCTCCAGCCAAAACTGGTGGCCCGTGTGCATTCTTCGGCTTTTTCACTGAGATAACACGGGGCAGTGCCGTGGGTGGCAAGCAGCCATTTGTAACTCGAACTGACACACAGATCAGATGCCATCGCATCAACTTGAACGACGCCGGAGGCGTGGGTCGTGTCGATAGCCAGTAACGCTTTGTGATTCGTTAGGCTCTCTGCCAGTTGTGCGATGTCCAGATTTTGACCGGTATAGAAACTCACTTGGCTGACGGCAACTAAACGGGTTCGGTCATCGACGGCCGCGAGCAGATCAGCTTCCTCAACGATCCAATTCTGGTGAGGGACAAACCGAATTTCGACGCCTAATTCCGGCAGGTTTTTCCAGGCATAGGCGACGGAGGGGAATTCCAGGTTAGTGGTGACGATGTTGTCGCCGGGCTGCCAGTCGATTCCACGGGCTAGATAGTTCATGCCTTCCGCTGCGGAAGGGAGAAACCCGATGCGATTCGCCGGTGCGTTCCACAGTTGTCCGATTTTCCGACGGCAACTTTCACCGTGTTCATAGATCGTGTTGCGACCTGAATAGGATGCGCTCTTGAGTGATGAAAAAAGATCGTAGGCCGTGCGCTGACGTTTTAGCCAGGGGGATTCTCCGCCAGAACACAAATGCGTAATGCCTTCAAGTCCAACGAATTCGTTTGGATCGACTAACGGGAGTAATGCCATGGTTGTCTTCCTAAGTTGTTTGGTCAGCGAGAGCTGCAAACTCAGCGTTGGCCAAACCCACAGAGTCAGCGGCATTTAGCAGCTGCTGCCAGGTCTCGTCGTCAATGGGCACGCCATCACGTTTGCGTTGGGTCATCATCTGCCGCTCTGGTTCTCCGGGTATCAGTACCGGTCGATCAGGATGTTCCGGGGGTGATGCTCGGCTTTGAGCGATGGCTTCATCGTATTCATGTTGCCAACCATTTTCTCCCGCGAGCTTTTGGGGGTCGATAATGATCGAGAGCATATTATTGAGAATGGTGTGATTTTCATGATCAGTCTCAGGGCGGCAGGTTTTGCTACCCGTGATGGCGCCAGCCAGTAGTTCATTGACCAAGTTCATGCAGTACCCTTTGTGCTCTCCCATGGGTCGGATGGCTCCTCGCGGTTCTACGAACATGGCCTCGGGATCGTTGGTCGGCTCACGGGCGCCATTAAAAAGAATGCCATCTGGCAGCGTTTCACCTTTGTTGTTTGCCACGCGCACTTTGCCCATGGCCACCACGCTGGTTGCAAAGTCGACCACTACCGGTGGATTGTTGTCTGTGCCCGGCAGGGTACAGCAATAGGGGTTGGTTGACGTCCGCGCATCACTGCCGCGAAACGGCGCAACCAGTGGATAGTGGCCATGCATGTTGACGTGATGCATTGATACCATGCCTGAGGCCGCGCAGCGCTCACCCCAGGCGCCGATACGGCATAAGTGAAACGAACGCCGAATAGCCAGCACACACACGCCGTGTTCTCGCGCGCGATCGATGCCGACATCCATGGCTTCACCGCCAATGACCTGTCCATAGCCCGCGTTGCCGTCAATAACCACCATCGCACCGTCTTCGCTGATGACGCTAGCATGTTGATTGGTTTTCAGTTCACCGGTTAAAACACAACCCATATACGTTGGAAGTATGCCGACGCCATGGCTGTCGTGGCCCGTGAGATTGGCATAAACGAGATTATCGGCGACGAGTTCGGGTTCATCTTCTAAGCTGCCGGCAGCGCTTATCATTGCTCGAACGGCAGCACGTAGGTTGTCATGTTGAACATACTTCATTGGATTTCTCTTTTTCTTGTTGATTGCGGATGACAGCCCGTGGGTATGCAATGGCAGAGCAACGGGTCGATAAAGTGAACGTTAAACTTACACCGGGAGACCCTGCTTTGTACAACAGGCGCCACGGCACAAGGTGCCGGCTAACCCATGGGTAGCACCGGTCGAGTATCATCGCATCGAAAGACGCGTATAGGGTTTAGACAATGGGTTTGAAACTATCGGAGAAAATGGGCCGACTTGGCACCGAGACGGCCTTTGAAGTGCTTGCCCGGGCGGAGGCGTTGGGGCGTGAGGGCAGGGATATTATCAACCTTGGAATCGGTCAGCCGGACTTTAAAACCCCTCCGCATGTAGTCGAGGCGGGCATAAAAGCGTTAAGAGACGGGCATCACGGCTATACCCCATCGCCCGGTATACCCGCACTGCGCGAGGCTGTGGCTGCGGACATTGCAAGGAATCGCGGGGTCGACGTTGATCCGGACAGAGTGGTTATTGTGCCCGGCGGGAAGGTCACGATGTTCTTCGCCATTTTGATGTTTGGGGAAGCGGGTGCCGAGATCCTTTATCCGAATCCGGGATTTCCGATTTATGAGTCGGTGATCGAATTTTCGGGCGCCCGCGCGGTGCCAGTGCCATTACTTGAGGAGAAGGATTTCTCCTTTGATGCCGATGCGGTGTTGAGCCTTTTGAACGAACGAAGTCGATTGCTCATCATCAATTCCCCTGCCAACCCTACCGGTGGTGCAGTGCCTAAAGCACAGATCGATCGATTAGTGGCCGGTTTGGCTGATTTCCCCCACGTTGCTGTATTAAGTGATGAGATCTATTCACAGATGATGTACGACGGGCATGTTCACACGTCACTGCTTTCTTACCCGGAGTTAGAGGATCGATTGATCTTGTTAGATGGTTGGAGCAAGACCTACGCCATGACCGGCTGGCGTATGGGCTATTCGGTTTGGCCGAGGTCTTTGGTTGACGGCGCTGTGCGCCTGGCGGTGAATTGTCATTCATGTGTGAATGCGTCAGCGCAATATGCGGGCATCGCGGCGCTGGAGGGTCCACAGGATGCGGTCAGGGACATGGTGAGTGCTTTTGATGCACGGCGACGGGTTATTGTGGACGGGCTCAATGGCTTGCCTGGAGTGCGTTGCCGTAACCCGGTGGGCGCGTTCTATGCTTTTCCAAACATAGCCGGCACAGGAATGGATGCGCGGACGCTTCAGAACCGACTGTTAGAGGAAGCGGGCGTCGCGACCGTAGCCGGCACTAGTTTTGGTGCGATGGGTGAGGGTTTCGTCCGCTTTTCATATGCCAACAGCGTAGAGAACGTGGAACGGGCACTTGATCGATTTGCCACGCTGCTAAGCGGTTGAGCGCAGCATCCAGTTTCGCTAGGGCCCCCGGTTTTGACAGCGGCTGCGTGGCGGCTATGTTGGCCTCTTATTGATGCTTAACAGATTCGGTCGCGGTGGCTGATTATTATCAAACTCTTGCCGCGGATACCAGCCGCGCTGGTGAATGGCGGCGTTGGGCGGTTATCGGCACCTGTACCTTGGTGTGTTTGCTCTATGCAATGACGGTCACCGTGGCCAACGTGGCGTTGCCCCAAATGCAGGGAACCTTTTCTTCCACGCAGGACCAGGTGTCATGGGTCGTCACGATGAATATTGTCGCGACGGCCGTTGTTACCCCGATGGCGGGTTGGCTCGTCGCGCGTTTTGGCGAACGCCGGTTGATCCTTTTTAGTGTGTTGGGTTTTGCGATTGCCTCCCTGGCCTGTGGTGTGGCGCAGTCGCTCAATGAGCTTGTTTTCTATCGAGTGTTGCAGGGTGGTTTTGGCGCTCCGTTGGTTCCGATTACTCAGACCATTGTGCAGTCGAGTTTTCCTCGCCATCGCCACGGATCGGCGATTGCAATCTGGGGGATGGGCGTGGTTCTGGGACCTGTCATCGCTCCGACTGTCGGCGGGCATTTAAGTGAACTGTATAACTGGCGTTGGGTATTTTTCATGATGGTGCCATTTTCGGTGATCGCATTTGGTTGTGCCTGGGTGGTGCTCCGCGATCGGGAGCACGCAGATCGTGTGGGTTTGGATTGGGTGGGACTGATCGCACTCTCGGTCGCAATTGCGTGTTTTCAGCTTGGGTTGGATCGGGGTGAGCGGGCTGATTGGTTCCAATCGTCTGAGATTGTTATGTATGCATTTGTAGCCGCGTTGGGGCTGTATGTGTTTCTGAGTCACATTATGACAACCGAGAAACCCTTTCTCCGACCGGCCTTGTTCCGGGATCGAAACTTCGTCGTGGGCATGGTATTGACCCTGCTGTTTGGCATGCTGAACTTTACTCCGATGACCTTGATTCCCCCGTTACTGAATGTCGTGGGTGGGTACCCGGACACGATCATCGGGTATGTGCTTGGTATGAGAGGTGTCGGGACGGCGCTTGCCTTTATGTCAATGATTTATGTGAGTCGATTTGACCCTCGAATCCTTCTGTTGATAGGGTTTTGTTGTCAGGCCATCGCAGGTTGGCAGATGGCGCACCTGGGGGTCGATGTCGTTTTGTGGGATATTTCGGGCCCGCTTTTCCTTCAGGGTTTTGGGGTGGGGATGCTCTGGGTACCACTCACGCTGGTAACATTTGCGACATTGAAACCGGAATACCTCGCGGAGGGCTCTTCCATTTTTCATTTTTTTCGCAACATGGGAAGTTCCATCCATATCTCGCTCAGTATTGCCGTTGTGATGCGTATGAAGCAAAGTAGTTACAGTGAGATGACCAGTCGAGTGACTCCGTTTAATGAATCGTTTTCTTTGCCCTGGTCGGCCGGTGCATGGGATATTGAAACCACTAAGGGCATTGCCGCAATCAGCAAGGAAATGGGACGTCAAGCGATCATGATCGGTTATATCGATTCCTTCTATTTCTTTGTTGGCACGGCCGTGTTGGCGATCCCATTAATTTTGCTCGTCCGTTGGACTAAACAGGTTCACTGACGGGGTGGAATTGGGCTTCAACAAAACAGGCATTAATTATCAGGGCGATCATATTTAGTTATGTCGAATTTTATTATTGATAATGTTCAGATTTATGATGGTTCGGGTTCGGAGCCCGTCATGGGATGTGTCGCGGTATCGGGCGATCGAATCACGGCGGTAGGGCACGTCAGTAGCGCAATTTCTGTTGAAACCCGCATTGATGGCAAAGGGCTTGCCTTAGCGCCAGGCATCATCGATAGCCACACCCATTTCGATGCGCAGGTGACCTGGGATCCGATGGTGACGCCGTCGCCACAGCATGGTGTAACCACTGCCCTGATCGGAAACTGTGGCTTTACCATTGCCCCGTGCCGGCCTGCGGACAGGGAACTGACGATGCAGAATCTGGTGAGGGTGGAAGGAATGTCGCTCGAGGCCATGCGCGCTGGCATCAATTGGGAGTTCGAATCCTTTGATGATTATCTTGCCTTGATCGAACGCCAGGGAGTGGGCCCGAACATTGCTGCGTTTGTGGGCCATTCTTCTGTTCGCACCTACGTGATGGGTTCGGATGCACCGCTGCGCTCAGCGACGGTAGATGAGGTCGAGTCAATGCGCCGCTTGGTCGCTGCCGCGATGGACGCTGGTGCCGTCGGCTTCGCGACCTCTACTTCGCCCGCACACAATGGCGCCGACGGCAATCCCATGCCGTCGCGTTTAGCCGAGCATGCTGAGTTGGCGGCGTTAGTCGGCGTGTTGGGGGATAAAGAACGCGGCGCATTTATGTTGACTAAAGGTGGACCAACACCTGTGCCTTTCCTGGAAACACTGGCGGCCGATACCGGTCGGCCTGTGGTGGTGGCGGCGCTGCTGCACAACAGCACCGATCCCGATGCCGTCTTCAACGACCTCGAAGCGATTACCGCGGCTCAGGGCAGGGGTCATGCGATGTGGGGCCAGGTGTCTGCTTGTCCATTAAGCACTGAGTTCACCTTGTTAGCGCCTTACCCGTTTGAGGCTCTGGGGGCGTGGAAGCCCGCGATGCAGGCCGCAAGCTTGACGCAGTTTCGTGATTTATTGTCTGATGCATCGTTTAGAGATGCTATTCGTGATGAACTCAAACGACCCGCGGCCGTCAGGTTATTCAATGGCGAGTGGGAAAAACTGCTGGTGCTGGAAGTTGCGCAGAACAAGCATCGCCACTACGAGGGTCAGTCCGTTGCATCGCTTGCAAAGGCTGCACGGGTCGATCCGTTAGATTTTATGTTCGATCTGGCACTTTCAGAAGAACTCGAAACAACGTTTCTCTCCGTGTTGTTAAATTCCGATGAATCGGCAGTGGCGAGATTGTTAACTCATGAATACTCAACGGTGGCGCTGTCGGACGCGGGAGCCCATTTAACCTTTTTTTGCGATGCCGGCTTTGGGCTTCATCTGATGGGACATTGGGTGCGCGATCGTCAAATTATGCCGTTGACCGAAGCGATTCGGCGCTTGACTTCCCATCCTGCCGAGATCTTTGGTATTCGAGACCGTGGTCGCATTGAGGTCGGAGCGTTTGCTGATCTGTTGCTGTTTGATCCCGCTACCGTTGGTCGTAGCCCGTCTCGCCGAGTGTGGGATTTGCCTGCTGAACAGCGCCGTTTAACCACTGACCCACTGGGGGTACACGGCGTGTGGGTTAACGGCACTCGCATTGTAAATGCCGATGGCGTGGTTCCGATCGATAACCTGCCAGGCAGAGTGCTACGCGAGTTTTAGGGTAGGAGGTCAGTCGATGCCGTTTTGTTTTTGGTGACAGCGCACCAGGTCGGCAAGTTTGGACAAACGTTTGTCACTCAAACCCTCATTATCGAGGGCGGTGAGGGTGTCGTATAGATAGTCCGAACACCGTCCCAGAGTGCCCTTGCTTTCAGCTATCAGTTTGACAGTGGTGTGCTCTTCTAGGTGATGGGTATAGCGGTCATGATCCGGGTCAATCACAAATGTGATCGCACGATGCACCTGGCCGTCGTGCAGATGAACCCGCGTCCATATGGGACGGTAGGCGGATGTCATCAGTTCGCGGCGAAAAAGAATATCCAACTCTGTTGGCGCAGCAGTGGGTGCAACTTCATAGGCAACGCCGTGACAACTGCCTCCCCTGTCCAGGGCCAGCATTAGACCAGGGTTCTTCGGGGAGCCGCGGCCAAGGGTTGACCAAAGGCAGAAGCGCCGGTGGTGGCCGAAAATTTGGCCTGTGGTACGGGCAGTGAAGTGAATCGCGGGATTCCACATCAGTGATCCGTAACCAAAGACCCATAAGGATTTATCTGGTGCCTTTGTCGCTAACATTTTGTCGACGATGGCCTGGCGTTCATGATCTTCCATAAAACGCATCTGGTTTCCCGCTTGGCTCATCGCCATGCGACGCGTTTCCCCACTGAGAATACTTTCCCGAGTGAGCTGCCTTAAGGTCACGCCGTATCGCCGGGCATGGGAATCGGGTCTGTTTCCGTCGGGATGTGATAACCACGTTGCACCGCTGGTCGGGATGCGATCGTGGTGTACCAGCGTTCGACGTTGGGAAATTCACGGATATCAATTGTTTGCCAGTTAAAGCGCGAGATCCATGGCCAGGTACTGATGTCAACGATCGAATAATCCCCCAGCATGAATTCACGTTCCGACAGGCGGTCATCCAGCACATCGTACAAGCGACGGCCTTCATTAATATAACGCGCTTCAGCGTAGTCGCTCTTGCCTTGATTGAAACGTACGAAATGATGCACTTGACCAAGCATCGGTCCGACACCTGCCATTTGCCACATTAGCCATTGCAGTGCATCCCAGTAATCCGCGTCATTTTCTGGTAATAATTTACCGGTTTTCTTGGCCAGATACAGCAGGATTGCACCTGATTCCATCAGCGCAAGGTCGTTATCCCGATCAACAATCGCAGGCACCTTGTTATTGGGGGAAATCTTGAGAAAATCTGGATCGAACTGTTCATCTTTTCCGATATTGATTGGGAAAACCGTGTAGGGTATTTGCAGTTCTTCGAGAGCGATGGAAATTTTCCGGCCGTTGGGCGTGCCCCAGGTATAAAGATCAATCAAGTCAGTTGCCTCCGATGCGGGGTTGGTTTTGTAAAAAACGCGATGGTGTTAATGAATGGTCAACCTAACATGTCTCGAACTTCGCTGGCTCGGTTGCTCGCACCTTCCATCAGGAAAGACAAATCGTTGCCCGATAGAATCAGACGCGCGCCCATATCAATGTAACGCCGCATGACCGGCGGCGAGTAAACGCCGCCCATACCGGGATACTTACCATTTGAGACGCACGCATCAATCACTTTGCGGTAGGCGTCGATGACGTCGTCGTGATCGAGTTGCCCCGGAATGCCCATCTCCATGCACAGATCGTTGGTGCCGATCAGTAAGGAGTCAATGCCTTCGATAGCGGCAATATCATGTGCATTGGCAATCGCTTTCGGACTTTCCAGCATCACCACCACTAACGTTTCTCGGTTAATCGCTTCGGTTGCCTCTTTCATTGGATGAGCGACAAAGTCGAGCTGTGGTAATGCGCCGGTGACCGAGCGGTGCCCGAGTGGGGGATAACGGCAGTTAGAGGCAATGCGTGTGGCTGTGTCTACGTCATCTACATGAGGTATGACCACGCCTTGTGCACCACCATCGAGTACGCGAGTGGCGTGGTAGTGCTCGTAACCGGGGACACGGACAATCGGCGCGATGCCGACATCCTGGGCCGCTACACTGATCTGCACGGCCGTATCAACATCCATCGAATTGTGCTCGGTATCGATAAACAGCCAGTCAAAGCCAGCGGTGCGCATTGCCTTGGCGATGTCGACCGTGCGCGATTGTCGCAGTCCGATGCCGATGGCAAGTTGACCGGCCCGTAGGCGTTCGAGCGCAACGTTCTTAAGGTCAATCATAGTGTTTGTTCCTCCAATGTGGACATCATTAATAGTGTGCCCGGAGCATATGTGCTCCTTTGTCTGCAATCATTAAGATCACTGTATCGGCGTTGGCGAAGATTAGAATCGACCCGGTCGAGGTACCCGTTCCAGTATAACGCGCAGGCCAGACTCCGATACCGAGAGGCTATTTCCAACCCTCTTCAGGCCTTTGGATTATTATTTTGATGTGAGATTTTCCGTTCCCGCAGCCCCATGTAGGTGGTGACTGCGAATATCAGACTGCCGCCAACCCAGATGCCCCAATCCGGGATTTCGTCAAAGAAAATAAAGCCAAAAGCCGCCACCCAGATCAGCTTCGTGAATTCAACCGGGGTTAGAGCGGTAACTTCCGCGTGTTTCATCGCGGTCGCGAGTGCCAGATGAGCAGCGCTAGCCAGAGCCCCGACAATTAATAATAGGAACAGCTGTATCCAGTCGGGATGTTGCCACACCGGGACCGCAATAATAAGGGTGATCGGTGACATCAACAGGGTTGAGTAGATGGTCATGGTGGCGCTGGACTCTGTGCGGGCAAGCGCTTTAATGACGATAAGCGCAGTACCCCACATTGCTGCCGCGATGAGTATGGCAATGGTTTCGACTCCTATTGGAACGATGCCGGGTCGCAGAACTACCAGTGCGCCGACAAAGCCAACGGTTAGTG
>CAJQRU010000104.1 GCA_905612355.1 uncultured Gammaproteobacteria bacterium
TGACCACCGCAGGTCGAACACGAAGACGGAGAGGTCCCCGGTTTTGCGCCCGAACCACTGCAGGTATCACACCGCACCAGTGTTGGCACTTGAATTCGCGAGTCACTCCCACGAACAGCATCCTCCAGCGTCAATTCCAGCTCGTAACGAAGATCAGCTCCCCGAGCGCTGCGTCCGCGTCGTCCTCCACCGGCACCCGCACCGAAAATGTCACCGAAAATGTCACCGAAAATGTCACCGACGCCCGCCGCACCGGCGCCGCCACCCATTCCCACATTACCTTCCACGCCAGCATGACCGAATTGGTTATACGCCGCGCGTTTCTCTCCGTCGGACAGCACCTCATAGGCCTCTTTGGCCTCCGTGAATTGTTGTTCCGCCTTAGGATTATCAGGATTCCTATCTGGGTGGTGCTTCATTGCCAGCCGACGATAGGCTTTCTTCAGGTCACCATCACCCACCTCACGCTCAACCCCGAGCACATCGTAATAATCCCGCTTAGCCATTATGGATAGTCATCTTTCAACTTCGCCGCGAGTCTGTCAAAACGCACGAAAGCCGGGGCATCGCTCCGGCTTCCTCGCGTGTTGCTATGCGGACCACCTGATAACAGTGCCTACTTAAACATCGCCTCATTGATTCTTGTCATCCTTTACCTCTTCCACCTCTTCAAACTCTGCATCAACTACATCGCCTTCCGCCGCATCGCCCGCGCCACCTGACTCCGCACTGTCATCGGAGGCCGCGGATTCTTGATACATTTTTTCAGCCAGTTTATGACTGGCCTCCATCAAGGTATTGGTCTTGTTCTGAATGGCCTCGACATCCTCACCGCTGCTCGCCTCCTCAAGTTCAACAATGGCCGACTCAATGTGCGTTTTTTCATCTTCTTCCACCTTGTCAGCCGCCTCGACCAGCGTCTTACGCACAGTATGGATCATGGCCTCCGCCTGATTGCGCGCATCGACCAGTTCACGGGTCTTGCGATCCTCTTCGGCATACGTCTCGGCATCCTCAACCATGCGGTCGATTTCCTCGTCACTGAGACCCGAACCTGCCTTGATCTCGATCCGATTTTCCTTATTTGTCGCTTTGTCCTTGGCCGACACGTGCATGATGCCGTTTGAATCAATATCAAAAGTGACATCAATCTGCGGCATGCCACGCGGGGCAGAGGGAATATCTGTTAGATCGAAACGCCCCAGCGATTTATTGTCCTTTGCCATCTCGCGCTCACCCTGGAGAACATGCACCGTTACCGCAGTTTGATTATCGTCTGCGGTTGAGAACACCTGGTTGGCTTTGGTCGGGATGGTGGTGTTCTTGTCAATCAACTTGGTCATCACCCCACCCAGTGTCTCAATACCCAGTGACAACGGCGTCACATCCAGTAACAAGACATCCTTAACATCGCCGCCGAGCACTCCACCTTGGATCGCGGCACCCACTGCCACTGCCTCGTCCGGATTGATATCGCGCTGCGGCTCACGACCAAAAAAGTCCTTGACCACTTCCTGCACTTTGGGCATCCGGGTCTGGCCACCCACCAGCAGAATATCGTCAATATCGCTGGCCTTGAGATCAGCATCGCGCAACGCGATCTTGCATGGCTCAATCGTACGTGCAATCAACTCATCGACCATCGCCTCGAGCTTGGCCCGGCTCAGTTTCAAGGTTAAATGCTTGGGACCCGTTTGATCTGCCGTGATGTAGGGCAGATTAATCTCCGTCTGCGTGGTGGAAGACAATTCGATCTTTGCCTTTTCCGCCCCTTCCTTTAGGCGCTGCATTGCCAAAGCATCACCGCGCAAATTCATGCCCTGATCTTTCTCAAATTCGTCGGCCAGGTAGTCAATCAAGCGGCGATCAAAGTCTTCCCCCCCAAGAAAGGTGTCTCCATTAGTCGAGAGCACCTCAAATTGATGCTCACCATCGACATCAGCAATCTCAATAATGGAAACATCAAAGGTTCCACCACCGAGATCGTAGACCGCCACCTTGCGATCGCCTTTCTGCTTTTCCAGGCCGTATGCCAGAGCGGCCGCTGTGGGTTCGTTGATAATCCGCTTGACGTCCAGCCCGGCAATCTTTCCAGCATCTTTAGTCGCCTGACGCTGCGCATCATTAAAATAAGCCGGCACAGTGATCACGGCCTCGCTCACCTCATGCCCCAGATAATCTTCTGCGGTCTTCTTCATCTTCTGTAACACCCGCGCGGAGATTTCCGGCGGCGCCACTGCTTTACCAGCCGCCTCTACCCAGGCATCGCCATTCTTCGCCTTGACGATGCGATACGGCATCAAATCGATGTCACGCTGAACCAGCTCTTCATCGAAACGCCGACCGATCAAGCGCTTGAAGGCAAAAATTGTGTTGTGCGGGTTAGTCACCGCCTGACGTTTGGCTGATTGCCCAACGAGGACTTCCCCGTCTTCGGTAAACGCGACGACAGAAGGTGTCGTGCGATCACCTTCACTGTTTTCTATCACTTTAGCCGACCCGCCCTCCATGACTGCAACACAGGAGTTAGTGGTACCAAGATCAATGCCGATGATGCTCGCCATGTTAGTCAATCCTCTTAAAATACGATTTTCGTTAGTTCAGGAATAAAAATAAGGGCATTACTGGTCAATTCAAGCGGCCGTGGGG
>CAJQRU010000105.1 GCA_905612355.1 uncultured Gammaproteobacteria bacterium
TAATTCTTTTCGTTTAGCCTTTTCTTTTTCAATTAACTCTTCGTGGTTAGTGGGGGGTTTAGGAACAAGACGGGTACTCGCTTTCTTGTCTAATGTTTTTACCAAGTCCAAAACTTCTTCGTTGATGCGGTAGCCGACGCTTTCTAATTTATGAACAGCCCGCAACCACGGAGTAGATTCTGTTTCGGGAAATGACGGTTGATATTCTTGAGTTGGTGGACAGGGGCGGCTGGCCCTTAGTAGGCGATGACCATGTCTATCATATTGAGCCGTCCATTTAGGGAATGGTTCCAACTGAGTTCTTTCTGGTTGCCACTTATCCTTATGTTTTTCACCTGTCTTATAAAGTCTCCATGGGGCGCGGGGATCGTCTCGATCGTCTTTATCTAAGCGATACTGGCGCGACATTGTTAGACAGGAACACAGGTAGCGTCCCAAATTCATCCGCTCGTCCCAAGTAAGTATTAGATGGAGCAACGCCTGAACGCTTTCAGCCATCAGAAACATTGCACTAGGAACTGTTCGACCGTGCCAGTTAGTCTGAAGAACACGTTCTGCTACAGCACGATGATTTACATTTTCTAGATGCTCAGCGCCTAGATGGTCAGTACCTGTACTACGACCACCCGTAACTTCTTTCATCAGCGATTGATAATCACTTATTACAGACGCATACGCGGCAATGTCTCTTTCTTTTTTGGCCCTGTCTCGATCCATCCAGTCATTTTAAAACTAGATGTTAGGTGCGGGGGCGGCGTAAAGACCTTTATGAGTTTTAGCGCGCATACCCAAGCCGCGATGGGGTCACCATCCCCATGCCGCCTACAGTGGTTCCACCCACCGATTCCCCGCGTTGGAATGCTTAATTAATGAACAGAATCGTCAATTCAATTGGAGGATTGCGATTCAATTGGAGGATGCACTTTGTCAGAACTGACGTAAGTGCTTGATTCTTTGGTGGGCCGTGCAGGGATCGAACCTGCGACCACCTGATTAAAAGTCAGATGCTCTACCAACTGAGCTAACGGCCCTATGGCGTAATATTACGCAAGGAGCGCGGATTATTACGGTCACTCCTTAGAGAGTCAAACTGACAACAACACACTACTTGACCGATCCTGGCAACAGACGCAATTCAGCTAGCGATCGGCGAAGGGATTTGGAAAACGACTCGTCGATCATGTGGTACTGGACCTTGGTTGTAACCACCGAGCCCAGCATGATGGCACCAGTTGCGAGAATCGCACCTACAGATAACGTCGATATGCCTGCGACTCCCTGCCCGACTGTACAACCCAGTGCCAGAACACCACCGAACCCCATCAGGACGCCCGCAATTAGGTGATTGATCATGTCCGCCCGATCAGAAAAGGTCTCGATGCGAAATCCACCGCTAGCAAGTGCATAAAACAGTGACCCACACAGGATGCCAAATACCACAGCGATACCAAAACCAATGGTGGAACCGGTCCAGGTCATCAGATAGTTGATCGCATTACCAACGGGGGCGATGAACGTCACAGACTCAAACGGTACCGGATCAAAATCATCAAAACCAATCACTCCGGTGATATACCAAGCAGACGCGACCAATAACCCCAATGCAACACCAACCAACATATTCTCACCACTTGCGCGAAAGGCTCCGTCTTTAAACACAAAACAAAGCAGTGTTAAAACAACGAGTGCAGACACTGTTACGGTCACTATCCAAGGCTCTATACCGAACACAGAGGCAAGCAAGGTCGGTAGCCCCTGGTCAGTTACCCCATAAGACGCAAGATCTAGGTTCGTTCGTTGAAACACCTCTATCCGGACGACCGCAAGCAAGCCACGCAACGTCATATAAGCCGTGATACCCAGCACAAGCAACACCACCAAAGACTTCAGATTGCCCCCACCAACACGCACCAGCGTACGCTGACCACACCCTGACCCTAGCGTCATACCAATACCGAACAACAAGCCGCCCACGCTATTTCCAAGCCAGCCAAAGTTGGGAGCACGATAGATCGCGGTTGATAGATCGATCCATCCCATCAGTTGCATTACCTGACTGAGCGCAATCGCTACCGCCATCGCCAGTAACCAAGCCCTGAAACGGGTGAGAGAACCGAAATTAACCCAATCACTCAAAGCGCCCATCGTGCAAAACTGAGTCTTGTTTGCGACCATGCCGAAAACCATGGCAATACCGAAACCCCATAGCGCCACCACATGAGCAACTAATAGTTCATCCATAGAAGTGGCCTGTTAATGCGAAACGGCGCACGATTTTTTGGACTAACGCCCTTCTCGATCCATCTTTTTAAGACGCGTTTCCGCTGACACCGCAACCCGGTGCGCCGGAAAACGCTGTAGCAGATCGCTCAGAGTCTGCCTTGCTTCAGGATAGGCCGCCATCTCGTATTGAATGTAGCCGATCTTGAGTAATGTCGCTGGAACACGCGAACTCTCAGAAAAGTAGTTGGCAATGGTCTGGTAAGCATTCAACGCCGCCTCAAATTCTCGCATAACGTACCGCGCCTGAGCCATCCAGTACCACGCATCATCATTCAGCCCGCCCGATGGATGTTCACGGAGAAAGGTTTCAAACTCAAGGGCCGCATCTGCATAGCGACTCTGTTTAAGCAACGAAAACGCCTTATCGTAAGCCGCCTTCTCGGCCGCAGTCACAATGCCCGGTGTTGCAGTCATAGCAATCTTGGGTACCGAACCCGTTACCGTATCAGACACATTGTCCGTATCACTCGGCGTCGTTGTTGTCTCTGCCGCGGACTCAGAAATCGGCACCGTGGTCACACTACCCACCACCACCGAAGACGGTAACGCGACCGATTCAGTGTTTGAACTTGACACTGTAATCTCAGGTGAGCTCTCTTGTGCCGTTACTACCGGGATAGGCACAGGCGACTGCGCCGGCTTCGGACTCAATGAGGCGGCATCAGACACGACCGGCACCACTGTAATCACAGGCAATGTGGCTTCGGTCGAGGGACTGGCTGGGGTGACCACGCTGGCGCGCTCTTGTCGCCTCAAGCGCTCGTCCAGGTCATCATAGAGATCTCGCTGACGCCGATCTAGCTTCTTAAGGTCAAACGCCAGCAAATCCAGCGCGTTTCTCAACCCTTTTAACTCTTCTCGAAGCTCCTGTAGCGCCAATAAGGCTTTGGACACATCAGGGTCAATTCGCACAACGCTCGGCGCGGGCAGCACTATGGTCGCTGGCCGCGGCTGTTCTTTGACTGGCTCGTCATCATCCGGACCATCACCAGCGGCAAGTCCATGCGAAACGGGTAACAACGTCCCCAGACAAAAAAGGAAAGCGACAAACCCCGTGCATTGCCGAACCGAGTGTTTGTCGACAGGCATCAACACGCCCCTTTAGATATAACGATCGTTAGTAGAGGATCTCGACGCGCCGGTTCATCGCCCACGCATTGTCATCGTGACCTAACGCAACAGATCGCTCCTCACCGTACGAAACCACCCGAATCGCTGAGGAATCGATACCGAGACCTTGGAACAATTCCCCGATGACCGCGCCGCGACTTTCTCCGAGCGCCAGGTTGTATTCGCGTGTGCCGCGCTCATCCGCATGACCTTCTAAAACGACGGCCATGCCGGGATTGTTTGCGAGGTACGCCGCGTGCGCCTCAACGATGAATCTACCTTCATCGGTCAAAACGCTACTATCATATTCAAAATAAATCACCCGCCGACTGAGCGGATCATCGACGGTTCCGGCCTGCGAACCGATCGCCTGGCCCGATGCATCCGATCCGGAACCCAGCCCCGATGCACTGACACCGCCGGCACCCACACTGGCATCCTCGATTTCCGCCGTGCTCTGCTTCTTGTCACTCGCACAGCCTGCAAGGCCCAATGTGATCAATGCAATCACTGGCCAAACCAAAATTTTCCGCATCAATATTCTCCTTCCAACTCAGCGGTTGAGCAACGACCACGCCGGCTCCCGCACCGTACCTGATTCAGACCTTAGCACCTGCCTAACTCGACCATCTGCCGAAACTGCCGACAATAACCCCCTGCCACCCCGTTGGGCTGCGTACAGAATCATGGCCCCGTTTGGTGCAAACGTAGGCGATTCATCAAAACGCCCATCGGTCAAAATCTTCAGACTTCCCGTTGGTAAAGAGAATACACCAATCTGGTCTCCATTGCCGTGGTTCGTGACCAAAGTCAGATGCTTGCCAGCCCGATCATAAGATGCCCGGGCATTTTCCTTGCCCTCAAAGGTCAAGCGCTTGGCCCGTCCACCCGCAGCTGATATCCGATAGATCTGGGGTCGCCCCGCCCTGTCAGAGGTAAAAACCAAGTGGCGACCATCCGGTGACCAGGCCGCTTCTGTATCGATCGAGGAATGATTGGTCAGTCGCCGAAGGGAACCCGACGCAATGTGCATCACATAAATTTCTGGGTTGCCATCGCGGGACAGCGTCATCGCCATGTGTTTACCATCGGGTGACCAAGCAGGCGCCCCGTTGATGCCGGGAAACTCGGCAAGCTTCTTTCGCGCTCCCGTGTGGAGATTTTGCACGAGAATCTTCGATCGACCGTCCTCAAACGAGACATAGGCAAGCCAGGCACCATCCGCTGCCCACGCGGGCGAAAGAATCGGATCCGGACTACGCAGAATCTGCTTTGGATTGTAGCCATCAGCATCGGCGACCATCAGTTGGTATTCAGACCCCTTGCTTGCTGTTCTTAACAAAGTGACATAAGCAATACGCGAATCAAATGCTCCCGACCTGCCGGTTAATACTTCGTATACCTTGTCACTGATCTGGTGTGCAATCTTTCGTAAATCACTACCCGTCACTTCCCAACGGAAACCTGTCAGTTGCCGCTCACGAAAAATATCAAACAGCTGAAAGCGCACCGCGTATCGATCAGCACCCATCTGGGTTACACGCCCGACAACCAGATTGACTGCTTTGATCAAGCGCCAGTCTTTGTATTTGACCTCACTCTCATCGCTAGGTCGACTCAGAAAATCATCCACCGGCAATGGATTGAACTGTCCTGATCGATAGAGATCCGCCGCTATGATGTCACCAACATCCACCGGCAGTGCAGTTTGGCCCTGCCACTTAAAAGGGACCACGGCAATAGGTATCCCCCCATCCGCGCCCTTGGTGATCTCAATGGTCAGCGCCACCGCGCGGACCCCACTCAACAACAACGCCAGCATGGAAGCCGCAAGGATCAGTCTTTTCATACTTATTCAGTCTCCGTCCGGAACAAATTTGAAATTAAACTCCTTGATGAACTCGTAATACCGAGGCTCATCCGGAAACGGTAAGGGAGAGGCCTTATAAACTGCATTTTCTGCGGACTGATCGAAATAATCATTGCCACTGCTCTTCACAACTTTTACTGACACAACCTCGCCTGTGCGCTGGACCTTAACCGAAATCACGGTCTCCAGACCAGTTGTCGATCCCGGCGGCTTATTCCAATTCTCTCTCACTTTGGCGCCAATGCGTCCCACCAGAGCCCCAATGGCTGAGTAAGCCTGGGTTTGGTCTCGCTGACGCGCCTCCTCAACCTCGCGCAGCTCCTGTAACTGCTGTTCTTTCTCTCGCTCGGCCTTGTCCTTCTTGGCCTTATCCTTCTTAGCCTTGTCCTTCTTGGCCTTGTCCTTCTTGGCCTTGTCCTTCTTTTGCCTCGCGACGTCGAGTACCGCCTTATTTACTACAACCGCGTTAATAGGAACAGCAACAGTCGGTTGAATCACTTTCGGTTGAAAATAAAACCCAAGTCCCAGGAGAACCAACAACACCACGTGGACAACAATGGCCAACACCACAGCACGAACGGGGCGGCCCAAACGACGGAGGTGCGAGTCCACCCAATCAGGAACCCGGCGTGTCGGTCACTAACCCTACGCCAGACACACCAGCTTCTTGCAATAAAACGATGACACGAATCACAGCATCGTAGTCCACGCGACGATCTCCACGCACGAGAAACTGCGTTCTGGGGCTATTTCTTAGTACAGCCGCTGCCTTGATGCGAATCTCGCGGGCTTCAAACACCGCTTGACGGTCATCGTTGAGATAATAGTTTCCCTTCTCGTCGACGTGCACAACGAAAGGCTCAGCGGTACTCTCAGTGACTGGGCCGGCGTCGACTTCGGGTAACTCAATCTTCACCCCTTCCATTAGCAGCGGCGCTGTCACCATAAAGATAACCAACAAAACCAGCATGACATCGATATATGGCACGACGTTGATCTCACTTATTACTCGACGGCGCCGGCGTTCCATCGTGGATCTCGAGCCTGTGCTCAGGTCTGCCGGCGAATGCCGATGGCCTGGCGGTTGACAATGCTGACAAATTCTTCCACGAAAACCTCGTAGCGAGAAGTCAGGGAATCTGCATCGTTTGAAAATCGGTTATACGCAATGACCGCAGGTATTGCCGCGAAAAGGCCCATTGCAGTAGCAATCAACGCTTCCGAAATGCCCGGGGCGACAGTGGCGATAGAAACACTCTTCATCGCCCCAATTGATCGAAATGAGTTCATGATTCCCCATACGGTTCCAAAAAGGCCGACATAAGGGCTTGTCGATCCCACGGTCGCAAGGAATGAGAGATTGGACTCCAGAATTTCAATCTCCCGACTCAACGCTACACGCATCGCACGGTGAACGCCATCCACCAGATCCGCGCGATCAATCGTGCTATTGCCGGCCAATCGATTGTATTCGCCGTAACCGGCCACGAAGATGCTGGCCATACCAGCAGACTCAGCCGAGTCGCTCGACAGGTCACGGTAGAGATTCGCAAGATCACCACCTGACCAGAACGATGCATCAAATCGGTCCGCTTCGCCTCTCAGGCTTTTTAGCGTAGCCGCCTTGGTAAAGATGAGCGTCCAAGATACCAGCGACGCAATGGCCAACAACAACATCACTAGTTGTACCAAAAGCGTGGCTTGACTCACCAATTCCACGAGGGAGAGTGAATCGCTTTTGATGACAAGTTCGCTTGCGGAATTCATGAACGGTTCTCAGTTGTCCTCACTACTATAGCCGGGATACATTCATTTTTTTGTATCGTGTCTTATTACGCTAGCCAGCATTTTTGGAATCCCCCGCGGACGCATTGAATCTACATCGACACAGGCGAGTCGTACTGTTCCGTCACATAAGGTCTCATGATCCCGCCGGATCACCTGAGAGAGATCAATGCTGGCTCCACCAACTCGCCGTACGACTACACTCGCATATACCGTATCGGATAACCGGGCAGGCCGCAGATAGTCAACGCAAACAGAACGGACTGTGAACACGATGCGTTTATCCTGCGCCAAATCGTGCACATCCACCCCCTTCTCCCGCAGCCACTCCGTACGGGCGCGCTCCATGTAGTGAAGGTATCGAGCATAATAGACAATGCCTGCAGTATCTGTATCTTCGAAATAAATTCGTAGCGGCCATTCAAAAGGATCAAGTGACATCGTATTCAGGTGTCGCTTTCGAACAAAGTCGCCTGAGCGACACTGCCCGTCGGAGGCTGTAAGCCAAAATGCTGCCATGCAGTGCGCGTCGCAATGCGCCCCCGCGGTGTTCGCGCAATGAATCCCGACTGAATCAGAAAGGGCTCCACCACATCCTCGATCGTGCCTCTCTCTTCGCTGATAGCCGCCGCAAGACTGTCAACACCCACTGGACCGCCATCAAAGTTTTCCATCAGGGCCATCAGTAAACGACGATCTAAAACATCAAGACCAAAGTCATCAACTTGTAGCATATCGAGCGCCGCCTGCGCGACGCTCCCGGAAATCTGTCCATCCGCCTTTACTTCTGCATAATCGCGCACGCGCCGCAAAAGTCGATTTGCGATTCTCGGAGTGCCACGACTCCTTTTAGCGATGGCAGTAACACCTTCAGCGTGCCACGGTACGCCAAGAATATCCGCCGAACGCCGCACAATCTGTTCTAACTCGCCGGCCTCATAAAATTCTAGGTGCTGCACAATGCCAAAACGGTCTCGCAACGGAGCAGTTAGCAGCCCCGCACGCGTCGTCGCTCCAACCAACGTGAAAGGCGGCAGTGTGATCTTGATGGAGCGCGCGGCGGGACCCTCACCGATCAAAATATCCAGCTGATAGTCCTCCAACGCAGGGTAAAGAATTTCCTCTACCACAGGACTCAAACGATGAATTTCGTCCACAAAGAGCACATCATGTGGCTCTAGGTTGGTCAGTATCGCCGCCAGATCCCCAGCTTTTTCGAGTACAGGGCCTGATGTTTGACGAATCTGCGCGCCCATTTCGTGCGCGAGAATATGCGCAAGCGTTGTTTTGCCAAGACCGGGTGGCCCAAAAATGAGCACATGGTCCAGCGCCTCACCGCGGCGCCGAGCCGCACCAATAAAAATCTCAAGTTGTTCACGAATACTCACTTGGCCAACAAAGTCTGACAGCGCCGTTGGTCTGAGGCTCCGATCAATAACGCGCTCGACGTCCGAGTCAGCGACGTCATCAGCCTGCACAATCGGATCACGTTCTGTCATGCCCGCCCTCCTGCCAACCGACCCAGCGCCGCGCGAATAATGCTCTCTACCGGATCACCTTCACTGCGACTTGCCGTTACGGCCTTGGCGGCATCCTGCGCCCGATAACCGAGAGCAACCAGCGCGCTCACAGCATCCTCTTCTGGTGTTAGGACCCTGCCATCTCCGATGGCGGACCCGCCCACCGCTTCTGACTTAAACCGATCGCGTAGCTCGACGATCAATCGTTCAGCGGTCTTACGACCAATCCCCGGCACACGAGTCAATCGATCGACGTCACCAACTGAGATGCAGCCGACCAGCGCTTCTGATGTCAATCCAGAAAGAATAGCAAGCCCTACCCGAGGACCGACACCACTGATCTTGAGCAACTCCCGAAAGAGATCGCGTTGCCTGAGGTCGGTAAACCCAAATAACAAATGTGCGTCATCACGTATGACCAAGTGTGTGTGTAACTTAACCGTACCGCCCGCTTCCGGCAGATCGTAAAAAGCGGTCATGGGCGCTTCAAGTTCATAGCCCACCCCACCGACATCCACTAATAGACGCGGGGGAAACTTCTCGATCACTTTACCCACCAATTGGCCGATCACGGGTCATTGCCCCCCAGTCCCATCATGAGCTAATCACCTGACGGACACCCGCCATTCGATCCAATCCACTAGCCGTATGTATATGACAAATGGCGCAGGCCAAACCGTCGGATGCGTCAAACGGCGGCTTGTGCTGTAGATTCAGAAGCACCCTGACCATATGTTGCACTTGGGTCTTACTGGCTGATCCCGTACCAACCACCGCGCGCTTAATCTGAAGCGCACTGTACTCTGCCATCGGCAGTTGATGATGAACCGCCGCAAGCACCGCGCTGCCGCGAGCATGGCCCAGCACCAGAGCCGAACGCGGATTTTTTGAAACAAACACCTGTTCTATAGCAATCGAATCCGGTCGGTATCTCGTAATAGCATCTGACACCGCACTGTAGATCACCGCCAGCCGCTCACCAAGCGATCCATCACCGGTTCTAATTGATTCGCTGTAACAATGCTGCAGTTGGCTCCCCTTGCTTGCGACAATCCCAAGCCCCGTCACGCGAGACCCAGGATCAATCCCGAGCACAGTCGTCGTCATGCCAACGGTCACTATGAGTCACTCCTCACTAAGCAGATCCCCCGCCAGGCTGGCATTGGTAAAGACCTCCTGCACATCATCCAGTTCATCCAGTGCATCAATCAATCCCATCACTTTCTCCGAATTCTCATCATCCAGAACCGCTTGGCTAGACGGTCGCTGTAGGATCTCAGCGAATTCTACCGTGAGGCCCGAGGACTTGAGCGCATCGTGCACAGCATCGAACACCTCTGGTGTCGTGGTGACTTCAACAATGCCTTCGTCGGTAACCTCCACCTCATCCGCATCTGCCGCAACCGCCACCTCCATCACGGCGTCCTCATCTGTGCCCTGCGGAAACGTCAGCACCCCAACACGGTCAAAAAGGTAGGCTACAGAACCTTCTGCAGCAAGACTCCCGCCGTTTTTAGTAAAGGCATGGCGTACTTCGCTCACAGTGCGATTGCGATTATCAGTCGTGCACTCAACTAAAATAGCGGCGCCGCCAGGCCCATAACCCTCGTAACGGATTTCTTCATAATCGACACCATCAAGCGCACCAGTGCCCCGTTTCACTGCGCGATCAATGGTGTCACGAGTCATGTTAGCGGCCAACGCCTTATCAACCGCTGCGCGCAACCGAGAATTCGCGGCCACATCGCCACCGCCACTTCGCGCCGAGACGGTGATCTCGCGAATTAACTTGGTAAAGAGCTTACCCCGACGGGCATCCTGCGCCGCTTTTCTAAACTTGATGTTCGCCCATTTACTGTGCCCGGCCATGCTTACACTCTCTCGTCTTTAAATGTTTTGATCAACCCTTTGGATAACGGCCGTCACGTAATGCTTCAAACGCAGCGCGATTAGTCCATGACCACACTGACGATACGGCCACACTCAGCGGCACCCAGCGAGAGTCGCTGTGCTCACGAGGATTGATCCGAATCGTCTGTCTACTCGGGATTTCGATGGAAAACACATGCTCAAGATTACCCGTGCAGCCCGGTGGGTAACGGTACCGGTACTGCGGCAACACTGGGAAATGAAAAGTATGCTGCCAGTTATGCCAACCCGTCTCCATTTGGATGCCCGTTTCCTCGTAAAGTTCGCGGCGAGCCGCATCGAGCGGCACTTGCTCCGACCAATGCAAACTACCCGTCACGGACTGCCAGAATTCGGGCCATACAGGCCGCACACGCTGCAACAACAGTGCGTCACCGGCCTTCGTGTAAATCACCACCAGCACTGACTCGGGCCGTTTGAACTCGGCCTGAGGATCATCGCCCGAAACGGTTGAATTCAATTCTCGCTATGCGCCACATCAGGATGAGCACCCAGCAGGCGAATTCCCAATTCCTGGAGCTGGGTCGCGTCGACATTCCCGGGCGCTTCCGTCAAAAGACACGAAGCCCTCTGGGTCTTTGGAAACGCAATCACATCGCGGATAGAGGGGCTACCGGTCATCATCGCAACGATGCGATCAATGCCAAATGCTATACCGCCGTGAGGAGGCGCACCATAACGCAAGCCATCGAGGAGAAACCCAAACTTAAGCCGCGCTTCCTCAGCATCGATACCCAGGAGTTCAAACACCCGCACCTGGATGTCGGGACGATGAATGCGGATAGAACCACCGCCTAACTCGGTACCATTTAGCACCATGTCGTAGGCCCGGGATCGGACGCTACCGGGCGCATCGGTGAGTGCGCCCCAATCGGCCTCCTGCGGTGCAGTAAACGGGTGATGCAGTGACTGCCAAGCGCCCGTTTGATTATCACGCGCAACCAGTGGGAAATCTGACACCCACAGTGGGCACCACTCATTCTGGAGCAGATCAAGATCGTGGCCGATCCTCACACGAAGCGCACCCAGCGCGTCGTTGACTACGGTCGTGTCATCCGCACCGAAAAAAATCAGATCGCCGGCAGACGCCTCAGTCCGACTGAGAATGCCGGAAAGCGCGACGTCAGAGAGAAACTTGACGATCGGAGACTGAAGCCCCTCACGCCCAATATCCATCTCGTTGACCTTTATATAAGCCAACCCCGCTGCCCCACTTTCTTTGGCGAATTCTGTATAAGCATCAATCTGTTGGCGGGTGAGTGCGCTTCCCCCGGGGACACACAACGCCGCCACGCGACAATCGTCGCTGTTTGCTGGTTTAGAGAACACCTTAAATTCTGAATCGCCAACCAGATCAGAAACCTCAATCAGTTCCATGCCCATGCGAAGATCTGGTCGATCACTACCAAAGCGCTGCATCGCTTCCGCGTAGGTGATGCGGGGAAACGGGTCGGGCAAATCTACTGACAGCACAGATCGGAATAATCCTCGTACCATCTCTTCCATCATCGCCATCACCACCGTCTCGTCCACAAAAGACAGCTCAACGTCGAGCTGGGTAAATTCCGGCTGGCGATCGGCCCGCAGATCCTCATCACGAAAACAACGCGCAATCTGATAGTAACGCTCAAACCCTGAGACCATCAGTAATTGCTTGAAGAGTTGCGGGGATTGAGGCAAAGCAAAAAACTGTCCCGGATACGTACGACTGGGAACCAGGTAATCGCGTGCGCCCTCGGGAGTTGACCGAGTCAGCAGGGGGGTCTCTATCTCAACAAACTCCCTCTCGTCCAGGTAGGTGCGGATCGCCCGGATCACTCGATGACGCAATCGAATGTTCTCCTGCATGCGTGCTCCCCGCAAATCCAGGTAACGATAGCGGAGTCGCACAGCCTCGGTGGCATCCTCTTCATCTACCTGGAACGGCAACGGATCACAGACGTTCAATACCTCAAGCTCCACGGCAAGCACTTCGACCTCACCTGTTGGTAATTCAGGATTGATCGTCCCTTCTGGTCGCAGTCGAACCTTACCGACAATGCGCAACACAAACTCATTGCGCACCGACTCAGCGATTTCAAACGCCGCCGGGCGATCCGGATCAATCACCACCTGCACCAGGCCGGAGCGATCCCGAAGATCAATAAAAATGACACCACCGTGATCGCGTCGACGTTGCGCCCAGCCACAGAGTTCTACTTCTGCATCGATAAACGAAGGATCAAGGTGAGCACAAAGATGTGTTCTCATGACTAAAGTAAAACAAACCTTTCTTGCATTGAACCGTGCTCAGTCAGTCCCAGCACTGGCACCGGTCGAGCCGCTGTCTTTCTTAGCCGAAGTCCCTTGGGACTTCCCGCTGCTCTTGTCACTGTCCGTAGGCGAAGAAGCGGTCGATTTCCCACCGTCAGTCGCACTGTCGCTACTCTTGGCGGAAGAATCATCAGTGGCCGCTTCCTTCTTGCCGTCAGCTTTACTGTCCTTATTGCCGTCTGTTTTGTCATCACCCTCTGTCTTGGGTTTACCACTATCCTTGAAATCGGTCTCGTACCAACCGGTACCCTTCAGGCGAAAGGCCGCCGCTGATACTTTCTTTCGAAGCGCTGCCGCACCACAGGCAGGGCAATCAACTAACGGCTCCGCAGACAAGCGCTGCAAGGCTTCCAACTCATGTCCACACGACCCACAACTGTATTCATAGAAGGGCATAGCTCACTAATTCCTTAACAACGGCACTGGGCCGCCACAATTTCACCGTAAAAGTTTGAATTATAGCGCTGTCTGACGCGACAACCCTGATCAACGCCCTTTCTTTCTTGAGTGTTAGCCAAAGGCCTAGGAATCTTGTTCCGCTCCCTTGCTAAACAAACGGACTTGGGCGCCAACAAGCATGGCAGTCAATCGGTGCCGCAATACCCACAAACAGATTAGAGACGGAACCACCATCAGTGCCGTAATTACAAAGAATATTCCCCAGTCACCATCTAACCAATCGACCAGAGCGCCAGAAGACGAGGCGAACAACGTACGGCCCGCAGTCCCGATGGAGGCCAATAAAGCGTACTGAGTTGCAGTGTAGGTCCTATCGACCAACATCGAAATAAACGCCACAAAGGTCACTGTGGCAAAAGCCGCTGCGAGATCATCGAGCAAGACAGCAGCAGCAAAAAGACTTTCTAAAGGACCAGCCCAGGCCAGCCAGGAAAACATCAGGTTAGTCACCGCCATCAGTATTCCCGATAAAAACATGGCTCGAACCAAGCCAATCCGAATCGCGAAAAGTCCACCGAGCAACGTAAACACCACCGTAGTGACCCAACCAATACCTTTCGAATACAACGCAATATCAGACTTTGAAAACCCGATTTCCTTGTAGAACACGATCGACATTCGACCCAGGAAGGCTTCACCTATCTTGAATAGGAAAATAAAACCGAGGATAGCGACGGCGATTGCAAATCCATTGCGCCTGAAAAAACTCATCAAAGGACCAACAACTGTGCCGACCAGCCATGCCGCCACGTGACCGGTGCCCCCTCTAAAACCCAGTTTGGAAGCAATGACTCGATCATCCGTTGACTGGGCGGCGGCCCTGTCTGTGGGCGGTAACTCCGGCACAAACATCAATGCAATGTTGCAGGCGATGATCATCAGACCGAGCACAAGGAACGTCATCTGCCAGTAGTCTTCGACGCCGGCAGATTCGAAGATTTCGGCGGTATTCAGAGCAACAACACCGCCCAACTTATAACCGGTCCACCAACCCGCCACTGCAACGGCCGCACCTGCCGCCATGGCTTGACCTTCGTCCGTGCCGATCTGCTCAATCCGCAGTGCATCAATGGTGATGTCTTGCGTCGCAGATGCGATCGCAATCACAAGACCAATCGCAATCACCCCCCACAGATGTACCTCAGGGTCCGTCAGACTCCATCCCACAAGACAGGTGAAGATCAGAGCCTGAGACATGACGATCCAAGCCCGCCGGTGACCCAACTTGGGCGTCAGATACGGTACCCGCAGCCGATCGATTAATGGGGCCCAAAGAAAATTCAAAGCATAAACCCCAAAAATCAGACCGGCCCAACCGATGGTGCTGCGACTAAGGCCATCTTCCTTAAGCCATAGTGACAAACTGCTACCGATAAGGACCCAGGGAAACCCGCTGATTATCCCAAGGAGCAGGATACGAGCCATTCGTCGTTCCAGGTATACAGAGAACGTTGGTGACCGCTTCATCATCGTAGCGCTCCGTGCCATATCTGCACCGGGATGCTATCGGTTGAGGGCCATAGGCGCCGCCGACTTCGCACCGGCGGCACGATCAGGATTTCAACCACCGGGCGTTAATTTTATAGTCTATGATCAACGGCGCGTGATCAGAAAACCGTTCGTCTTTGAAAATTTCGACGCGGCACGCCTTGGCAGCGATCTGCGGGGTACCGATCTGATAATCGATGCGCCAACCCACATTCTTTGCCCATGCCTGCCCTCGATTCGACCACCAGGTGTACTGATCTTCGCCAGGTTCGATGGTGCGAAAAATATCCACCCAGTTCGCTTCGTCAAACATCCAATCCATCCACTGCCGCTCGTCTGGGAGAAACCCAGAGTTTTTCTGGTTGGCACGCCAGTTTCTTATGTCAATCTGACGGTGAGCGATGTTCCAGTCACCGCAAATCACGTAATCTCGCCCATCGTTCGCGAATTCTGTTAAAACGGGTTTTAACCGCTCCATGATGTCGTACTTAAATACCTGCCGCTCTTCCTTGCTGCTTCCGGAAGGCAAATAGAGGGAAATGACGCTGAGGCGACCAAAATCAACTCGCAACCAGCGTCCCTCGGCGTCAACATCTGGCCAGCCGATCCCGCTCTCAACCCGATCGGGCTCATGCCGACTATAAATCGCGACCCCGCTATAACCTTTACGTTCGGCGTCACAATGATAGGCGTTGTAACCCTCGGGGAAGAAAACATCGGCTGAACGCTGTTCAGCCTGTGCCCGGGTTTCCTGCAGGCAAATGACATCAGCAGCCTGATTAGGCAACCAATCGAAAAATCCTTTTCGCGCGGCCGCTCGTATACCGTTGACGTTCAGCGTTATGATTCGAAACACAAGACCGCCCTCCCGACAACCTCGATGGTACTAGCTGCAATGACCCATTCAGAAACGAATTTTCTCAAGTTTGCGATCGACAGTGAGGTTCTTCGATTTGGTGAGTTTACTCTCAAATCCGGACGGGTTAGCCCTTACTTCTTTGACGCCGGCCTGTTCAACACAGGCCGCCAGATTGCTACTCTGGGGCATTTTTACGCGGCTCTCCTTGCCGAGCGGGAACCTAAACCCTTCATGCTCTATGGTCCAGCCTACAAAGGCATCCCACTCGCAACTGCGACCGCAGCAGCGCTGTCTCAACAGCATCATCTTGACGTAGCCTTCGCGTTTAATCGAAAAGAAGCCAAAGATCATGGCGAAGGCGGTGAGGTGATCGGTGCACCATTGCGCGGCCGCGTTGTAATCATCGATGACGTGATCACAGCCGGTCTTTCAGTAGAAGAGTCCGTACGTATTATCCGCGCTGCCGGTGCCGAACCAGCGGCCGTTGCAATCGCCCTCGACCGGGAGGAGAAAATGAACACGAGCGAACACTCTGCAGTCGCCGAAGTAGAAACACAATTCGATTTGCCGGTGCACGTCATCGCTCATTTCTCAACGTTGGTAAGCTATCTTGGCAACGAGTCAGACCTCGCACGGTATGTGCCAGCCATGACCGCTTATCAATCGCGATACGGTGCAAAACTTCGTGCTGATTCAACTGATCGGTAACCCGCCAAATAAGCCGGACACATGATGAGCGAGTTTTCCACAAAACTTGGGATACTCATTGGCAGTACTTTGATCTCTCTTTTGTTGGTCGTTGCCTTGGCAGAAGGCTACGGCCACTATCGGTACAGTCAATGGAAAGCACAATATGCGCTGGAGGGCGATTGGTATAACCGACTTACTCAACCGTCCCAGAATGTTCAACTAATGTGGGAATATCGCCCATATGGCGAGTACGCGTCGATCAAAACGAACCGATTTGGATTTCGCGAAAAAGACACGATTTCGACTGCTGGCCCACCGGGACTGGAACGCGTCGCCTTCATTGGAGACTCAATCACTTTGGGGCTCGGCGTCGAACCTGAGGAAATGTTCTCCGCTCAATTCCAGGTGATGGCCTATGCCAATCACCGGAAAGAGTTGCAATCGCTGAACTTTTCCGTTGATGGTTATAACGCACTGCAGATTCAGGAAATGCTAACGAGCAAGGCCCTCACATTTAACCCTGACTTGATCGTTTACGCCATGGGCCTGAACGACTTTGACTTCAAGGATTCGTCGGGTGAAAAAGTTCGCTACTTTCAAAAGCCTAGGAGCTTCATCTTTGAACGACTAGAGAGAGAGCTCCTATGGCGATTCTATGTGGATGACTTTCATCGTTATCATTACGGCAAGAATAATGCAGTTGTCATGGACGCAATTTCTAAAATGCAACGCGCAGCACAGTCGATCAAAGCAAAGTTTCTGGTCGTGCTAGTGCCGGTATTCAACTTTAATGCCGAAGGTGCGGGTTATCCTTATGCTGAATTACATAAGGCTATTGGTGAAAACCTACGTCTCACGAATATCCCTTTCCTTGATTTATTTGAGTATTTTTCGGACACTAAAAGCCACTCAAGTCGATTTTCTCTTGATATCTGGCACCCCAATGCCACCGGCCATGCATTAATCGCAGGAATAATTGCGAAACAGCTTTATGGCTCTCAGTAATTAATAGGCGATTCGTATGGCAAATATCCTGGGGCTTAGTTTTTTCTTTCACGACAGTGCTGCTGCGCTCGTCCAGAATGGACAACTGCAAGCAGCTGCTGCCGAAGAGCGCTTTGTTAGACGGAAACACACTAGCGAATTCCCATCAAACGCGATCAGTTTTTGTCTCGATATGTCTGGCTGCGTGAACATCAATCAAATTGATGCAATTGTGTACTACGAGAAACCCGTCGTTAAATTATTTCGAGCAACACAGTCTGCTGTCAGAACTTGGCCTAAGGGATTACCGACTTTTGTGCGAAGTTTTCCAGCATTTCTTACAAACAAAGTCGATATTCGAAGCGTTATCAAAGAGAAACTTCCGGGTTATCGTGGCGACGTCCTATTTTCTGAACACCACCTTAGCCATGCTGCTTCAGCGTATTTTCCGAGCCCCTTTGAATCAGCCGCTATCCTGACTCTAGATGGGGTAGGCGAATTCGATACGACTACGATTGGCAAGGGGGAAACCCAAGAAATCATCCTGCTCGAAAGCATTCGATTTCCCCACTCTGTTGGTCTTTTTTATTCTGCCCTCACTGCCTATCTCGGTTTTGAGGTAAATGAAGGTGAATGGAAAGTGATGGGACTTGCACCCTACGGGGAAGACACTTTCTTTGACCAATTGGCTGATTGTTGCGACCTGCATCAGGACGGTGGTTATTCCCTAAACATGGATTATTTTGACCATGACCATTCTGCGATTGGTGCTGGGTTTAACCGCGCTAAGTGGACCGAACAATTGGGCATGCCACCCCGACTACCTGACGATGCTCTGGGCCAGGAGCATAAAAATCTCGCGCGATCCGGGCAACGACTGTTAGAGGAGATGGTGATGGGTCTTGGTCGAAAGGCAAAGCAAGTAACCGGTGAGAACAACCTCGTCCTAGCCGGTGGCGTTGCGCTCAATGGTGTCGCCAACTGGAAACTCGCACAATCAGGACTCTTTGACGATATCTGGGTTCAGCCAGCGGCTGGCGATGATGGTGGGGCAGTCGGGGCGGCACTTGCCGTTGCCAACATGGTTTTTCATGACACACCCACAGCGGAACTCGCTCACGGGTTTTGGGGACCGTCTTTCACCGATCACGATTACTCAACGGCTTTGGCAGACCTTCATCTACAGGCAACTGTTTACAGCACGGAGGAAATGATACAAATCATCGCTGCCGCACTTGCGCAAAACAAAGTCGTCGGCTGGTTTCAGGGCCGTATGGAATTTGGGCCCCGGGCACTGGGTGCTCGTTCCATTCTCGCGAACCCCTGCGACACTAACATGAAAGAAGTCATCAATTCGAAAGTAAAATACCGAGAAAGTTTTCGGCCATTCGCACCGGTGGTCACAGTTGAGGATCTGCCTGTCTATTTTGACGTGCCGGTAGGAGTGGAACTGCCGTTTATGGTTCAAGTAGTCGATGTTCGGGAAGAGTATCGAACCACGCTGCCCGCCATCACACATGAAGATGGCACGGCCCGGGTCCAAAGCATCACAAAGCAATCTAACCACCTCCTGCACACTCTGTTAACTGAATTCCGGAAACATTCCGGCGTTCCGGTACTACTGAACACCAGTTTTAATGTTCGCGGAGAACCCATCGCCTGCACCCCAAGTGATGCTATTCGCACATTCTTTAATTCTGACATCGATCTTCTTGTTCTCGGCAACCATATAGCCACTCGCGATGGAATCACACAAGTGCCCGACGATGCTGCTGACAAATATAACGATAACAAAACAGGTAGTTTGTCTGAGCCAGATATTAAAACAAAGGTCCTCGACTTTTATCAGCAACTACCGTTTAACGTGTTCTCAAACGCCGTGGACTACGCTGCGCGCTTACAAAATAATCCAATAAAACAATATCCAAAACTGCACAAGTTTCTGAGGAAACAGCCCAATGCTCTAGAGGCGAACATTCTTGATGTTGGATGCGGCGCCGGCTGGTTTGTCAACGCGAGCGCTTTTCACTACGGCTTAGGGGTAGTGGGAATCGATTTGAACCCGCTGGTGCTAAAACAGGCCAGCGCAGTCAGTCGAGCTCTCGGCACCAATGATAAAACGGTATTCATCTCCTCAGACGTATTCACGTATGAACCTGACAGACAGTTTGACTTGGTCAATACAGTGGGCGTCTTGCACCACACCGGCAACTGCACCGATGCAATGATTCGTTGCTTAGACTGGGTGAAACCAGGCGGTCACTTTCATATTGGACTTTATAATCAAGCGATGCGGGAACCGCTAATAGAGCATTTTCAACATTTAAAAGAAATGGGGGCATCAGAAACAACTCTGTATGAGGAATTTTCTCGAATGGTGCCAGAAATGACAGATCCAACGCATAGAAAGTCATGGTTTAGAGACCAGGTACTCCATCCTCACGAAACGACCCACTCTTATAGAGAAATCTCAGAATTAATCAAAAAAGCAGGCTTTGATCTATTGGCAAGCAGTATTAACAATTATCGGCGTTTGCTTCCCATCGAAGAGATGGAAGCGCTGGAGCGGAAAACCGCGAAAAAAAACCGTGCATTGATTGATAAGAAAACGTATGTTCCGGGCTTCTTCACAATCCTAGCGATGCGAAAAAAATAACCACCGATGCGACTGTTACTTTTCGGCAAACTTGTACGAGATGTCTTGGTTAGCGCACGACGCTACAAAATGTGGTGGTTAGTGCCTTTGATTTTTATACTACTTGCCTTTGCCCTACTTATGATTCTTGCCACTCTCTCGGGGCCGCTGGCGCCCCTCATTTACCCAATCCTCTAATGAGCGCACTTCGACAATTCTCTGAAAAAGTAAACGGTATCGCCATCGTGCTTTTGTTCGGTGTGACGTATCTGATCATTGTGCCTTTTTTTAAACTTGTTGACGTTGTTCAAGAATTATCCAATGCCCCAAAAGACAAGCCACAACAGTCACTCTGGTATAAGAAAGATACCAAGGCCTACGATCGGGATTTCTTCGATTCGATGGGATAATGAATCGCTGATTAAAATTTAGGCTCTGCACGTTGATTTACTGACGTCTTTTGTCAGACAACATCTTCCTACAAAGCGCGATAAATACACCACCAATGCCGGAACGGTTGCACCAATTGGGTAGAGCTTCTTCATCTAGCGATGAGGCATTTCATCAAGGCAGTCCTGTCATAACAACAACTTAGCCAGTCGATGAAGCCGCTCAGCAGGAGTTACATCCCCGAGTGCTCTAACTTGATCTAAGAATATGGTGAAGTTTGATCCACTCAACTCAAACAACTGCTGAAATGCGGGAACAAACTGCTGATAAGTCGCAATGGCATTAAGTTTCGCATTGTTCGACTCACCGCCAGCCCAATGATCCCACGTCGTTGAATATTGGCCCGCCGATCGTTCCCGTTCATAACGCTCACGAAACCGAGCGAACAGCAGTCGTTTTTGCTTACGCATAACTTCCGCTGCAACTTTCGTTGCGTAAAGATCCGCCAAGGACGTCCGATGCGCAATCACATGGTTAACGACCCAAGACCGCCAGACACGGCTTGATTGATACGCAGCCAGTGCCCGCTTATCACCGTTGCTACGTAACCAGTGTTCCACACCCACCTCTTCGACAAAAGTCGCGAACGATTCATTGAACGCACTCTCATTCTTGACATAAACAACCTGATGCGCCAGCTCATGGAAAATGAGCCCGGCCAGCTGATCATCAGGCCACATCAGTACCGTATTCAGCACAGGGTCCGACCCCCATCCGAGCGTTGAGTACGCTGGCACGCCACTGGAAAACACATCCAATCCACCGGCCTTAAGATCTAGAGCAAACCGTTCCGCTCGGTGGCGAGAAAAATAGCCCCGGTAAGGAACACAGCCTGCCATCGGAAAACACCAGGTCATGGGCTCGACAGAAAACTCTTCGCTCGCAAACACGACCCACACGGCGTAATCCCGACCGAGATCAGCGTAGCGGGTATAGCTGCCATTGTCCGGCAAACCGAGTTGGTTGACCCCAAAACGCCTGATCTCGCGGACCAGCATCAACCGTTCCCGCGTTCTCGATTCGACTTCGTGCGTGGCAATTAGGCGGTCAATCGACGCACTCTTGAACAACAAACCAAGATGTCCCCGAACGGCCTGTTCGTAATACGAAATCGTGCTGCAAGCTGTCAATACCGACAAACAAATCGATAGAAACAGCAGGCGCGCCCCTATCAAACCGCCTATCCTCCGTGTTGACATCAGCCTGTCAGGCATACAATGAGTCGTCAGGTGTTAGGACAAGGCCACAGGATAAGCCGATATGGATGACCCCGCTGAACAACTAGACTGTTACCTCGTCGGCGGCGCGGTCCGCGACGCGTTACTTGGCCTAACGACCCGTGACCGCGATTGGGTCGTGGTCGGTTCGAGCCCAGAAGAGATGTTGACGTTGGGTTTCCAACCGGTCGGCCAGGATTTCCCTGTTTTTCTCCACCCCCAAACCCATGAGGAGTATGCGCTCGCTCGCCGTGAAAGAAAGGTCTCACCCGGTTATCGAGGGTTCGCCATTGACGCATCCAGCCACGTCACTCTTGAAGAAGATCTCGCGCGGCGTGATCTCACGATCAACGCCATGGCGCGGGCACACGATGGCCGACTCATCGACCCCTGGCGTGGTGCCACAGATATCGAACAGCGCCGATTACGGCATGTGTCCGCATCGTTCGCAGACGACCCCGTTCGCATCCTTCGAGTTGCGCGATTTGCCGCGCGCTACGCGGGCTTGGGATTCACTGTTGCTGAAGAAACCATGGCGTTGATGCGCGCCATGGCCATCGGTGGAGAAATCGATGCGCTGGTTGCAGAACGGGTGTGGCAAGAGATCAAAAACGCGCTAAGCGAGGACCACCCACGGCGCTTTTTTGAAACCCTGAGCGAGTGCCAGGCGCTGCATCGCCTTCTACCCGAACTTGACCTCCTCGCGACCGACCACGATTCGGATGAGGTACTCAATAGTGTCCCATGCACCCGTGCGCTTAAAGCATTGGATAAAAGCGCCGCCTTATCTAAAGATCCGCGTATCCGATTTGCTGCACTGGTGCACGGATTGGGAGACACCGACCCCGCCCCGCTGAACCCGCTAACCAATCGCCCAACTCCCCGCGCTCGATTTCTACTTCAAGCGCTGTGCGACCGCCTGCGAGTACCCAAACACTATCGACAACTTGCCACCATGGTGGCCACTGGCATCGGCCCCATGGCCCAGCTGAAAAACTTGCCACCCCAACACATCCTATCCCTCCTTCAAAGCATCGATGCGTTTCGAAAGCCAGACCAAATATCAGATTTCGCCTGTGTCTGCCAGGCTGCGTTGTTGGCACAAGACTATTCTGACGAAGAGGTCACCGGCACCTGTGAGCAACTTCAACGGTGTTTCGAAGCCGCGCGCAACATTGAAATTAGCGATCTCGCCACCAACGATTGCCCCGGTGAGGAAATCCGAACCGTGGTAGCCGAGCGGCGAGTCGATGCCATCGCACTTACCCTACAGCGTCACGCCTGACGCTGTGACCAGACAACAGGTAGCCCAGCGTCAGTGATGAGCCTCCAGCAGGCTGCAGTAGTTCGCGACCCCAGCACCTCCCATATTGAAAACTCCACCAACGCTCGCGCCTGGCACCTGCATCTCGCCCGCTTCACCGCATAACTGCATCGCAATTAACGCGTGCATCGACACTCCCGTCGCACCAATGGGATGACCCTTGGCCTTGAGTCCGCCAGACGCATTGACAGGCAATCGTCCGGTCTTGCGGGTCCAACCCTCAAGCGCGGCTTCAGCACCACGCCCCGGCGCGGTCAAACCCATGGCCTCGTACTGCATCAGTTCGGCGATCGTAAAACAATCATGTGTCTCCACCAGATCCAGGTCCTCTAAGGCCATGCCGGCCGCTTCAAAAGAACCCCGCCAGGCACGGGCGCACCCTTCAAGAGCGGTCATGTCCCGGCGACTCATCGGCAGAAAATCATTCACCTGGGTTGACGCCCTGAAATGCACGGCCTTATTAAGACCTGACGCCACATCCACGTCAGCCAGCACAATCGCGGCGGCGCCATCAGACACCAGACTGCAATCAGTGCGTCGCAAGGGCGGTGCCACCATCGGATTCTTATCTGATGGCGTGCGGCAAAACTCGTATCCAAGATCCTTTCGCAACTGGGCCCAGGGATTGGCGCAACCATTGTGGTGATTTTTCGCGGCGATGGCAGCCATCGCGTCCGCCTGATTACCGTAACGCGAAAAATACTGCTCAGCGATCCCCGCGAAAACCCCTGCGAAGCCGTTGGGCACGTTGCTTTCCTCCTTGAGGTAAGCCCCTTTTAACAGCATCCGATTAAGGGTCGCACTGTCCACATCGCTCATCTTCTCAACACCAATCACCAGTACAACCCGCCCGCGTCCGGCACCGATAAAATCCATGCCCTGATAAATCGCAGCCGACCCGGTAGCGCACGCATTCTCAACCCGCGTCGCGGGCTTGTATCGCAACGCGTCGAATCCGTTCATTACCAGCGACGCGCCAAAATCCTGTTCTGCCATGCCCGCGTTAAACCAACCGAGAAAAATCGCATCGACGTCTTCCGGCCCTAGACCCGCATCATCGAGTGCCGCACCTGCCGCTCTCACGATCATCTGCTCAACGTCTTCTTCAACACGCCCAAATGGCAAGTGTCCCCACCCCACGATAGCGGTCTGCGTCATTTCGTTACCTCTCTGACTGTTTATCTCTGTCGATTACTGGAACCAGTAAAACAAGAACGCGGCCAGTAACAATCGATATAACACGAACACTAACATGCCGCTCTTTTCGATCACACGAAGAAAAACAACCAGTACACACCAGGCGCTGCACGCGGAGACAACGACACCCAGACCAAAAACATACCAAGGCATCGGTTGCGATGAACCGACTAAATCAACTGCCTTGAATGCACTCGCACCCAGAATGACTGGAATGGCAAGCAGAAACGAAAATCGCACCGCACTTCGGCGATCCAGTCCCAAAGCCCTCGCGGCTGTCATCGTCACGCCCGCACGCGAGACACCAGGCACCAAAGCCATAGCTTGGGCTAAGCCAATGAGCAAGGCATCAGACCAACGCAGGGCCTCAAGCGTGCGCCAGCGCCCTCCCAGACGATCCGCGGCCCACAGTAAAATTCCGAACACTGCCGTCGTGGTGGCAATAACATGCGGATTGCGAAGTGCTATCTCAACCACCTCTTCAAACACAGCCCCGGCGGCGAACACTGGCAAACTGGCTACCACTAACAACTTTGCCAACGCTAAGCCTTCGGCCGAACCTTTAACCGAATTGCTGGGTAAACATGCCCTGACAATATTCCACAAATCACTTCGGAAGTACCCTAGTACCGCCACCAATGTGCCCAAATGAACCGCGACATCAAACGCGAGACCCTGATCAGGCCAACCGAGCAGTGACGGCGCAAGTACCAGGTGAGCAGAACTCGATACCGGTAAGAACTCGGTAATGCCCTGTATCAAGGCGAGACCGACGGCCTGTAATGGGTCAATCACAACGCGCTCGTCCGGTCGCTCAAGGAAAACCCCTCAAGGGGCTGTTTAATCCCTCGCGACAAAGCCATCACTTTGAACAGTTCACCCATCTCGGAGGGCAGGGTCAAGTACTTGACCTGCCGCGCTGCCGCCATTGCATCGGACATCGCCTCCGCCCGCTCAAGTAACCCGAGCGAGAGTAAGAAACCCCCCTGGCTACTGAAACCGGCCACTCGTAACCCACTTTCTGCACCGGCCTCTGCGATCGCTGAAAAATCAACATGGGAAGTAATGTCTTGCAATCCTGGGTAACTAAAGGGATCACCGTGCGCATGGTGCCGATAGTGACACATCAACGTTCCATCCCGTCGATCAGGATGATAGTACTCGTTCCCCGGAAAACCGTAGTCGATAACCAACAACACACCCCGGTGCAGCCGTCGACCGAGATCACGTATCCACGCTGAGGCACGCTCGTTCACTTCAGTGGTGTAATCGTCAGGCAATGCATACCGCTCAATCAGCCGAGTAGCTGACCCAGTATCCGTATTATGCCAATCCCAACTAAACCCCGATGCCTCGTGAACCACATGGGCGACCAAAGGCTGCCCCGCGGCTACCCGAAAACGCGTTACTGGCATTGCATCCAAAACTTCGTTTGCAAGCACAACGCCTTCAAATCCGTCAGATGGCCACTCGCTCAACCATGTCACTCGTGCCACATAATCGGGTAACCGGCGACGCAGCAGTGCGTGCTGGCGTTCACGAAGCTCTGGACTGGTTTCCAGCAAAAATACCGCATCCGGTAGAGCACCAAGAATAGTCAGCGCCTCAAGGACATCAACCATCAGACGACCTGTCCCCGGCCCCGCTTCTAACAATACACCGTGGCCCAATTCTTCGAAAATACCGGCCACCTGCTGCCCAACACACTGACCAAATAAAGAACCGATCTCCGGTGCTGTAACGAAATCACCCTCGGGCCCAAATTTCCGGGCACCGGCTGCGTAGTAACCCAAACCTGGCGCGTAGAGCGCCGCCTCCATAAAGCGGTCAAACGCAAGCCCGCCATGCTCCGCTCTAATGCTAGCCTCAATCATCGCGACCAAGCGCTGCGAATGCGCCAGTGCATCGGCCGAGGGGGCTGGAATGTGCCCACCCACATCGAGGCTCCCTCCAATAGACACTGGGTAGACTCCGCGTTTAGTCGTGTGTTGGTACTATGCGAGGATTGTATCTGGCCTCACCATGGATAGTTCGATGAACACCACCGGCGCACCACTCACCGACAAGGTCGCACTGATCACCGGCGGCGCCCGACGACTCGGCGCCCACATTGCGCGGGTACTGCACAACGAAGGGATGAACCTGCTGCTGCATTACCGCACGTCAGTTACCGAAGCGCGTGAGTTACAAGAAGAGCTCAATGCAAAAAGACCTGAATCGGTATTGCTGGTAGGAAGCGACCTGCTCAATCTTGCCAAACTTGACCGACTTGTTGATCAGGCTACCGAATCCTTCGGTCGATTGGATCTTCTGGTCAACAACGCCTCTTCGTTTTATGCGACGCCTATTGGTGAAACGACTGAAGAGCAGTGGACTGACCTCATCGGGATCAATCTCAAAGCACCCTTCTTCTTGGCCCAAGCCGCCGCAGGAGCGCTTGGCGAAAGCCAAGGTTGCATTATCAATTTGGTCGATATCTATGCCGATCGTCCACTTCGAGGACATTCGATCTATAGCCTGGCGAAAGCCGGCCTTGCTGCCCTCACTCGGTCATTGGCAATAGAACTGGGCCCCCACGTTCGCGTTAACGGTATCGCCCCGGGCGCTGTTTTGTGGCCTGAGAACGACACCAACCAGATTGCCCAACAACGCCTGATTTCAAGCACTCCACTCAAGCGAGTCGGACAACCGGACGACATCTCCAGCGCGCTGCTTTATCTCGTGCGCGACGCGCCTTTTGTTAACGGACAGATTCTGAACGTAGACGGCGGTCGCTCCGTCGTTTCATGATCCATTTAGAGGCTGCCATTGGGCGGGACCCAGCGACCATGCTGCTTGATCCAACAGTTGCTCCAACCGATTCCCACTGACCGGATGGACCGTGTCCGGTAGCAGCTCTGCCAACGGCTGTAATACAAAGTCGTATTTCAGAATTTCACGACGTGGAATATCAAGGCCCTCGCTATAGAGAATTCCATCACCATAAAGCAACAGGTCTAGATCGATCGCTCGCGAGGTCGTCTCCTGCGGCGTGCGGGTACGCCCCTGCTCCGCTTCAATGTCATGCAGACGATCAATCAGCGACCGCACATTCAAGTCAGTTTCAAACACCACGACCAGATTATAAAAATCCGGTCCATTGAATCCAACTGCGGCGGTTTCGTACACCCTGGAGGTCCGCAACTGACCGAAAATCAAGCGCAACGATTCCAGCGCCCGGTCAATATTGTGTTCTCTATCAAGATTACTACCGACACTAATGGCAACAAGTGGCATTCAGTCTGGGCTTCCGCGCTCGATCTGCACACCCACATCACCGGCATCAGTTACCGCGCCGCGCTTGTTCACCCGTACTCGACACCACTTTGCACCGAACTCCTCCAGGATGATGCCCGCGACCTCCTCAGCCAGCCTTTCGATGAGGTTTGCTTTCGCCTCCTGCACGTGGGCCGTGACGCGTTTAGCGACGTCCCGATAGCTCAGGGTATCTGAAATATCATCGCTCTTGGCGGCACGCCGCACATCGAAAGCCATATCCAGATCAACGATAATGGTCTGGATAATTCGTCGCTCCCATTCCCAGACCCCGATCACACAATCAACCTTAAGACCATGGAGAAAGATAGTGTCCACAAGCATCCCACCAAAGAAAATTCTGCCTAAGTTTATACTCTACTTCTCTATTCACCTGGCGTGAGTCGTAGTCGATGCTCCTGATCCTGCTGCCATTGGGTGGTTATTTGCTGGGTTCCGTATCGAGCGCTGTTCTCGTATCCAAGCTGATGGATCTTCCGGACCCACGCCAGTCCGGGTCAGGCAATCCAGGGGCGACCAATGTCCTTCGCCTGGGCAACAAGCCAGCTGCTGTGCTGACTTTATTGGGAGACGTCCTTAAAGGCGTTCTCCCCGTACTGATCGCAAAATACCTGGACGCTGATACCACTGGCATCGCACTCGCCGGATTAGGCGCATTTCTAGGTCACCTTTTTCCAGTCTTCTTTGGGTTCGCAGGTGGCAAAGGCGTTGCCACGTCACTCGGCATTTTTCTAGCCTTGAATCCCCTGATTGCCGGTTTGCAAGTTGTCCTATGGGCGCTGATGGCACTGGTTTTTCGCTACTCCTCACTGGCCGCTTTGGTAACCGCCCTCGCCACACCCGTTCTACTCTCCTGGCAGATGGATGATCCCGTGCTGACCGGATTTGGTGGCATCCTCGCGGCTCTTCTCGTCTTTCGACATCGCGCAAACATTGTACGCTTAGTCCAAGGCAATGAATCCACAATCCAATTGAAAAGGCGCGCGCAACAATGAATGAAATTGGCGTTCACTACGATAATCAGGCTGATCGCCGCGATAGTTATATCGCTCAGAATGACTACTACTATCGGCTACTCTTCGAGCACTATCGCGCCCTTATTCCTCAAGGAAAGAACGTGCTTGAAATCGGCTGCGGAACCGGATCACTCTTGGCAGCACTTCAGCCTAAACATGGCACAGGCATCGATCTGAGTGCAAAGATGGTTGAAAAGGCGCAAAAGAAACACCCCCATCTTCACTTTCTATGTGGCGATATCTCAGCACTTTCGACCACTGATGAATTTGATTACATCATCCTGGCAGGAACACTCGGAGAATCAAAAGACATTCAGGCCCTCCTAGAGAATTTGCATCAATTCTGTAATCCTAAAACTCGGATCGTGATCGAATATTTCAATCCCCTCTGGCAATACATCTTAAAATTGGCGGAGAAGGTAGGTCGGAAACAACCGCAACCATGGCAAAACTGGTTGGCGACACGTGATATCAGAAGTTTGTTATCCCTCACAAACTTTGAGTGTGTCTCTAGCACGGCCTCCGTTTTGATTCCATTCAGCATTCCTCTTATTAGTTGGATATTCAATAAATATCTGGCACGGCTCCCCATCATTAGTCAATGGGCATTGAGTCGTTTTGTTGTCGCGCGGACTTTAGAGCAGCGTGACCACAATTACTCTGTGAGTATCGTGATTCCCTGCCGGAACGAAAAAGGAAATATTGAAAACGCAATCCATCGCATTCCACACTTTGCATCAGATCAAGAGATTATCTTTGTGGAGGGACATTCCCACGATGGAACTTATCAAGAAATACAGCGCGTAATGTCAGAAAACCCGGATATGAGCCTTACTCTTTTACGTCAACCGGGAACAGGGAAAGGAGACGCGGTTCGAGCGGGATTTAGTGCGGCGAGAAACGATGTACTGATGATCCTAGACGCGGACTTAACGGTCGCGCCAGAGGATTTACCGCGCTTTTACAATGCCCTGGTTAGCCAGAAGGGCGAGCTGATCAACGGGACTCGATTAATCTATCCGATGCAAAACAACGCGATGCAATTTTTTAATATGTTGGCGAACAAGTTATTTAGCATTGTATTTTCTTGGCTACTCGATCAAGCGGTCACCGACACCTTGTGCGGAACCAAAGTTCTTATGCGCCTCGATTACCTCCGTATAGCTGATAATCGAGCATACTTTGGAAAACTTGATCCATTTGGTGACTTTGATTTATTGTTCGGTGCGGCACGCCTTAACCTAAAAATCATGGACCTACCCATTCGTTACAGACAACGCCTCTATGGTTCAACCAATATCCGCAGGTGGCACCATGGCTGGATGCTTATCCGAATGGTTACAATTGCCGCTAACAAACTGAAGTTCAGATAGACGCTATAAAACGCACCCCTGTCCAAATAACCAAAACGTGTTTCACCATTGGTTTTCAACCAACATATGTTTCAGTCTGAGAAAAGACATCTCGCCCAACACGCTAAAGTATGGGAACAAAAACCAAACCTCCGATTAATCTATTCCGACTACTACCAAAGAATTCTGAAGCGGCTTGTCCCAGGACTCACTCTCGAAGTCGGAGCTGGAATCGGTCAATTCAAAAAAGCCTTTCCGCAATGCATTTCATCAGATCTGTTTCCTTTCAATAGTCCCGACCTGGTCGCAGACGCTCAGCGACTACCTTTTAAAACTAGTGCTTTACACAACATTGTCGCAATTGATGTATTTCATCATTTAGAACGCCCCGCCTATTTCTTGAAAGAAGCTGCAAGACTTCTTCCGGCAGGTGGAAGACTCATTTTGCTCGAACCTGGGATCTCTCCCATTAGCTCTCTAATGTTTCGCTTCTTCCACTCAGAACCATTCGACTTATCGATCGATCCATTAACTCCTGGACCACTAACCCCTGATCGTTCACCATTTGAGGCAAATCAGGCGTTTGCGACAACACTTATTAGGCAAAAGAAAAATCTCTTAAAAAACCCGCCGTACAGACTCTGCTTAATTCAAAAAGACTGGATTAGTTTATTAGCCTATCCATTGACCGGTGGTTTTCAACGATGGTGCTTGATACCCGCAATAATGATAAAACCTCTCTTAATGATAGAAAAAGTTATAGCCCGTTTTATCGGTCACATCTTTGGGTTTCGACTATTCATCGTGTTCGAGAAAATGGAGGAATAACGGGGTTTCTCTATTCAGAAATTGTGGTTGGATGGAATATCTGTCCACAAACTCTTTTGCTGCTGGTCAAGAGAACACATTCTTCCTCGTTATTAAACAGTCCCGATTCAAGCACAAGCTGAAACCCGGCGGGTTGATCTATTTTCAGAGCCATACTCAAGGCCTGGGCGCTTTGCCAACCCAGTTGACGAGCGGCTAACTCCATCGGGATACTGAGTGAGTGCATGTAAACCCGCCGTGGCCTTATATCATCAAGCAGGGGCATGTCCGACGGTAGCTTATTGATACGGTGCTGGTTAATGACGCCATTGCCTGGCAGAAAAACGAAAAAACCCAGCGACACCGCCAAGAGCAGGCTCAAGTACATTTTGCCGC
>CAJQRU010000106.1 GCA_905612355.1 uncultured Gammaproteobacteria bacterium
TCTGATCTTGCAGAAATTATTGAAAGAGAGGGGTTGCGCCAACGTATAACGGGGATGGTGTTTGACCTCGGTGTGTCTTCACCGCAACTCGATCACGCCTCGCGAGGGTTCAGTTTTCAAAAGCAAGGTCCGTTAGATATGCGGATGGATTTCTCGACCGGTGAGACGGTTGCTGACTGGTTGTCGGCGGTAGAAGAAGCTGAGTTGGTTAGGGTTTTGCGGGAGCTTGGCGAGGAACGCTATGCGAAACGCATTGCTCGAGCTGTGGTGAGTGCACGTGGGCATGTACCGTTAACGACAACTACACAGCTTGCGGCATTGATTTCACAATGCGTTCCAACGGCTGAGCCTGGTAAACACCCGGCGACCCGCACGTTCCAGGCGCTGCGTATCAAGGTAAACGGAGAACTTGATGAACTCGACGTTATCCTTTCGCAGATCGAGTCGTTACTGTCGGTTAATGGGCGTCTCGTCGTAATCAGTTTTCATTCGTTAGAGGATCGTCGAGTAAAACACTTTTTTCGTCGTTGCGCCCGCGGTGATTGGTATCCACCTGACCTGCCAATCACGCGAGATCAAATTCGGCCGACGTTGCGATTGGTCGGTAAGTTGCTCAGACCGACCAGCGAAGAAGTTGACCTTAATCCTCGAGCGCGCAGCGCAGTGATGAGGGTAGCCGAGCGCACCGCCGAGGAGATTTCGTGCGTTTGATCATTCTTCTTAGCATTGTCGTCTTCTCGAATGCGTTGGCAGTGGTCTATGTGCGACAGGAAAACCGTGATGTCTTCCGAGAGGTCGTGTCACAAGAAGAGCAGCGTGATCGACTGAACAGCGAATGGGGTCAGCTCCAAGTTGAGCAAGCTACTTGGGCTAGACATGACCGTGTTGAGATGGTGGCGAAGCGCGATTTGCGCATGATTGCCCCGTCGCTTGCCGATGTCATGGTGGTCCAATTACGAGAACGTTACTGATGGCACGTGACAGAAGAAAGAAACCCAAGCACTTGTTTTATCAGGGCCGGCACTGGTTTGTACTGGTCTGCTTGGTGATGGGGACCGTAGGGCTTGCCGTTCGTGGACTTTATGTCCAGGTAATTGACAATGACTTGTTACAGGCTGAAGGGTTAGAGCGACAGGTCCGAGTACTGAAGATGATGCCTGCGCGTGGAAAGATTCTTGATCGGCGTGGGCATGTGCTAGCGGTTAGCACGCCGGTTGATGCGATCTGGGCGCATCCGGCGTCGCTCCGCGAGGCGCCCGCAGATTGGCCGCGCTTGGCGCATACGCTTGGCATGGAGACGGCTGACATTGATCGTATTCTGAAACGCAACATCAACAAGGGATTTGTCTACATAAAGCGCAGTTTGTCCCCCGCTTTAGCGGGTCAGGTTACAGCGCTTGGAGTGCCTGGGGTGTATCGCCAGAGGGAGTATCACCGCTACTATCCGGCTGGACGGATTGCAGGTCATTTACTCGGTTTTACCGATGTCGATGACAGGGGGCAGGAAGGTGTTGAACTTGCCTTTGAGAATCATCTAGGCGGCGTGGTGGGACAAAAGCGGGTTCGTCGGGATCGACGCGGATACACCGTTGAAAACCTGGATCAGATTTCTCCAGTTCATCATGGACGCGAATTGCGATTAAGCATTGACGTTCGTATCCAATCCGCCGCGCATCAGGCATTGGCCCGGACTTTGGTGGAACACAAGGCGGTTGGGGGGACGGCGATGGTGTTAGATAGTCGCACGGGAGAGATCCTCGCCATGGTTAATCTGCCCGAATTTAATCCTAATGATCGTTCAACATTTAACACGAATGTCATGCGCAATCGTGCGGTAACAGACATATTTGAGCCAGGATCGACGGTTAAGCCGTTTACTTTATCGCTAGCGCTACAGAGCGGTATTTTTACTCCCGACACTACCATTTCAACCAGTCCCGGTGTGCTTGTGTTGGATCGACATCGTATTCGAGACATTCACGACTATGGAGTGTTGACTCTGGCGAATGTGTTGGTGAAATCAAGCAATATCGGGACCGCGAAGATCGCGCTTGCACTTAATCCGAGCCAGCTGGTTGCTACCCTTCAGTCTGTTGGTTTTGGCCAGTTAACTGGGGTCGAGTTGCCTGGAGAGCGAAGTGGAGTGCTGCAGTCCAAAGAGCGGTGGCGTTTAAGCGAGCATGCGACGTTGTCTTATGGTTATGGACTGTCGGTGACTGCATTGCAACTGGCCCGTGCCTACATGGTCCTGGCCAACGGTGGTGTACTGAAGCCGATCACTATTCGTCGACGAGAGGAGTTGCCGGGCGGGGAGCGAGTTCTGCCAAGTGATGTCGTGGGTCAAATTAATCAGATGCTTGAGCATGTTGTTGTTAAGGGGACGGGACAGCGTGCGGGGTTGCCATCGTATCGAGTCGCCGGCAAGACTGGTACGGTCAGAAAAATCAATCCTGAAGGGGGTTATTTGGAAGGTCATTACCGCGCGTTGTTTGCCGGATTTGCACCGGCCAATGAGCCGCAATTCGTCGCGGTGGTCATGATTGACGATCCCAGAGGAGAATTCTATTACGGCGGCCACGTGGCGGCCCCTGTCTTCCGGGACATCATGGCGACGGCCCTGCGACTTTACTCGATACCAGGCGATATTGAGCCCGAAGGACGTGAAGTGGTTGTGACGCCGCAATCGAAACAGAGCGGGGCATGATGGGTTCAGCGTTGATACCGGTCCGCACGCTAAAGCCGTTACTGGCTGGCCTCGTCGAGGTGTCGGCCGATGCCGATATCGAGATTTCTGCGTTGGTGTTGGACAGTCGAAGTGTGACACGGGGAGCTCTTTTCCTCGGCACCCGTGGCGAGCGTTTAGATGGTCGGGAATACGTCCGTGAAGCGGTGCAGGCAGGCGCCGCAGCGGTCGTCTGTGATGCTGAATGGGAAGCGCCTGATGAGCTGGCAGTGCCGTGTTTTGTTGTCGATGACCTGCGTCGCAAGATCGCCCTAATTGCCAATCGCTTCTATGGGTTTCCATCACGAGTGTTGTGCATCGTCGGATTAACGGGCACCAACGGCAAGACGACGTGTGGCTTTCTGTTGGCTCAGGCGCTTGATCGTCTCGGCCGTCGAAGTGCATTTATTGGCACCATCGGCAGCGGACTCATTGAGCAACTTGAGCCAACCCATTTAACGACACCTGATGCCATCGAGTTACAGCATACGCTGGCAGATTTTGTGGGTCGTGATGCCCATAGTGTCTGCATGGAGGTGTCGTCGCATGCTTTGTCGCAGCACCGAGTGGAAGGTATTGAATTTGACGTCGCTCTGTTTACGAATCTCAGTCGTGATCACCTCGATTATCACGAAGATATGTCGGCTTACATCAATGCTAAGTTAATGCTATTTCGCCGCACCAGTTTGAACATTGCGGTGATTAATCACGACGACCCACATGAAAGTATGGTCTCCAAAGCGATTGAATCAGCGCGTATCTGGACCTATGGCGTTCGCGAGGGGGCCGACATTTATCCGCTTTCAGTCGACAGTTCGTTCGCCGGTCTTTACTTGAGGCTTGCCACCCCCGCGGGTGAGATGAAGTTGAGAACCAGTCTTTTTGGTCAGGTGAACGTTCCAAATGTTGCCGCCGTTGTGGCGACATTATTGGCGCTTGATTATCACCCCGCAGACATTGTTGATGCCATGGCTGGTGTCGTTGCGCCACCCGGGCGTATGGAGTCGTTTGAAAGAGAGCGCGGTGATCCTCGAGTTTTTGTGGATTATGCGCATACACCGGTGGCGCTTGAGGGCGCTCTGCGATCCCTTAAGGCGCACTCAAGCGGCAAGATCTGGTGCGTGTTTGGCTGTGGTGGGGAACGCGATCGTGGAAAGCGTCCTGTGATGGGTGCTGTGGCTGATCGTTGGGCTGACGAGATTGTTTTGACCAATGACAACCCTCGTGGTGAATCGCCCGATCAAATCATTACTGATATCGAAGCGGGGATCGAGAGTCATGAGGCGTTGCGACAACCCGACCGTGCAAAGGCGATCTACCAGGCGATCAAGAATGCTGATGAAGACGATATTGTGCTGATTGCTGGCAAAGGGCATGAACAGAGCCAGGTAGTTGGTAACACCTTATTCCCTTTTTGCGACCGTGAGGTCGTGACCAATCTGCTGCGAGGAAATGCTTGATGAACTTGATGAAGATAGCGTCAGCTGTGTCCGGACATGTCATGGGCGGTGATGTGGTATTTGATCAGGTCACCACGGACACCCGAGTTCTCAATGGGGGGGAATTGTTCGTTGCATTAGCAGGCGACCATTATGATGGTCACGATTTTATTGATGAGGCAAAACGATCCGGCGCAGTGGCTGCGATGACGTCTCGTCCGGTTGATACTGACCTACCCACGCTAGTGGTTGCAGATACACGCCGCTCCCTTGGGCAACTGGCTGGTTATTGGCGTGGCCAATTTGATATTCCGATGATTGCGGTGACAGGCAGTAATGGAAAGACGACAGTTAAAGAAATGATGGCGTCGATACTGCGCGAATTGGGGCCAACGCTTTCTAATGCCGGCAATCTGAACAACGAAATCGGTTTACCACTCACGCTCTTGCGTATGAGCGAAGACCACGAGTACGCAGTGGTTGAGATGGGGATGAATCATGCGGGAGAAATTCGGAAGTTGACTCGCATTGCATTGCCGTCTGTGGTGGTGGTGCTTAATGCTGCCCCGGCGCATCTGGAAGGATTGGCCGACGTCACCGGTGTGGCACGCGCTAAGGCGGAAATCTTTGCCGGATTAAATGATGACGGCCTCGCCATCATTAATGCGGATGACCGATTCGCCGTGTATTGGCGTGCTCGTGCCAGACATCATCGCACGTTGACCTTCGGGTTGGATCGCCCGGCCGATGTCACCGCCGAAGTCAGTGTCGACGGAGAGGTGCTGGAGTTGTTGATCCAATTGCCTAATGATTCGATCGAAGTAAAGCTCAATCTTTTGGGTCGTCACAACGCAGCCAATGCCCTTGCCGCGGCCACGGCTGCTTGGTCGATGGGTTGTACGCCGGAGCAGATCAGATGCGGTCTAGGCAATGTACAGCCAATCAAAGGTCGCTTGGAGCCACGGCGCGGCGCTGCCGGTTCGCGCCTGATTGATGACACCTATAACGCTAACCCAGCTTCGTTGGATGTTGCTATCCAATGCCTTGCCCCACGGATGGGGAATCGGATCATTGTGCTTGGTGATATGGCCGAATTGGGCAGCCGTTCGCGCGATCTACATAGCGCTGCCGGGGAAATGATCAGGGATGCCGGAATCGATCAGTTATTGACGATAGGCGCTATGGCGAAAAATACATCAGACGCGTTTGGCCTGGGAGCGAGTCACTTTGACAGTCATGAGGCTGTCATTGATGCAGCCAGGAGCTTGTTGGGTGCAGATGTAACCTGCTTGGTAAAGGGATCACGCAGTGCGGAAATGGAAAATGTTGCCGATGCGTTGACTGAAACCGGTAGTTAGAGATGGACGACTAATGCTTACGTACTATTTCGACATACTCGCGGCCGACTATAGTTTTTTCAACGTCTTCCGCTATCTGACGTTTCGTGCAGTCTGCGCCGTGCTGACCGCATTGGCGCTGAGTTTGTTAATGGGTCCGATCATGATTCGTCGACTGACGTCTATGCGTATTGGTGCGACGATCCGAAATGATGGCCCTACCTCCCATTTCGAGAAGAGTGGTACTCCGACTATGGGTGGCGGGTTGATTGTGTTTGCTCTTGTTGTGACGACGTTGCTGTGGGCTGATCTTGGCAACCGTTTCGTTTGGATAGCTATCGCGACCAGCGCTGGATTTGGTGTCATTGGGTGGATGGATGATTACCAAAAATTGCGTGCTCCAAAATTTTCTGGTTTGAGCGCATCTAACAAATTTCTTTTGCAAAGCATGGTAGGGTTTGGTGCTGCACTGGTTCTTTATCACACTGCGGTTGCTCCTGTTGAGACGCAATTGATCGTGCCATTTTTCAAATCGATTGCAATCGATTTGGGTATGGGTTTTGTGGTGCTTGCGTGGTTTGTCATTGTTGGCGCAAGTAATGCTGTCAACTTAACTGATGGCCTTGACGGTTTGGCCGTGTTACCGAGTGCATTGGTGGCCGGCGGGCTGGGGGTTTTTGCCTACGTTTCAGGTCATGCCGTTTTTTCCGGTTATCTAGGCATTCCTTACATTGTTGGGGCAGGTGAGATGATGGTTTTCTGCGCCGCTTTGGTGGGTGCAGGGCTGGGCTTTCTTTGGTTCAATACTTATCCCGCTCAAGTTTTTATGGGTGATGTTGGGGCACTGACGTTGGGTGCTGCGCTAGGCATTGTCGCTGTCATCGTTCGTCAGGAAATTGTTCTCGCCATCATGGGGGGGATTTTTGTCATCGAAACGCTGTCGGTCATTCTTCAGGTCGTTTCATTTCGTTTGACGGGGCGACGCGTGTTCAAAATGGCACCCTTGCATCACCACTTTGAACTCAAGGGCTGGCCGGAACCCAGGGTGAGCGTTCGTTTCTGGATCATCAGCCTGGTCTTGGTACTTGCTGGGATCGCAACGCTTAAGATTCGGTGAGGACGATATGGTGACATCACCCCAGACCACCAACGTGTCCAGTGTAGCGTGGAAGAATGCGGTGATCGTTGGGTTGGGTGCGACAGGTTTTTCTGTAGCTCGTTATCTGTTTGGGAGAGGCATGCAGGTGACGGTTGTCGATGCGCAGCCCAATCCGCCGTTGGCGATGCAACTCGCGAAGATTGCGCCCGGAATCGATATTCGTACAGGTGAGGATGATGTCAATAATCTTTGGTCTGCCGATGTGTTGATTATTAGCCCCGGGGTTTCATTAGATCACCCGACTGTCCGCAAAGCCCAGGATATCGGGATAGAGATCATCGGCGATATAGAGCTTTTCGCACGAGCAGTGGCGGCTCCAGTCATCGGTATTACTGGTTCGAATGGTAAAAGTACGGTGACGCAATGGCTCGCTGTATTGCTCCGAGTAGCGGGGCATAAAGTCTTGGTCGGGGGCAATATCGGCCCACCGGCGTTGGATCTTCTGGCGGATGAGCTGCCTGAATGCTACGTGCTGGAGCTCTCCAGTTTCCAGTTAGAAAGCACACAAAGTCTTTGCCTACGGGCGGGGGCTATTCTTAACGTTACACCTGATCACCTTGATCGTTATGTTGATTTGACCGCTTACCAGGCTGCTAAATGGCGCATCGCCAAAGGTAGTCAAACGTTGGTAATTAATCGACAGGACCCGTTCTTAGCTCAACAGGCGGCTAACTATTCGGGGGCGTTAGTCACCTTTGGACTCGATGCCCCGTCCGGGCCGAATGATCTGGGTATTGTTCGCACTAACGGCGATGATTGGTTGGCTCGGGGAGACGAGCGGCTGATCTCGGTAACCGAGATCAGCCTCATCGGTCGTCATAACCTTGCCAATGCGCTCGCAGCAATGGCGCTTGCCCTTGAATTCACCCGTCTTACGCCACAGGCACTTTGTTCCGGTTTGCGGGCATTCGATGGGCTGCCTCATCGTTGCGAAGTAGTGGGTGATTGGCGGGGTATTCGGTGGATTAATGACTCTAAAGGCACCAACGTGGGTGCTACGATAGCAGCGCTTGAAGGTCTGGACCGGCCAGTGGTTCTGATCGCGGGCGGGCAGGCCAAGACATCTGATTTTTCAGGCTTGAGTTTGGCGTTGAGCGAACGGGCTACGCATCTTGTTGTTTTTGGGCAAGATGCTAAACGCATTGCGCGTTCCGTCGATACCAGCATTGGTGTGACTCAGGTGGAGCAGTTGGCACAGGCGGTTGATGTTGCCGCAGGCGAGGCCCACCGGGGTGATGTGATCCTGTTTTCGCCTGCCTGTGCAAGTTACGACCAGTTTGATAATTTCGAGCACCGCGGTGACGTATTTCGTCAGTTGGTCAAAGAGCGTCACGCATGACCACTGCAACAAGTAACCCCGGAGTCTTGCCCGTGTGGGAAAAGTGGCCGGGTATGGATCCAGTCTTGTTGACGGCGGTGTTATCTTTGCTTGGATTCAGTATGGTGATGGTGTTCTCTGCTGTGGCTGGTATTGACTCTAACTCTCGCGGCGGTCTGTCGCTGTTGAGTAAGCATGTTTTTAGTACAGCGCTGGGTGTGGCCATCGTTTTAATAACGGCACGGCTTAATCTGTCGTTGTGGCAGCGTTGGAATCGACACTTGTTGTTTGTTGGCATCGTTTTGCTGGTATTGGTCCTGATACCGGGGATTGGGCAGAAGGTAAACGGGAGTTTCCGATGGATAGCCTTGGGGCCCTTGCGTTTTCAACCATCAGAACTAATCAAGGTCTTTGTCATTGTGTCGCTCGCAGACTATTGCTGTCGCTCTAGCGTTGACATAAGAAACTTTCGCGCCGGTATTGTATTGCCAAGCGTTGTGCTGGGAGTCATCGCTTTGTTGTTGCTGCGCGAACCGGACTATGGATGTACTGCAGTCGTTTTAGTAACAGCATATGGCATGATCTTTCTCGCAGGCACTCGGTTGCTGTACCTCGTAGGGGTGTTTTCCGTCGTGGCTAGTGCATTGTCGGTGCTTGTTAGATTCTCCCCGGAGAGGATGGACAGAATCGCCAGTTTTCTCCACCCGCGAAGCGATCTATTGGATTCGGGTTACCAGTTACACCAGGCGTTGATTGCGTTTGCCAGTGGCGAGTGGTTTGGCACCGGTTTGGGCACTAGTGTCCAGAAACTTTCGTATTTACCTGAGGCAAATACCGATTTTCTAGCCGCTGTGATTGGTGAAGAGCTTGGTTGGGTTGGATTGGTGCTGTTATTAACACTTTACGTGATCATTTTCTGGCGCGCGTTTGACGTCGCGAGGTGGGCAGCACAAAAGGGTCAATTATTTGGTGCCCGTATCGCTCAAGGGGTTGGTGTGCTGATCGCACTACAGATGTTAATCAATATCGGGGTCAATCTTGGGGCCTTGCCCACTAAGGGGTTGACATTGCCGTTGGTCAGTTACGGCGGCAGCAGCATGATTGGCAACTGTTTTGCAATAGGTCTCGTACTGGCGGTCTACCGAGAAGTGGTAACCAGCAGAAGACGAAGTCCATGAAGACGTTGCTGATGATGGCGGGAGGGACTGGGGGTCACATATTCCCAGCATTGGCCGTTGCCGAAAAACTGCGCGACGCCAAGATTAACGTGGTCTGGCTTGGTAGTCGCACGGGTCTCGAGTCCCGCATCGTCCCAGCTGCCGGATTCCAGTCTGATTGGCTGGATATTAGGGGAGTACGCAACAGCGGCTGGTTGCGAGTGTTGCAGTTGCCTTTCGTACTGACTCGGGCGATGTGGCAAGCCCATCAGATCATCCGCCGGCGTACGCCGATGGCTTTGCTTGGGATGGGTGGGTTTGCTTCCGGCCCTGGCGGGCTAATGGCAGTCCTGATGCGGTTGCCATTATTGATTCATGAATCCAACGCGAGGCCGGGACTAACCAATCGATTGCTTGCACCGCTGGCCCGATACGTCATGTGTGGTTTCCCGAATACTGCAGGGCTTGGCAAAGGCGCTGATTGGACTGGAAATCCATTACGCGCTGATTTGTTGGATATCCCTCCGCCGTCGACACGTTACCGTGATCGTGAGGGTGCGCTACGCTTGCTTGTCGTCGGTGGCAGTCAGGGTGCGCGGGCGTTAAATCAGATAGTTCCTGAAGCCATTGCGTTATTGTCAGAAGACAAGCGACCGATCGTGGTCCACCAATGCGGAAGCAATGAATTAAGCGTAGTCCGAAAAACTTATCACCGACTAGGTGTGGCAGCGCAAGTGACCGGGTTTATCGATGACATGCGTTCTGCTTATAGTGTTGCCGATCTGGTGATTGCCCGTTCTGGGGCGATGACAGTATCCGAGTTGTGTGCAGTTGGTGTTGCCGCTTTGCTGATTCCCTATCCTTATGCGGCGGGTGATCACCAAAGCGCGAACGCGGCTTATCTTGTCGAACACCAGGCCGCGTTGGCTGTGTCGCAGGCTGCCCTGTCACCTCTGACGTTATCAGAGATGCTTGGGAAATTTGATCAGAATCGAGATCAGTTACACGCGATGGCTTCACAAGCAAGGGCGCTTTTTCAACCGAATGCGACGGATCGTGTTGCGAGGCAGTGCCTGGAGGCTTTGGGTGCGTGAGTTCGTTCGCTCTGTCCACTTTGTTGGTATTGGAGGGGCTGGTATGAGCGGTATCGCGGCGGTGTTGCATGATCAGGGCTTTAAGGTGTCAGGGTCAGACATCCGCCGATCCTCTGTCACTGACTGGTTGGCTGACCGCGGTGTTGTGGTCCATATTGGTCATCAGGCAGCACATGTGATGGACGCAGACGCAGTGGTCGTGTCGAGTGCCGTCAGTGCTGATAATCCAGAGATCGTTGCCGCACGGCAACAGGGTATACCGGTACTCCCGCGGGCTCAAATGTTGGGTGAGTTGATGCGTTTTAGAAGAGGTATTGCAGTTGCGGGAACGCATGGAAAAACAACAACAACTAGCTTGATTGCGGAGATTCTTTTAAGTGCGGGCCTGGATCCAACTTTTGTTGTTGGTGGTCTGGTGAAGAGTGCGCAAGGCAGTGCTCGTCTCGGAGATGGTGACTACCTCGTCGCTGAGGCGGATGAGAGTGACTCTTCATTTCTCCACCTGAATCCATTGGTGGCGGTGATCACTAACATAGATGCAGATCACCTTGATGCTTATGACGGAGACTTTGATCAGTTAATCAGAACATTTGATGAGTTTCTGAAGCGATTGCCCTTTTATGGTTTGGCTATCTTGTGCGCAGATGATCCTGTATTGCAGGATTTACGCAAGCGCCTATTGAACCCGGTGCTTACGTATGGCACCAGTTCTGGCGCTGACTACCGCGCAGTGGACATTCGTCAAGAGGGACGGAGAATGTATTTCTACCTGTGTATGCCGGGTGAGCCGCATGTTGCCGTAGAGCTCGCGTTGGCTGGCAAGCACAATGTCCTGAACGCGTTAGCGGCTGTTGGCATTGCCCACCAGCTCGGTGTAGGTCTTGACCCAATTCTGAAAGCGCTTGCCCAATTCGAGGGAGTTGGCCGACGTTTTGAAGTGCTGGGCGAGCTCGTCATCGGGCGAGGAAAAGCCTTATTGGTGGATGATTATGCGCATCACCCGACAGCAATTGCCGCGACCTTGGATGCAGCACGGGATTGCTGGCCTGAACGACGACGTATTGTTGTTTTCCAGCCCCATCGGTATACGCGTACACAGGCGTTGTTCGACGCATTTTGCGATGTGCTTGCAAGGGAGCCTCATCTCTTGATCAGCGATGTTTATGCCGCCGGTGAATCGGTGATTGAGGATGCCGATGGTCAATCACTGTGCCGCGCGATCGCCAGTCGTACTGGCATAGCACCCACGTTTATTAAGGATTTAAGTCGATTAAAAGACGCACTGGCCCCAATCTTGCGTCCCGATGACGTGGTGTTGACACTGGGTGCCGGCGACATTGGGCGCTGGGTCAGAACGCTGTTGCCGGCTATTGGCCCATCAGGTGTGGGGGCTGAGTCATGAACGTCCCGTTCAGAGCCCTGTCCAGTGAAGCGGCCCGTGGCTTGCGTGGACGATTACTATGTGATGAACCATTAGCCGCTCACACCAGTTGGCGGGTCGGGGGTCCGGCGGATTATTTTTTCGTTCCTTCAGATAGCGAAGATCTGGCTATGTTCTTAGCCATGTTGCCGGCGCACGTCCCGGTACTTTGGGTTGGACTTGGTAGTAATTTGCTCGTTAGGGACGGTGGCTATCGGGGTGCCGTGATATGTACCCATCAGGGTCTCGGACATGCTTCTCCATCAGGTTCTAGCGGTTACTTCGCGGAGGCCGGTGTGCCTTGCGCCAAAGTTGCAAGATACAGCGCCCAGATGGGTCGATGCGGCGCTGAGTTTTTGTCTGGTATTCCGGGCACCATCGGTGGCGCGTTGGCAATGAATGCCGGTGCTTACGGGCACGAAACCTGGAGTATTGTGAAAAAGGTCGAATTAATTGACCGGCAGGGGCAAATCCACGAGTCAACGCGGGATGCGTTCAAGATTGGTTATCGTTCGGTCGCTGGCCGCGGTGATTGTTGGTTTCTCAATGCGACCTTTGACCTGATCCCTGGCAATAAGGAAGAAGCCCAGGGCGCAATTCGTACATTGTTACAAACTCGTGGACGGGAGCAACCTATACAAGAGCGCAGCGCGGGCTCTGTGTTCAAGAATCCCGACGGGGATTTTGCCGCCCGCTTGATTGAGGCTGCAGGTTTGAAAGGGCAGCATTGTGGTGGCGCCCGAGTGTCGGTAGCCCACGCTAATTTCATCATTAACGATGGTAGTGCAACGGCATTGCAAATTGAGTGCCTGATCAAGCGCATACAGGAGACGGTTGCGGAATTTTGTGGCGCCGAATTGGAAAGAGAAGTGCACATTGTGGGGGAATCGTGAGTCACAGACGATCTCACTCCAGTCGTTGGCACTATTGTTGGTCAGCGGTGCGCGCGGGGGTCGCTTATATTGGGACCGCAGGGCGAGGGGTTATGTTTGTCTACTTTGGCACCTTGCTGATACTCGGTGTTGTGATGGTGTTGATTGCCGATGTGCTTCTGCGGCCGGGGAATTTCACGATTGAGCGTATTACAGTTGTCTCTGACATGCCCTCGAAGGATTACAAACGAGTGCAGCGGATTGTCTGGAAAAACATCAATGGTAATTACTTTACAGTCGATCTGGGCGGGATTGAACGTGCACTTGAGCAGGTGCCCGGAATCTATCAGGCCACAGTGCGTCGAATCTGGCCCGATCGGCTGCGTGTGATGGTTCGACCCGCCACTGCTTTGGCTGAGTGGCAAGGTTTCAACCAACACGGCGACCCAGTTGAACGCACACTCATTAATTTATCTCCCGATGTTCGGGTTACCGTAGTGCCTCGGTTAGTAGGTTCTGCAGGGCGACAGCGCCAGGTGCTGAAGATGTATTTGGATATGGCCAAGTTGCTTCACAGCACAGGTCTTGAAGTGGCAAGTTTGAGGCAGAGTGCAAACGGTGAGTGGCGTGCTGAAGTTCAGTTTGATAGTGATCGGCCCGATGCATTGATCATGTTGTTGTTGGGTCGCCACCACCCGGTAAGCCGAGTTAAACGCTTTACCCGTGTGTTTAACCTTGCACTAAACGAGCGGGTGTCAGAATTAGCACGGGTCGATTTACGTTACGAGGGGGGGTTAGCTGTGTCCTGGCGTGTCAGGGCTAGCGCGACTCACGTTAAGAGCTGAATGGGAGATCAAGAGATGAGCGGACGTCCTGAGGGGGATCTGATCGTTGGCCTGGATGTGGGTACGTCGAAAGTCTTAGCGGTAGTGGCTGAAATCCTCGCGGACGACCAGGTCGAGATCATTGGCATCGGTCACCATCCATCTAGCGGGCTTCGAAAAGGTGTGGTTGCGAACATCGAATCGACTGTCCAATCCATTCAGCGGGCGGTTGAAGAAGCAGAACTGATGGCCAATTGCGATATTGAGTCAGCGTTTGTCGGTATTTCCGGTGCCCACATCGGCAGTCTCAGTTCACACGGGGTGGTTGCCATTCGAGATAACGAAGTGAGTCGTGACGATATCGAGCGAGTGACGGAAGCGGCACGGGCTCTAGCCATTCCTAATGACCAGAAGATTCTTCATATACTGCCGCAGGATTTCGTGATTGATGGGCAAGATGGCATTCGTAACCCAGTAGGAATGAGCGGTGTGCGCCTGGAATCGAAAGTACACATCATTACGAGTGCGATGAGTGCCGCTCAGAATATTGTCAAGTGTGTTCGTCGATGTGGCCTCAATGCGGACGATGTCATCTTGGAGCCGCTGGCCTCTTCTTACGCTGTTTTGGATGGCGATGAGAAAGAGCTCGGGGTGTGCCTCATTGATATTGGCGGGGGCACTACCGATGTTGCGGTATTCACCGAAGGATCGATTCGCCATATCGCAGTGCTACCGGTTGCAGGCGACCAGATTACGAACGACATTGCGGTTGCTTTGCGAACGCCGACATCGGCGGCCGAAGAGATTAAGAAGAAATTTGGCTGCGCGCTGGCACAATTGGCTAATGATGGGGAACTCATTGATACGCCCAGCGTGGGTGATCGTGCACCCCGTCAACTGGCCCGATCCACATTGACGGACGTCATTGAGCCGCGGGTCGAGGAATTGTTTATTTTGGTACAGGCTGAAATTCGACGCAGTGGATTCGAAGAATTACTGGGAGCAGGAATAGTCTTAACAGGTGGTAGCGCAAAGATGGACGGTATGGTGGAACTGGCCGAGGAGGTTTTTCACATGCCGGTCCGAATTGCTGTTCCCCACTACGTTGGCAGACTCAGTGAAGTGGTCCGAAACCCGATTTTCTCAACGGCGGTTGGCCTGGTGCTTTTTGGTCAACGGCATCGACGTGAGACCTCAGTAGGACAGGAGAGTTCGGGTGTGAGTATCAAACAATGGTTTACGCGGGCGCGTGGCTGGTGTCGCCAGTACCTGGGCAAAACAGAAGGGGCGGCGCAATAAGCATGATGCACGCAATATTTTATGGGTTCAGGGGTTTGAAAGAGTCAGAAAATCAACCGCAAGCGGAGGTGAAATATGTTTGAATTAATGGAAACTGGCGGTCAGCAGGCTGTCATTAAAGTGCTGGGTATTGGTGGTGGGGGTGGTAACGCTGTTGATCATATGTTGACGGCTCATCTGGAAGGGGTTGAATTTGTCAATGCAAATACCGATGCGCAGGCGCTTAGGCGGTCGGGTGTTTCAAAGATGCTCCAGTTGGGAGAGAACCTTACCAAGGGGCTTGGTGCGGGGGCTAATCCGGATGTGGGTCGACAGGCCGCGATAGAAGATCGAGATAAATTGGCTGAGGTATTGGATGATGTTGATCTGCTTTTCATCACGGCAGGGATGGGTGGTGGAACCGGTACTGGCGCGGCGCCCGTTATTGCGCAGCTAGCGAAAGAAAAAGGAGTGCTTACCGTGGCGGTGGTAACACGCCCATTCAAATTTGAAGGCCAGAAGCGGTGTGATGCCGCTCAGCAGGGGATCAACGAACTGTCGGAAATCGTCGACTCCTTGATTATTATTCCCAACGATCGGATTCTCGACGTGCTCGGTGGCAGTGCCACGTTGCTTGAGGCGTTTGCAGAAGCCAACGAAGTGTTACTCAATGCGGTTCAGGGGATTTCAGAACTGATCACTCGGCCGGGGTTAATAAACGTTGATTTTGCTGATGTGCGTACGGTGATGGCAGAAATGGGAGTTGCCATGATGGGATCAGCGATTGCTACGGGTGAGGCGCGAGCGGTCGATGCAGTGCAAGCCGCGGTGTCAAGCCCGCTACTTGAAGACGTGAACGTACATGGGGCTAGAGGATTGTTGGTGAATGTGTCAGCCGGTCCCGATATGGCGCTTGAAGAATTTGCTCAGATTGGTGAGACGGTGAGTCAGTTCGCTGCTGCCGATGCAACGGTCGTGATTGGAACGGTTCTCGATCCGACGTTAGAGGGGGCTGTGCGGGTGACACTGGTGGCCACGGGCATCCGCCGCGGTGCACCTGCGGTCGAAGTGATAGAAGGTGGCAGAAAAGAGCCAATGAAAAAATCGATCGACTACGATACACCCACGGTTATCCGGCAGGGCCCACGCGCGGTAGCGACCGGCGGCATAGTTAACGTCGCGGAAGACAGCGAATATCTGGATATCCCCGCTTTTCTGCGACGGCAAGCTGATTAATTCGTTCTAGTTCAATAGGTTACGAGCACATCATGGGTGAAAGCCAAATATGCAGAAATTATGGTTAAAAATTGCGTTTTAGGTACGCAAAGGTGGTGAAATCATGTAGAATTGCGCCAGCCTTATCAGGGGTTTTCTCCGTCATCTTGATCCCGTAGTTGAACAAAGCGAACAACAATACTTAATGATCAGGCAACGCACTCTAAAGAACGTGATTCGGGCGACCGGTGTTGGCCTGCATACTGGGGAGAAGGTGTTTCTCACTTTGCGGCCTGCAGCTATCAACACCGGTATTGTGTTTCGGCGGATCGACCTTAAACCCGTGATCGATGTCAAAGCGATTCTCGATAATGTCTCTAGTACTCGAATGTCGACCACGCTTGAGCGAGATGGCGTCCGTATTTCCACGGTAGAACACCTGATGTCCGCTTTTGCTGGGCTTGGCATCGACAACGTATTTGTTGACTTAACGGCCGCGGAAGTTCCGATTATGGATGGCAGTGCGGGCCCTTTTGTTTTTTTAATTGAATCAGCGGGTATCGAAGAACAAAGAGCACCCAAGCAATTTATTCGCATCAAGCAGACCGTGGAAATTCGTGACGGGGATAAATGGGCAAAATTTGATCCGTATGACGGCTTCAAGGTGGATCTCACCATCGATTTTGATCATCCGGTAGTGCGGTCATCCCAGCAACATGCCAGCATTGATTTTTCAGAAGCATCGTTTATTAAAGATGTTAGTCGTGCCCGTACATTTGGCTTTCTCGATGAGGTGGAGGCACTTCAAGAAGCGGGTCTGGCTAGGGGCGGGAGCCTTGATAACGCGATCGTGATGGACGCTTTTCATATCTTGAACGATGATGGCCTTCGTTATCGTGATGAGTTCGTCAAGCACAAGATTCTTGATGCTGTTGGTGATCTGTACTTGCTGGGTCATCTACTGGTCGGTGCGTTTAGTGCACACAAGTCCGGCCATAGTATGAATAATGGATTGTTGCGACGGTTGTTGGAAACCGAGAGCGCGTGGGAGTACGTTTCTTTCGATGATGTCGACAGCGCGCCAGTACGGTACTTGCAACCACTCGTTGCCCACTGAAAACGTTTGCTAGGTTAGATAGGCTCGTGGGAGCGCTCGCCCTCCGTGCGGTTCGCTTTTTTCGCAAGGCGTTCAGGGTCTGACTGATCTCGTTTGTCGCGTGGATTGTCCCTCTGGTCCCTCAATCAGTGCCTTTGCTTTGAGCGTGACGAGCAAGGCGCAGGAGTGCAGCGCGCAGTCCGTCATCTTGTAGGCTGGCAGCGCTTTTCTGTAGAAGATTCCCCACGCTCGAGGTCAAAGGGCTGAGGCGGCGATGGCGAGTGGTGGGGGGCGGTGGAACCCGTGGCGGGCGCGTGCGGATTCGCAGTCGTTTCATCGGTAACCCGGCTCGGCGAAAGTATTCCAAAATCGAGATAGTCGTACTGCGAACGGCGTGTGCGAAGACGGGAGAGTCCGCAAGCACGAGGAGTTCGTTATCTTTAATTTGGGCTGACGTATGGAGGGCTAGGTTTTTGCCAACGGCGCGCTGCCAGACATTGGCCTCGTTTCCATCAGTTTTCAACGACTGTGTCGCGCTAATTGAGTGCACAAAGTGTATTGCGGGATGGAAGGTAGAATCGGTCATGATAAAATACAAGAACTGGCCAACACAGAACGGATGAAGACCGTGCAGGTCAAGCCTATCATATCGGTTGCCCCGTCGCCGGGCCAAGGAAGCAGATTTAATCTTGTGAACAAACAGCGGACTTTTGACCTGGGTGTTGATGTTTTGGCCAGAATACCAATCACGATCAATCACATTGCTATTTCATGTTCAGCACTACATTAAATCGAGTATTCGGCAGTCGCAATCAGCGACTGCTTAAGCGTTGGGACAAGAGTGTGGCGGCGATCAACGCCCTCGAAGAGGGTTTGATTGTGCTTGGCGACGACGCACTCGCTACAAAAACTGAGAAATTGAAAGTTCGACTGCGCGATGGCGACAGTATCGACAGCATTTTACCGGAGGCCTTCGCCGTGGTTCGGGAGGTTTCGCGAAGAACGCTCGACATGCGCCATTTCGATGTGCAGTTGGTTGGTGGGATGGTGTTGTACGACGGAAAAATTGCTGAAATGCGTACCGGGGAAGGAAAAACCCTGGCAGCGACATTGCCTGTGTATCTGGCGGCTGTCGATGGTAAGCGGGTTCATGTGGTCACGGTCAACGATTACCTGGCTCGCCGCGATGCGGAGTGGATGGCTCCCATCTACCGTTTCCTTGGTTTAAGCGTTGGTGTGGTGGTTTCCGGCCAAGACCCTGCTGCGAAGAAGGAAGCCTATGACAGTGATGTGGTGTATGGGACCAACAACGAGTTTGGATTTGATTACCTACGTGACAACATGGCTTTCAGTGATGAAGATCGTGTCCAGGGACCACTCGATTTTGCGATCGTCGACGAGGTTGATTCGATTCTTATTGATGAAGCGCGTACCCCACTGATTATTTCAGGCCCCGCGGACGACAGCACCGATCTGTACCTTCAGATTGACCAGGTAGTTCCGCAACTAACGCGGCAGGAGATCGAGGAGGGGCCCGGTGATTTTTCTGTTGACGAAAAGGCAAGGCAGGTATTTCTGACTGATGAGGGTTTTGAGCGCTCAGAGGAACTTTTATCAGGTGCCGGACTGCTATCAGACAATACCAGTCTTTATGATGTCGGGAGTATTACGCTGATGCATCATGTCTATGCCGCACTGCGGGCCCATTCCCTTTTTCAACGCAATGTGGATTACATCGTGCAGGACGACAGTATTGTGATCGTCGATGAATTCACAGGTCGTATGATGCCCGGGCGCCGCTGGTCTGAGGGGTTGCACCAAGCGGTCGAAGCAAAGGAAAGGGTCACCATACAGCCCGAAAATCAGACACTTGCTTCAATTACCTTTCAGAATTTGTTCCGTCTCTACGGCAAACTTGCTGGAATGACCGGTACTGCCGATACCGAGGCTGCTGAATTTCAGCAGATCTACGGTCTTGAGGTGGTGGTGATGCCGACTAACCAGCAGATGATTCGGGATGATCATCCGGACCTGGTCTATCGGACGGGTGGTGAAAAATTCAGCGCTATTGTCAGTGGTGTTAAGGCGTGCAGGGATGGTAACCAGCCGGTTCTGGTAGGCACGGCGTCAATCGAGACATCCGAATCCCTGTCAGCGCAGCTGACAGCAGAGCAGATAGATCACGAGGTACTTAACGCAAAAAACCATGAACGCGAAGCACAAATTATCGCTGAGGCAGGCCGGCCGGGCGCAGTCACGATCGCGACCAACATGGCCGGTCGGGGTACCGATATTGTTTTGGGCGGCAATCTAGAAATGGAGCTCGCAGGGATTTCTGTCGATGAAGAGATGGATGTGGCTCGGGCTGCCTGGCAGCAACGTCACCAGAGTGTGATCGATGCAGGTGGCCTGCATGTCTTGGGTACAGAACGGCACGAGTCCCGACGGGTGGACAACCAGTTGCGTGGCCGATGTGGTCGGCAAGGCGATCCCGGATCGAGTCGCTTTTATCTATCAATGGAAGACAACTTGATGCGGATCTTCGGGTCTGGTCGTGTTTCTGGTCTGATGGAAAAACTGGGTATGGAAGAAGGTGAAGCCATTGAACACAATTGGGTAACCCGTGCGATAGAAAATTCCCAGAAGAAGGTTGAGGGACGTAACTTCGACATTAGAAAGCAACTACTTGAATATGATGATGTTGCTAATGAGCAACGCAAGGTGGTCTATACAGAACGAGATCAACTAATGACATTAGAGGATGTGTCTGATCATGTGATAACTATGCGTAAAGAAGTCTTGAATGAGTCGATCGACGGGTATGTTCCGAAAGAGAGTCTTGAAGAACAATGGGATGTCGCTGGACTCGAGCAACAGTTGGAAACCCAGTTTGGGCAACGGTTACCATTGGCTGAATGGTTGTCGAATGATGATGCCTTGTATGAAGAACGACTGCGCGACCGAATTGAAGATGAAATTACGGAGGCTTATACAATCAAGGAGGCCTCTGTGGGTGCGCCGGTAATTCGTCATCTTGAAAAAGCAGTTATGTTGCGAGTGCTGGATGAGAAATGGAAAGATCACCTGGCTCAGATGGATCATTTGCGGCAAGGGATTGGTCTGCGGGGTTACGCTCAGAAGAATCCGCGCCAGGAATACAAACGGGAAGCGTTTGATATGTTTACGGCGATGCTAGATGACGTGAAGAGAGACGTCGTGACGATTTTGTCCAAGATTGAAATTCAGACTGAGGCTGAGGTGGCGGATTTGGAAACCGAGCGTCGTACTAGAGGTCATCAGCAGATCGAACTGCTACATGACGAGGTCGGGCGGATGTCAGGAGAGGGGCAGTCGCAGGTCGCAATGGGGCAGGCCACTTCCTCTGCACAAGGAAGTCAGATGGAACCCTACGTTAGAGCCGTTCCCAAGGTCGGCCGCAATCAGTCCTGCCCCTGCAGGTCCGGAAAGAAATACAAACATTGTCATGGACGGGCCTGACGTTTTTCCCCTTCCCTAGGATTGCGGGCAAAAGGCAGGCGTTCTGAATGAAATCATCATCACGATCACGACTGGCACCGAGAATGTTCCCCCGCATTCCACCGATTGCCGGGGTGCGTTTGACGACACAGTCAGTTGGAATCAAGTATGCCCGCCGTCATGACTTGTTACTGGTAGATTGTGTGCGCGGGTCGACCGTTGCCGGTGTGTTTACGCGCTCAACGACAGCGGCAGCGCCGGTTATGTGGTGTCGGGAGCAGTTGAGTCGGGGTCGGATTCGAGGGCTAGTGGTGAACAGCGGGAATGCGAATGCATTTACCGGCCTTGCTGGTGAGGAGGCGGTGCGTGCTACGGCAGCGGCAGCGGCCCAGGCACTGGGTTGTCGGAGGAATCAGGTTTTTGTCGCATCGACTGGTGTCATCGGCGAGCCTTTGCCGTTGAATCGGCTGACCGGGGCAATGCCGCAGATGGTGGAGGCACTGGGGCCAGGCGGGTGGCGTGCAGCGGCCCGTGCAATCCGTACCACCGACACCTTCATTAAGGGTGCGTGGCGGCGCTGTGAGATCGATGGCCATGAGATCACGCTCGGTGGTATTGCAAAAGGTTCCGGCATGATTGCACCGAAGATGGGCACTATGCTGGCATTCTTGTTTACCAACGCCCGTATCCCGAGTATTGCGCTACAGGCCATGTTGCGGGCGAGCGTCGAGACATCATTTAATAGCATCACAGTGGATAGTGATACATCGACCAGTGATACCGTGTTGCTGGTAGCGACAGGTCGATCCAATCATTCCCGGTTGGATTCACCTCACGGTCCGAAATTGCGAGACTTTCGCCGAGCCCTCGATGAGGTAATGGTGGAACTTGCGACACAGGTGGTTCGTGACGGGGAAGGTGCGAGCAAATTTGTGACGATTGAAGTCTCGGGTGCATCGTCCTGGCGAATGGCACGCAGCGTGGGTTTGAGTATTGCCAATTCACCGCTGGTAAAGACGGCGATCGCTGGTGAGGATGCAAATTGGGGACGGATTGTCATGGCGGTTGGTAAGTCTGGCGTGGTGGTCGGTTCAAATGCATTGTCCATCAGCATGGGCGGCATCGTTATTGCACAAAAAGGCGAACGACTGGCCGACTATGACGAGGCTGCGGTCGCGTTGCATCTGAAAAATTCTGAGGTGCATATCGGGGTGGACCTGGGCCAGGGCCGTGGCAAGGCAACCGTTTGGACGTGTGACCTGACCCACGGTTATATCGAGATCAATGCCGACTATCGGACCTGAGCTTGAACTGCGTGTTGTGGTGGGTATCGCGACGGACGATGAAGCCCGGTTGTTGGTCGATCAACGTCCACACGACAAGGATTATGGTGGGCAGTGGGAGTTTCCTGGCGGGAAAATTGAAACTGGTGAATCAGCGTTCGACGCATTGGTTCGAGAATGGCGTGAAGAGTTGGGTGTCATTGTCCGCGAAGCGGAATACCTTTTTGCATTTACTCATACCTATCAGGACAGACAGGTCGCGCTCGATGTCTGGCGTGTCATCCGTTTTGAGGGTCGCCCCGACGCTTTGGAAGGACAGGTTTTGCGCTGGGTTGATACCACAACCTTGAAAACACTTAATTTTCTTGAGGGTAATAGGCAGTTGCTGCGACGTTTATCCGTCTAGTTCCACACTATTCGCCCGAAGTGTTTGGGCATTTATGTGGCTGCCTCGCGGGTCTTGGACTTGGCCAGTATCAAGAGACAGACATGCAGATCATTGATACGCACGAGCAGGTCTTGGATGGAGCCTTCGTTGTGGAGCACATGAGTAGCCACGGCCAACCGCTCCTCGCGGGAAGCCTGCACTTTAAATATCGCGTCAATTTGATTCGCATCAAGGCCACTGCGTGACTGGATCCATCGTCGACGTATTGCATCAGGCGCATCCACCACCACCACGGCGTCAAATTCTCCGGCACGGTTGGTTTCGAGAAGCAGCGGAATCGAAAACACACAGTAGGGGTAATCGATCACTTTTTCTTGGCTAGCCATCTCCGCCCGGATCATAGGGTGGAGTAGCTTTTCGAGATCTTTGCGGGCCTTTGGGTTGTCAAATACCCGTGAACGAAGGGCCGGTCGATCGAGCTCACCACGGTGGGTTGCAATACTGGCTCCAAACCGTTTAATAATCGGTGCAACTGCCGGACCGCCGGGGCCGGTGAGCGCACGTGAAATCTCATCGGCATCAAGGACGGGTACGTTAAGGCCTTGCAGGTGATTGGTGACGGTGGTTTTGCCACTGCCAATTCCGCCAGTGAGGGCGACGCGCAACATCGTTTCAACGGCCCATGTTGGAGGTGAGGAGATAAGCCGAGATAAACGAATCACCAAATAACAGAACTAACCAGGCGGCCCCTGCAAGAAATGGCCCAAACGGCAAGACCCGACCCCGTCCTGAACGGCTGATGAGCATCATCAGGCCACCGGTTATGGCACCCACGGTGGCGGCAATGCAAATGACCAATGGCAACAAGGCCCAACCCAGCCAGGCGCCAATTGCCGCGAGCATCTTAAAATCGCCGTAGCCAAAGCCTTCGCGAGAAGTGACCCAGCGGAAGAGGTGATAGACCAACCAGAGCCCGAGGTAGCCTGCTCCGGCCCCGATAATGGCGGCCTGGGGAGTGGTAAAACCGGCGAAGCAGTTGACCAGTAATCCCAGCCACAACAGCGGTAGCGTGATCGCATCGGGAAGCAGGTAGTGTTCGATGTCGATAAACGCCAGCACGATAAGCGCCCAACTAAAGAGCAAGGCCGGCACAGTAAACCATTGATTGCCCAGCACGATGGCCACCACCATGGAGATCAGTGTCGACAACAACTCAACCGCAGGATAGCGCCAAGAAATGCGGGTGCTGCAATGGCGACACCGGCCCTTTTGAATGATAAAACTGACGAGGGGGATGTTTTCACGCCAATTGAGAGGGGTTTTGCACTGCGGGCAGTGCGAGGCCGGCCGAATCAACCCGGCTGGGTCATTTGAAGCCAATGCCGAATCTGCACGGGATCCATCAAGACTCGTAGGGCTAACTAGACCGAGGCGAACGGGCAGGCGATGAATCACCACGTTAAGAAAACTGCCGACGGCCAGCCCCGTCAACCCGGCGAGCGCAATCGGCTCAATCAACGTCGTTATGCCACGATGCGCTTAAGCAATTTGGAATCTGCATGGTGAGGCCCAATACAGACCTACATAATGCTGCCCATCTTGAAGATCGGCAGATACATGGCAATAACGAGTGTGCCCACCATGCCACCGAGTACCGATATCATAATCGGTTCAATTAACTGGCTCATGTTGTCAACCATCTCGTTGACCTCAGCCTCAAAGAAGTCGGCAGTTTTTGTCAGCATTTTTTCGAGTTCGCCCGATTCTTCGCCGATAGATACCATCGCCAGGACTAAGTTAGGAAACAGTTTGGTGTCTTCCATTGCCGCCGACAAGGGTCGGCCTGTACTGACCTCTTCTTGGATTTGAAAGCAGGAGCGACGAAAGACTGAGTTAGGCGATGCGCTCGCAACGGAAGTCAGTGCTTCGACCATCGGGACGCCGGAGCCGAACATGATCCCCATTGTTCTTGCAAAGCGGGCACAAGATGACTTGGTCAGGAGGGGCCCCACAACCGGGGCAACTAAAAGAAACTTATCAAACGCGTATCGAAAAGCTGGGGAACGTTTAAGGGCAAGCGACACTGAGATTCCGATCGCAGCTGCGATCCCCACCACTAACCACCACTTTTCCTGCACAAATTCGGACATCGAAACAATGGCCGCCGTTAGTCCCGGCAACTCACCGCCAAAACCCTCGAACAACTCCTTGAACTGCGGCACCACGAACACGAGCAGCAATGAACTGACGAGCAGGCCGACCACGAGAACGGCTATGGGATACATCATTGCCCCTTTGACTTTGCTCTTGATCTCCTCAGAGCGTTCCATGTAATCGACAAGGCTATTCAACATCCTATCGAGATTTCCTGATTGCTCGCCAATGGCGATCAGTCCACAGAAGAGTCGATCGAATTGCTTTGGATAGCGTGCCAGTGCCTGGCTGAGATTGGTGCCGCTTTCCACATCGGTTCGCACGGCACCAAGTACTTTTCTGAGTGTCGGATGGTCCGTGCTGCTGGCGACTGCGTTGAGTGCTTGCGCGATTGGGATACCGGCCTCGACCATGGTGGCAATCTGGCGGGTGACAACGCAGATATCCTTGGGGAGTATTTTCTTATCGAATAACGGGCTAGGCTTTTTCTTGACGCTCTTTGGTTGAACACCTTGGCGTCGCAGGGAACTTCGAACGTAGGCAGGGTTTGGAGCATCCAGTTCGCCGTTTACTATTTTGCCGCCACGATCGGTGCCAGTCCAGACGAAAGTCGTGAGTTTGCGGTTTTTTTTAGGAGTCGGGGCAGCCATTAGCGGGGTTGGGGGAAATCTTCTCAGGTTAAAGGTTGGTGACGCGCTCTACCTCAGCCAGGCTGAGGTGGCCGGCGGCAAACTTTCTCAGTGCTGACTGTCTTAGTGTTAGGATACCTTCTTCGCTCGCTTGAGATTCAAGTTCATCCTGGCCTGCACTTCTTAGAATCATCGAGATCAGCTTGTCCGATACGGGCAATACTTGAAAAATACCGGCACGACCCTTGTAGCCGTTGGTGCAAGCGTCGCAGCCGATGGCTTCGAATGCGTTAACGCTGTCTACGTCGTCTTCTTTCATACCGGCGTCAATCAGAATTTCTGGGGGCAGGTCGATGGGTTGCTTGCAATTCGAACAAAGTCGTCGTGCAAGGCGTTGTGCCATGATCAGGTTAATCGAGCCTGCCACGTTATAGGGTGCAATGCCCATGTTGAGCAGTCGCATGATGGTTGCGGTTGCATCATTGGTATGCAGCGTCGACAACACCAAGTGGCCGGTTTGGGAAGCTTTGATAGCGATCTCGGCAGTTTCTAGATCGCGTATCTCACCGACCATGATGATGTCTGGATCCTGGCGCAAGAATGATCTGAGGGCGACAGAAAATGTCAGGTTTGCTCTTTCATTAATGGCCACCTGGTTAATGCCGTCCAGGTTGATTTCAACCGGATCTTCGACTGTCGAGATGTTAGTTTCTGTCTGGTTGAGCATCGACAGTGCAGAGTAGA
>CAJQRU010000107.1 GCA_905612355.1 uncultured Gammaproteobacteria bacterium
TATCCGTTGATATTCTGGGCATGCCCGATAATGATGTCTCGTTAATTCTGCAAGAATCCGACTATGCAATTCTTGTTTTTCTTGCGCACCAAACCCGTATGGCTCCAAGTCGGTAATATCTTGAGAAAATTCCATTAAAACTCATTCCGCTTGACGATAAACTAATTTTCCAGAGACGCTGCGGGGCAGAGTTTTAACAACACTTACCGCAAATGCTGATTGATGCAGATTCGTATTTTCAATGAGACGGTTGATAATTCGTGAACGATCAACATCTCCTTCAACTACGATATCAATTTGCTTGTCATTTCCGGTGCAAACACAGACAAACCCGTAATTCCCTAACATTTCTTCTAGACTATCTAAATTTACGCGGTGACCGTGAATCTTCAGGAATCGCGTTTTTCGACCCACAACATAGTAGTAACCGTCTTCATCACAACGTGCCAAATCTCCGGTAGCAAGTTTCCCCAAGAAGTCGTCCCCTTTAATTAGATCGACTCGAGATTCCGCATAGCCCAACACCACATTGCGACCGCTATAATGCAACTCACCTACATGGTTATGTTCCTTTATAACGCGACCTCTTTCATCTTCAAGCCAGAATTGTCCACCAGGAATTGGCACACCGATACTCTGGCCTTTTGTAGACAACATCTCGGAAGGCAAGTAGGACATCCTTGGGCTAGCTTCAGTCTGCCCATACATTAAAACTAGAGGAAGATTAATCCTGTTACACATCTCTAACATTTTTCCAAACGTTTGCGAGGCAAGTTTCCCACCCGCCTGTGTAATGTAGCGCAACGATTTAAATTCATCCTTTAGCACCTTCATCCTGGCTAGTACGTCAAATAAATACGGCACACCACCAAAATTATTTGCACCCGACACATTAAGCAGTTTCCAAAAATCCTTTTGGGTCACCGATGCCTGATTCATTACTATCGAGGCACCCGAAATAAGATGGCTGTTTATGATGGACAATCCGTAACTGTAACTCATTGGCAAAGTAGTTATAGCCCTATCACCTGGAGTTATTTCAAGGTAATCACGAATTGCCGAACTGTTTGTTCGTAAGTTTTCCTCCGTCTGTCTTACACATTTTGGACTCCCTGTACTGCCCGAAGTTGTCATCAACTGCGCCAACTCATCCGAAATTTCATAATCCCTTTGTGACTCGACCGCAATTAAGACTCTGTCTCCTGCTACAAGTAATTCCTTTCCTTGGACAGCATACGTGAGACCGCTACTAACAACAGCATAACTTGGTTGATAACAGTCAATGAGGGCAGTTAGGTTTGTTAATGGAATCCCATCATCTAATAAGATAGGTATAGCATTTGCGTTTAATATTCCTAAATAGAATACAACACTTTCGATATTATTTGCGCAATGTAAAAATACTAATTCACGAGGCTTCATCACTCTCGCAACCCGGGCGACCTCCCGGACGAGTGTCGTATAGGATAACTCGACCCCATCACTTCCAATAAGGGCTGTTTGACTTGTAAACCGACCGAGCTCAGAGAGCAAAGACATGGTGACAATAGTTAACCAACACTACTACCATCTAAACGTCGCACTATCAAAACAATCGCACACCCAAGAGATAAGCGTCTCTTACTGTGCATAATCATCAATGCATTCCTGTGGATACTCGGTCCACCACTTATCAGAATTTGACGCCATATTTGTCCAAAAGTTCTTTACCTTTATTGTAGGAACTAAAATCAATTATGTCGTCCATATCCATTGCTATATCAAATGCGTCCTCAAGCAGTCCTATTAGATTCATGTGACCAATAGAATCCCACTCCTCAATAGAGTTGTACTCCAATGTATCGCCAAGCACATCAGAATCAATGGAAAAACCTTCCATAAAGGTCTGATTATATATTTCAATGTTTGTCAAATTTTCCCCCACAATCACAAGAAAGCCCAAACCTACACGCAGTCTCCCGCCGCGCAGTTCCCCCACAGCATAACCTCATTAATATCATCGACCTTATCTGATAATTGTACTAGACCGACAACCGATTTTTAACCATCTGGATACTAACGGGGTGGCTAATTTATAATGAATGAACATGTATTACTGCTTACGAAGCTGGGAAACTCCGGGCAGCTACAACTGAAAATCTACGATTGGACTGCGGGTCAGACTGCATCTTCCACCGTCGAGAACCTATCCAAATCACAATCGTTCGACGTCCGGCCACCCTTATATGCGAACTTTACCTCCAACCTAAACTGCTTCCATAACTTGGCAAACACGATCACACCCCCTTCCATCAATTAAACGCAGGCCTCGTTTAGATTGCTCTTTCAACATCTCAGGCCTAGACGTGACACGTTGGAGTTCCTCTAATAACTTATCTGGCGTAACTTGATTACTGTCTCCTAACCAAAGCAATAATCCCTGTTCATTCATAAATTTGGTCGGTTGAATTTGATTCTTTGCGACGGTCGTTACAATCGCAGGTAGTCCCAGAAACAGCCTTTCGTAAGTCGTTAAACCACCTGCTCCCAATGCTAAATCAGCGTGCTGCATCAGATGTGCCAATGTTGGTAAGCGGTTGTGGAAAGAAATATTCTTGAACAAATCAGCATATTCCACAGCAGTTTCATGCATATTATCTGGATCACCGATCACGGCATCAATTGATAATTCGTTCCAGCCCGGCATTTTTAACGCATCGAGTGCTTTTCTTGTGTCACCCGTTATGTCCGCCATTCCATAGAAAATTAGAATCTTTTTTACTACACCGCTTCGTTCTTGCACAACGCCCCGCACTTCTTGTAACTGATTACTTAACAACAAAAACTCTACCCCTAGGAGTTTTTTTGTTGTTGCTTCAACAAGCTCAGAATATTTTCTCTCCATACCTGGGCAATGAGCTGGATTCAACAATATATCGCAATCATGCTCTCCATTCGCTTCGTCGTCGAACACTAGTATGCGGTGGCATTGCTTCCGCATCGCGCTCTCCCATTTCAAGCCGATGTCATAATGATCGACGACCAACCAATCTACGCTGCCTAGTGTTTTCACAATCGAAAGTGATTCGTCTAATTCGGCATCTGCTAGTACAGCCTGTGACAAGATGTTTGGAGCACTGTCGGCGCCTGGATATTCTTGGGACAGATGCCCAACCAATCTACGCACTAAAAAACTCCTGCCTTCCAAATATGCACAGAGATCCCCTGCACTCTGCCTGCACAGAAACACCACTTCGTGACCCCGCCGAACAAGATAATCAGCCAAGGTCGCACATCGCATTACATGACCGCCGCCAATGCGATGCGATGCATCAGTACGAAAAGCGACCTTCATTTCTATATTTGTCCATCGGCTGGAGTTATCGTTTCATCAAGCAACACGTTTCGTCTAAACTCATTCTATTCTTAGTCGAGCAAATCCCATGAGAATGGGGTACCTTTACACACGTCACAAGTCACACGTCTCCCCAGAATGTCGGCCTGATATCTAGGAGGCAATCCACCCCCTGGACGAACTCGCCTAACATTACTTGCGGTAATGACATCTCCCGCTTTTATATCCTCAGCAACATAAAGCGACCGCCGATACGTCACAGCAGACTGTTCCGACGCAGTAGGGCCATAGAACACGTGGCCAAGCGCTCGTTTCGCCGATACTGACTCACTAACCAACTGTTTCAATTCTCCAGGCTCAATAGAAAATGCCGAATCAACACTATCATCGTCTCGCGAAACGGTCAGGTGCTTTTCTACAACACTTGCCCCATGCGCAATTGCGACTAAAGCAGCACCTATGCCTATCGTATGATCAGATAGACCAACTTCACATTCAAACTTTTCCCGCATGTCCGGGATCGTCAACAAATTGCTTTCGGCGGGAGAAGCTGGGTAGGCGCTTGTGCACTTCAGCAAGATACATTGATTATTTCCGACAGATTTTACCGTTGATACCGCATCATCAATCTCTGCAATTGATGCCATACCCGTAGAAATAATGACCGGCTTCCCAGTTTCGGCGACTCGCCTTATAAGCGGAAGATCGGTGTTCTCGAATGACGCGATTTTGTATGCAGGCACATCTAATGTCTCCAGAAAGTCAACCGCTGTTTCATCAAAAGGCGAACTAAAACACAATAAGCCGCATTTCTTTGCCCGTTGCATAATCTCCCCATGCCACTCCCACGGTGTGTGTGCCTTATCATATAATTCATATAGATAATGATTCTTCCAAAGACTGTCATTTTCCTGAATAAGAAATGCGTCACTTCTGACGTTCAGCGTCATGGTCTCTGCTGTGTAGGTCTGCAATTTTATAGCGTGGGCACCTGCGCTGGCCGCCGCCTCGACTAACTCTAACGCCCTCGGCAAAGAATGATTATGATTGCCCGACATTTCTGCGATTATGAACGGCGCACTGCGGCCTCCAACTACGTTGTCACCTATTATCACCTCCGTCATACTGGTTCGCCTCCTCGACATTTTGATCGCACCTTGACAAGACTTCCGTACTTCGTACGTTTTATTTTTTCCTTATGCGCCTGTGCCAAATGTCTACTGGGTGAGGTATCGACAATCTGTGTTATGGCGCTAGGCAATCAATAAAAGACAAAACATCACTATTGTTATGAAAATCACCCACTTTACCAACTCCTTCTTTCTAATCGAAGCCGCTGATACCCGGCTAATATGTGATCCATGGATCGGACCGATGAAGGACACGGCAACCTGGTCATTCCCGCTGACTGATAACGGCATCTCTATACTAAATAATATTAACCCCAGTTATATCTATATTAGTCATCTTCATACTGACCACTTTGATGAGACGATACTTGGCTCCTATCGGGACAAAACCTTGCCGATAATCATCAAAGACTTTCGCGATAATCGTCTTTACAACAAACTAGTCAAGCTCGGTTTTACGTATATTATTCAACAAGAACCCTGGGTGCCACATATATTTGGGTCATTCGAGTTAACAATAGTACCTTCCGATTCTTCAACTTCGGACAATAATATAGACACCGCCATTGATTATGATCTTGATACATCGATAATTATCTATGACCGGGATAACCACACCGTGTTCTTCAATAACGTGGATAACCCACTGTCAGATAATGGCTTCGCCGATGTCTTAGCCTTCGTAAACAATTATTACCACAGGAAAATTGATGTAGCTGCTATCTGTCCTCGGGCCGCATCAGAATATCCTCAGTGTTTCCTAAACATTGATCGCGTTACGGCCAAAGAAAAAATTATTAAGAAGACATTACAGTCGCTTTTACAGACGCTACAAATCCTACGTCCCACTTACTATATACCCGCTGGGGGGAGCTACATCATCTACGGACGCCACGCCCCCCTCGATCAATACGTCGCTCACCCAACAAACACACGCATTGCAGAGGCTCTTCACGAATTGCAGAGCAAATGCCTCGACAACATTTTTTTTCTCGAGGGGTGCGGGAGCATTATGTTAAGGGAAGGCAATATTGAACACATGACACCGCCCATACCTCTACCGGACAGATCCCTGATGGTATCGTCAAAGATACCGGCTGCTTATCCGCATGATCAATTGAGCATCCCAACCATCAATATTAAAGCGGCCATTGAGCTTGCCAAAAACAACTACTATGCAAGACTCCAAAATATTAATCCTTTATCAGCTTGGGAAATCGATATTTTTTGCTATGAAAATATCGACCTGTCTTCAACTGGCAATCTCAAGATCGCCCATACAACCCATCAGATCACACTACGCAATCCGCTCGACACAGAAACAAACTCAGAGCGCGTATTTCTTGTTATATATATCGAACAACGACTCCTTTCTCTCCTGCTCAACAAACACGTAAACTGGAATATGGCTGCTAGCGGTTCCCTTCTACTTTACAAGCGTGAACCTGATGTATTCGTGCCTGATGTGCCGTTTTCTCTGAACTTTTTGACAATGTAATCCCACCATCTATTCGGGCATTCCACCAACTTTCCCAGTCGGTGTCCCGCTGGTAAACCTAGTAGGGGTATCACCCCTACTTACAAAACAGGTTGCTCAATGCGCGTGTTATATGAAAGTTTCATTGGGCGGTATTGTTCCTATTAACAACAAGATGCCCGAGAAACAAGTTGACAACGCTCATTATCCCTATATTGATTCAAACAAATTTAGCATAAAGTGCAATATCTTCAGGAACACCGCGGTAAACTTCTTGCTTACGCCGCACTGCCTCTAAATGAAATCCGGATTTTTCCAGTATCTTTATCATAGGCTTGTTTAACGATAGCGCCCCTGCTGTGATCTTGCGGACACTATGAACACCTTCCACCCAGTCGACCAATGTCATCCATGCATCTATGCCATACCCACAACCCCAGACTGATTTATCGCCAATTAAAATACCTAAACCAGCTGTGCGATGATAAGGGTTTATATAAGCGGTAACAGTTCCGATTTTGCACTGATTATCTGTTCTTTGGACGCTCAGGAAATGATTTCCAGCACCCTTGAATGTTCGCCTGTAACGCTCACAACTCTCTAACGAATGTTGACTAAATCTCTGATTGCTGTATCGAACCACTTCGGGATCATTAAGCCAACTGATATATGTTGCGTCTAAATCTTTTTTCTGGAAATTAGACAATACAATTCTAGAACCATAAAGCTGAACGCATTTGGCGTCCTTGGGCTTTTTTTCTTCGAACATAGCAGCGATTCCAACGATAGTAAATTATGACATGACTGGGCAGTACTCATACAAAAAACGCGCACACCTGACATCCTATATGAAAGAATTCCTTAGTCGTCGGAACTCATCTTGTATCAGATGCGTGGTTTATGTCTACATGGCTGGGATACGTCATGTTCAGAGCCGAGCTACTTGTTCGAGAATACAACTGTATCAAACAAACATCATGATGCCGCAACTCTTCTCGTGAGTCCTCAATAAACAGTCGGTAACTGAATCACAGCCAATATTTACTCAATCGCAATAATCGACTCTATCGGCATACTCTCCGCCCGACAGAATATCATTTCACAAAAAGAATTCCTGCTGGACGGGACTGACCAGTTCAAGCGCACCTCGCTGATCTACTTCTTCCGTTAATGTTCAAGTCTTGCCTGTATTAATAGATCTATCACTCGATCCTGCGATGCAACCGTTAACTCTGGGTACAAAGGCAACGTAATTGCTTCAGTCGCATATAATTCAGACTCCACAAACGCGCCTTGGAAAAAACCTAACTCGCGATAGTACGGCTGGAGATGGACTGGAAAATAGTGGACATTTACAGCAATTCCGTTCTCCTGGAACAACAGAAATATCGCTTCTCTTTGATTAGCATTTACTCGAATTACATACAAATGTTTCGCAGATAGCACTCCGTTAAGGATCGATTGCTTTCGAAACCATGTCGTTGAGAGAGCCGAATCATATCGCTCTGCTAACTGGTTCCTCTGCACCACCACTTTGTCAAGCCGCGCCAACTGACTAAGACCCAATGCAGCCTGTATATCTGTTATACGATAATTAAATCCCAGTTCAAGTTGTTCATAGTACCAGGTCCCTTTCGGGTCTCGCAAAAATTGGCTAGGATCCCGTGTAATTCCGTGACTGCGCAAACGAACCATGCGCTCGTAAAGGTCAGGTTGATTGGTCATCGCCATGCCGCCTTCACCCGTAGTAATTATCTTCACCGGATGAAAACTGAACACCGTAATATCGCTGTACCGACAACTACCAACCGGGTCGTCGTAATATCTTCCACCAATGGCATGTGATGCGTCTTCGATGATCCGGAATCCATACCGCGCACTCAAACTTGCGATCTTTTTCATATCACAAGATTGTCCCGAGAGATGCACGGGGACCACCACTTTCGGTAACGGAAAATTTCTCGTTTTATGGAATTCAAGTTTCTCTTCCAGTCGCTCCGCACTAAGGCACCACGTATTACAATCGATGTCCACAAAGTCAACTGTTGCCCCGCAGTAAAGGGCGCAGTTTGCTGATGCGACGAATGTAATGGGACTAGTCCATACAACATCACCCACCCCTACATTTAACGCAAGACAAGCGAGATGTAGTGCACTGGTTGCTGAATTAACCGCTACAGCGTGTTGTGCATGACATGCCGTTGCCACAGCTGTCTCAAACTTCGGAATAACCGGTCCTTGCGTAAGGTGATCAGACCTAAGAACCTTAACAACTGCTTCTATATCAGTCTCCGAGATTGATTGTCGCCCGTACGGAATCACCTTTGCATTAGCTCGAAATAGGTCAATACCCAACATGTTTCTGAATGAGAGTCCGTAACTGACTGATCGACAAAAACGGCCCATTGTCCCTAGAATTATAAGAATATCCAGGTTCTACAAGTTTCGCCTTATGGTGTTTTTTGTAGTGCTCGATAACCCCGTCACCTCGACCTGAAAGGATAGCGAAGTATTTTCCGCAATCAACAGTTGACCGACTATCAGTTACCGTAATCATTTCTTCATGAATTTTCTCTCCTGGCCGCACACCAATAAATTCTTTTCGACAGTCAGGACCGATCGCATCTGCTAAATCCATCACTCGATATGAAGGTATCTTTGGAACAAAAATTTCACCGCCTTGCGTATTTTCAATCGCCCACAAGACCAAATCAACGCCTTCCTGGAGCGTGATATTGAAACGCGTCATGTCAGGATGTGTAATTGGGAGCACACCAGTCTTTGCCTTTTCACGAAAGAAAGGAATAACTGAGCCTCTTGAGCCCATAACATTCCCGTATCGGACAACAGCGCAGCGCAAATGAGAAATCGAATAAGATTGCGCTGTTACAAAAAGCTTATCACTGCAAAGCTTTGTTGCACCATAAAGATTCACAGGTGCGGCTGCCTTATCCGTGGATAGAGCTATGATTGTTTTCACCCCCGTATCAATCGCTGCTCCCACTACGTTTTCCGCACCCATAACATTGGTACGAATAAATTCGATTGGATTGTATTCAGCTGCCGGCACATGCTTGAGTGCAGCGGCATGTATCACCACATCCACTTGATTAAACGCTCTACGAAGTCGTTCACTATCCCGCACATCTCCAAGAAAAAACCGCAACGGAGGAAATTCCTGTTCAGGAAACTTCTGCCTCATCTCATACTGCTTTAGCTCGTCACGACTGAACACCACCAACCTTCTTATTCCAGGCCATTTATAAAGAAATTCACAAACCAACGCTTGGCCAAGACTGCCCGTACCCCCAGTGATCAAGACGGATTTATCAGTTAACATTTCTATTCACACCTGTATTTATTTATCAGACTTATGGACAAAACAACTACCCACCGAGTCGGTTAACCTTATTGAGTGGTCACGACGTAAAAAACTGTGATTGGCAGAGAACCCCACGCTACCCTGACCGTAAAATATGAATATACCACCATAGACATTCGATGCTATTAAAGTTGCACGAGTGAATCGATCATAAGTGAATAACAACATGTGTTTTAAATATCTCATAACCTATAGAAAGAGCGATCACTCATGCCGTGATCTAAACTGGGAAATCTCTGAAAGACATTGCGAAGATCAGATATTTAGTCACAACAATTGTTGGGTCGCTTCTCGACCCCAATTAGGCCTTCAGCGTCCGCTCAAAAAGTGCGTGCAGTAATTCCCAATGCCGTTCAGCCGCGACCTTGTGGAACAGTGCGCGCTCCGGGAAAACAAAGCCATGATGGGCTTCCTCAACCCATTCACAATGCACCTTGGTACCGGCACCTTCAAACGAAGCAACCAATCGATCGTAATGTGCGCGATCAACATAGTCATCGTGCTCAGCCGACATCACCAGGATCTCTCCTGCCATGTCTGCGGCGCGGGTGTGAGGCGAATCTTCCGCATCAACCGCTAGACGCACGCCATGGATCGATGCAGCTGATTTCACAACCTCAGGAAACTCGGCCGCAATCCAAAGGGCAAATGGCCCACTCATGCAATATCCCGTCACCCCCACACGACTTGCATCTGCGGCGCTATCAGAGGTCGCCTGCTCAATCATGGCGGCAGCATCCGCCGCTACTAACGCATTCGTCAGCTTGGCCATCAAGCTGAACATATATTCACGACTACCCGGATCTTCGCGATGCACCGTAAAAGACGGTGCATCCCGGTAATACAAGTTGGGTAACATGACGTAATAACCGGTCGCACTGATACGTCTTGCCATGTCATGCAATTCCTCCCGTTTTCCCGGGGCATCCATCAGGAACAAAATCACGGGATGCGGCCCATTGGTCTCCGGATGCGTAATAAAAGTCGCCATGGCCCCATCGGCCGGCTTGATTTCAGTGTTGTGTTCGATCAATTTAACTCTCCCGTTTCGCTACCCTATATCACCGTTACACTAACGTATGAGTGAGAGGATACCGTGGAATTTGATTACATCGTAATTGGGGGCGGCACGGCAGGCTGCGTATTGGCTAACCGGCTGTCGGTTGACCCCAACGTGTCGGTCGTGCTGATTGAAGCGGGCGACAAGGATGACTACTTCTGGATTGATATTCCCGTCGGCTATCTCTACACCATCGCCAACCCTCGCACCGATTGGTGTTACCAGACCGAAGCGGAACTCGGCCTCAACGGCCGATCTATTGGCTATGCGCGCGGCAAAGTCCTTGGTGGCTGCTCTTCTATCAATGCCATGATCTATATGCGAGGCCAAGCAAGCGATTTTGATCACTGGGCACAGC
>CAJQRU010000108.1 GCA_905612355.1 uncultured Gammaproteobacteria bacterium
AGCAAGCGGGGGCAACGTACCAAATCAATGCCCGGGCCGTCGTGCTCGCCGCCGGTGGATTTCAGGCTAACCCGGAGATGCGGGCCCGCTATCTGGGGCCCGGTTGGGAACTGGCCAAAGTCCGCGGCTCACGCTTTAATACCGGAGCCGGGATTCGTATGGCGCTGGACATTGGCGCCGCGGCTTACGGTAACTGGTCTGGCTGCCACGCCGTTGCATGGGAATTGAATGCGCCAGAATTTGGGGATTTGGGCATTGGTGACATGTTCCAGAAACACTCCTACCCATTTTCGTTATGCGTCAACCTGAATGGAGAGCGATTTCTCGATGAGGGAGCAGATTTTCGCAACTACACTTATGCAAAATATGGCCGCGTCATTCTCCAACAACCACAGCAAACAGCCTGGCAGGTGTTCGACAGCAAAGTCACCCACCTGATGCGGGATGAATACCGAATCAAACAAGTCACCCGAGTTGAGGCCGACACAATCGAGGCACTGGCACGCACACTCGCCACTGAACACGGCATGAATGAGGAAAATTTCCTACGCACAGTGACTGACTACAACGCAGCGGTCCGTGAAGATATTGCTTTTGACCCCACTATCAAGGATGGTAAGAAAACCGAAGGACTGCCCCTAAACAAACACAACTGGGCGACCAGGTTAGACTCGCCGCCCTATGAGGCGTTTGGCGTTACGTGCGGCATTACCTTTACATTCGGTGGGTTACGAATTATTCCGACCGGTGAAGTGTTGGACGAAGACCTTGAACCAATCCCTGGGCTGTTTGCCGCCGGCGAACTGGTGGGCGGCGTTTTCTATCATAACTATCCCGGCGGTACCGGTCTTATGAACGGTGCAGTGTTTGGGAAAATCGCAGGCGCCAACGCGGCGAAGAGCCATAAGTCATAAGCCTATGTCGAGCACAGATTTGTCTCATCTTTATCTGTGTGCCCGAGAAACCCCTAAGAGCAAGCGAAGCATTCGATAGATCAGGCACTTGTGCAAAAACGAATTCTCTATCACCTAACACTCCAGAGACTTTCCCATGAATGCAATCACTAAAACCGCCATCATTACCGGTGGGGGCAGCGGCGTCGGTCGCGCTGCTGCTATTGCCCTGTCTGATGCCTATAACCTGGTATTAGTCGGCCGGCGCATTGAAACACTGCAAGAGACAGTCGAGGATATGTCCTCGACTGTCTCCTCTACTCTGTTGGTGCCCGCTGACCTAAGTAACCCCGACGCCATTGGTGAGGTTTTTCGACAGACACAGGATCAATTCGGTCGGCTTGATGTGCTGTTCAATAACGCGGGCACAAGCGCACCGCCTGGCGTCCTACTGGAAGACCTCACCCTGGATCAATGGCAAACCGTAGTGAATGTGAATCTAACTGCCGCCTTCCTGTGTACTCAAGCGGCATTTCGACTCATGAAAAACCAAAATCCGCGCGGCGGGCGCATCATCAACAATGGATCGATCTCGGCCCACACACCGCGCCCAGATTCGGCTCCGTATACCACTACCAAGCACGCAATGACCGGATTAACAAAATCGACTGCTCTCGATGGGCGAAAGTACGATATCGCCTGCGGACAAATTGACATCGGCAACGCCGAGACGCCCATGACCGCCCGAATGAAAACTGGAGTTGCACAACCTAATGGCACGACCGAGATCGAACCGACAATGGATGCCGCCAATGTCGGTGGCGCAATTCGATATATGGCTGATTTACCATTGGATGCGAATGCCCTCTTCATGACTGTCATGGCCACCAAGATGCCCTACGTCGGGCGTGGCTGACGCAACAGCTAGCCGAATTAAACCGTGCCTGGAGAAGCGCCGATGCAACTAACTGCCAACGGAATCTCAATTCACTATCAGCTTGAAGGTCCGGAAAACGCACCTGTTGTCCTGCTCAGTCATTCACTAGCTGCCAACACAACGATGTGGGAACTTCAGATGCCCACCCTGTCATCACACTACCGGGTAGTCCGTTACGACATCCGCGGTCATGGTGACACAGAGGCAACAGATGGAGAGTACACCTTGGATTTGCTAGCCAATGATCTGTTTGGCCTACTCGATGGGCTGGAACTCAACCAAGTGCACTACATCGGTCTATCAATGGGAGGCATGATCGGTCAAGCCGCTGCATTGCGTGATGCGTCCCGGTTTCTTTCACTCAGCCTGTGCGATACCTCAAGTCGCATTCCACCCGAAGCGCGCTCAGCGTGGAACGATCGCATTAATCTGGCCCAGGGTGAAGGCATGGAAGCACTAGTGCCCTCGACCATTGACCGCTGGTTTTCCGCCAATTTCCAAACACAACGCGCTGACGAAGTTGACAAGGTGCGTGAGATGATCCGCGGCACCCCCGTCAATGGGTTTTGCGGCTGTGCGGCAGCGATCAGGGACCTGGATCTGACTGATCGCTTGTCCACAATCGACTTACCTACCCTATTAATCGTTGGCGAGGACGACCCGGGTACACCCGTCTCCGCTCACGAGGTCATTCGAGATTGCATCGAGAACTCCGAACTAGTGGTGATTCCCGACGCACTGCATTTCTCAAATGTTGAGCAGGCCGACCTATTCAACACAGCACTCGGTGGTTTTCTTAAGCGCCAGTGCGACTGATCAAACGACGCGTTGAGCCAGGATTCCTCAATCACCCTGAACCAAATCTCGATACTCAGTGCCAGGCCGTCAGGGCGCACGCAACAACGACACTCTGCTGGCTGCGCCGAATACAGCGGGACTTGGTGCAGCGCCGGATGATGCATGGTTGGCTAAACCGGTCGGTAGCTACGCGCCGAACGATATATCACTTGAAAACAAGGCAACGTGGCATTGGCACTCATTCCTGACACCATGCAGGCCATTGTTCTGACTGGTCACGGAGGTTTGGACCAGCTGGAATTACATGAGGACTGGCCGACCCCAGTTCCCGGAACCGATGACGTACTCATTCGCGTGGGGGCATGCGGCCTTAACAACACTGATGTCAACACGCGGACCGGCTGGTATTCAAAGAGCAACACCGAGGCGACCAGCGGAGATGACCTGGCGGGCGCCGATGACCGAGACAGCACCTGGGGCGGAGAATTCATGCGTTTTCCGCGCATTCAAGGTGCCGACGTCGCGGGTATAGTGGTCGCCACGGGCGAACGTGCTGATCACGCCCTTATCGGCAAACGGGTACTCGTCGATGTCTGGTTTCGTAACTGGCGAGATCCGAGAAATCTTGAGCCAACCGGTTACCTCGGTAGCGAATACGATGGTGGATTTGCAGAATTCACAAAAGTTGATCACCGACAGGTTCACTCGATCGACTGTGCGCTTTCCACTACAGAGCTGGCAACATTCGCAACGGCTTACCTCACGGCTGAGAACATGCTGGATCGGGCTCACGTCAAGGCAGGCGATGCGGTTCTTATCACCGGAGCTTCCGGTGGTGTCGGGTCGGCACTGGTGCAACTCACGAACCGGCGAGATGCGATTCCCATTGCCATGTGCAGCCCGGAAAAAACCGAGTCGGTGATGGCCATCGGACCGGCGGCCGTTCTGGAACGCAACCCGACCGACCTGCGATCCGCGTTGCGCCAGGCAACGGGCCGGGACACAGTCGACGTGGTCGCAGACATCGTCGGTGGACGGTTGTGGCCGCAATTAATCGACGTAATAGCGCGTGGCGGTCGCTACACCTGCGCCGGTGCCATCGCAGGTCCGATGGTT
>CAJQRU010000109.1 GCA_905612355.1 uncultured Gammaproteobacteria bacterium
TGACGTGCGCTGGAATCAGCTTATCACGCTGGTCGACGAGGCGGCTTATGCCGTGCAACGAACGTCAATGTCCAAAGTGGTGGTCGAGGGCGCGGATTTCGGCGTACTCCTCTACGACCGCAGCGGACGGCTGATCGCGTCTGATTTCAGCATCGCCTCGAAGATCAGCACAGATTCCATTCTCGCGAGCAAGTTGCTCGAAGTGTTTCCGCCCGATACGCTTGTGCCAGGTGACGTGTTGGTGACCAACAATCCGTGGTGGATTATGGGACATCTTAACGACATTGGGTTTGTCGCTCCGCTTTTCGCCCACGGTAGTCTCGTTGGCTTTGCCGAGAGCATGGCGCATATGGCAGACATCGGCGGCTGCCTGTCGGCACAGCCGCGTGAATTGTTCGAGGAAGGGCTCATCGTCCCACCACTTAAGGCGCTCGAAGCTGGTCGCGAGAACAAGACGTTCTTCGACATGCTCGAGGCCAACGTGCGAGTACCCAAGCAGGTGTTGAGCGACGTACGCGCGCTGATTTCTGGATGCAGGGTACTCGAGGCCAAGGTGGTCGAGTTTCTTGATCAGCACGACATGGAAAATCTTGACGACCTGGGCGGCGCCATCCTTGAGCACTCTCAGACGTCGATGCGTCGCGCGATTGCGCAGACGATTCCGCAAGGGACATACCACGGCATGTCGAGCGTCGATAGCCCTGACGGGCCGATCGAGATCCACGCCCATGTCCGGGTCAGTGGCGGCAACGTCTGTGTCGATTTCACTGGAACCGCCTTACAGCGGGACTACGGCATCAACTCGACGTTGGTATACACCTACGTGTGGAGTACCTTTACCATCAAGTGCTTGTGTTTGCCGCACCTGCCGAACAACGCTGGCACGTTCGCGCCGATCACGGTCACCGCACCGCCTGGCACTCTTGTCAATCCGAATTTCCCTGCTCCGGTGAAGATGAAACCGGTAACGGGACACTACATTCCGGCGGCCATCCTCGACGCTTTAGGTGAGGTTGTGCCGACCCGGATGTTGGCTGAATCAGGTAAAAAAAGTCTGCTTTACCTTACCGGCCGCAACGTTGCCGGTGAGCCGTTCTCCGATCTCACGTTCGTTAATGGTGGCATGGCAGCTCGTGCCACGAAGGATGGACTGCACTCAATGAGCTTTCCCGGTAACACCAGCGCGATGCCAGTCGAGGTGCTCGAGGCAGTGACACCAATACGTGTGAACCATCGCCGCATTCGACCCGACTCTGGCGGCATCGGCCGCTTTCGTGGCGGCTGTGGTACCGACTTTGAATTCGAGTCGGTTTCGCCAGTTCCACTGACGGTGCAAGCCGAGCACGGCAAGCTCGAAACCGCGCCGAAAGGGATCCGCGGCGGTGGTTCCGGCGCGACCGGTGCGACCTTTCTGAACGGTGCCGTAGTGCCCGACAAGATCCCGCTCAATCTTTGCAAAGGCGACGTCATGCGTATGCTTACACCGGGCTCCGGTGGAGCGTACCCCGCGAGTGAGCGGGATCCCAACGCCGTGCAGCGCGATATCGACGACGGTGTCGTGACCATGGCAGCGGCAGCACGGGACTACAGCATAGTGAAGCGCGCAAAGTCGCGCCGGCGTCGCGGGAAAGTTTTGCGTGGCTAAGCGCGCCGCACAACGCTTTGCACTTGGTGTCGACATCGGCGGCACATTTACTGACATCGTGCTGATTGGTGGTGGTCAGGTTCACGTCGGTAAAGTGCTCACCGACACGGTTGATCTCGCGCGCGGAGTCCTCAATGCGGTGCGCACAGTGCTTGCGCGCGATGGCCTTGAGGCGGCAAATGCCAAACGCGTTGTACACGGTACAACCTTGGCTACCAACGCCCTTATCGAGCGTAGCGGCGCGCGCACCGCGCTTGTCGTGACCAGAGGGTTTCGCGATGTGCTTGAGCTAGCGCACGGCAATCGATACGACATCTTCGATCTCAACATTGAATTGCCCACTCCGCTTGTGCGCCGCGCCGACGTGTTCGAGATCAGCGAGCGTATCGGTGCTCATGGCGAAGTCGTGCTTGCGCCAAAGCCGCGCGAGTTGCAGCGCCTCGCGCACGAATTGCATGCGGGTGAATTCGAAACGGTTGCCGTATGCCTTCTGCACTCCTATATCAATGCGTCCCACGAGCGTCGTGTGGCGGCAGCAATTCGACGTGCATCACCACAGATGGCCGTCTCTCTCTCGGCCGACGTGATGGCGGCAGTGGGCGAGTACGAGCGTGCCAGCACGACAGTCGCCAACGCCTATATTCAGCCTATCGTGCGCGGTTATCTGGCTCGCCTGCGGGACGGTCTTGGTGAACTCGGGATCCCTGGTGAACCGCTGATCATGACTTCTGACGGCGGCACGGTCGCCTGCGATACAGCCGTTGCGCATCCGGTACGACTTGTTGAATCGGGGCCTGCCGGTGGTGCGGTCGCCGCCGCTTATTGCG
>CAJQRU010000110.1 GCA_905612355.1 uncultured Gammaproteobacteria bacterium
AGCCATTAGGGGTGCGACCACAAGGGAAATGCGCTCCGCATGCCGGGTGGCGATGCTTTTTGGTGTGATCTCCGCAAAAATCAAGATAACCAAAGTCAATACTCCCACAGCGACTCCGGGACCGACCGAACCTAGATGACGGGTTGCAAAGACCGTGGCCAGCGCCGACGCCGAGATATTAGCCACGTTATTACCGATCAATATGGCGATCAACATTCGTTGAGGTTCACTCTTTAGCTTGAATAATGCCGCGCTGCCCCTTCGACCGTGCCTCATTAGCGACTCGGCTCGGGCGAGAGACAGGGAAATCATGGCAGTCTCTGACGCCGAAAAAAGCCCGGAAAGACAGAGCAAGATAAACAGCGCAAGTATTTCACTCATTATCGGGCTGGATCCCCAAAGTCGTTCGCTGCCACGCCCGCCTTATTGGTGAGTGCCAGATAACGAGCTTATTCCTGAGGAATCGGCAAACTTTCGGCATAGGCAACCAGTGCATTGATCTCCTCCTGGGAAACCTTGAATTCTGGATAGTAAGGGACGGCGTCTGAACACTTGGCATATCCAGGGACTCTGACGAAGACTGGATGCGGGCGGTTGGCATAAAACGTAGAAAAAGGCTAGCGCACATCTTCGTGTTGTGCCATCGAGGGAAATGATGGGGCATTACCAATCCCTCCCATGCGGTTATATTCCCCGATGACATGACAGCGAGCGCATTTCGCTTTGGCCGCATCGAACCCGAACGCTGCTTTGCCTGTGTCTGAGGCCTGACTGCCTGAAATCCAACATAGCATGAGAAACGTCAATCGCACGGGATTTCGACGTGGGACACAATGCCGTTGACCGAGTTTCATGGGAAACCGTTCGCGCCTGCGTTCGAGAGCGTCCGACGAGTCGTTACTCAATCCACCAACACCGACCATCCGTGGTTGTCTTGCGTTACGCCAAATTGCAATTCGGTGATCGCTTGATACAACTGCTGACATAACGAATGATTGCCTGCTTGGGGAAGTTGTAGATCTTGGCCCAAATAGTGGATGCGATCGATGGGCACCACGACCGCTGCCGTTCCTGCACCAAAGGCTTCGCGCAGGTTGCCAGTCTTACTTGCAGTGATCACTTCATCCATAGAGATCCGCCGCTCCTCAATCTTGTAGCCCCATTCGCGCAAAATAGTGAGTGCCGTGTCTCTTGTGATACCAGGAAGTATCGTTCCTGACAAATCCGGTGTGACAATCGTATCGCCTAGATGAAAAAAGATATTCATCTGGCCCGCCTCCTCGACGTATCGGTGTTCGACTCCATCAAGCCAGAGGATCTGGTCAAACCCTGCACCCGCACTGTCACTCATCGGTTGGAGCGTTGCCGCGTAATTGCCGGCCGTTTTAGCCCCTCCGGTCCCGCCCGGAGAGGCTCGTGTGAAGCGATGTTCTGCTTTGAGGTAGATGCCCTGACCTTGACGATTAAAATATTCCTGCACCGGGGCTGTGATGATTAGGAAGCGATAAGTACTGGCTGCTCTAACAGCTAGGGTGCCCTCGGAACCGAATAGTAACGGCCGTATATAGAGAGAACAATCCGGCCCGTGAGGAACCCACGCGCAATCGATTGATACCAGTTCACGGATAGCCTCCAAGAATATGTCTGGAGAAACACAAGGAATACAGAGACGTTCGCAGGATGCCTTCAATCGCTGCGCATTACTGTGAGGGCGAAACAGTCTAATTCGATCATCAGTGGGGCCACGGTAAGCTTTGAGCCCCTCAAATACCGACTGACCGTAATGCAGGGCAAGCGCGGAAGGAATAATCTCAATAGGACCATAGGGATGAATACGCGGTTCAATCCACGTATCTCCCGACCAGTCCATCGAAAACATGTGGTCAGAGAAAATCCTCCCAAACCCCAGATCGCCATCGGGAATTTCTTTTATACGACTGACGCTCGCTTGTTGGATATCAATATGCATCCTCGGGGTCCTTAGGTATGATTTTCCTGCGCTAATCATCGATGGGTTTAATCCACATACTACCAACCGATAACAAGCAAAACAGCACCATCGCGATCAGAACCCAAGCGGGCATGCTTAGTCCGGCGAGGGTCCAATCTACCGATGCGCACTCGCCCGAGCCGGTGAATATCTTCATTATCGCTTGGTTAAACGGCAACGTATCTAAAAGATATTCGAGTCCAGGTCCGCACTCAGGGACTTTATCAGGGGGCAATGATTGAAGATAAACGTGTCGCCCCGCGACTAGGCAACCCAAACCGCCTAGCCCTGTACCATTAATGGCATAGACTCGGCGACCGCGAGTTTGGGGACCATGAATGAGCCCGATTAACGCGTTGAGGCCTAACAGCAGAACAACGACTCGCTGCAGAATACAAAGCGGACACGGCTCTAAATACAGATAATATTGTGCGTAATAAGCATATGCCAACAACCCTGCACAGGCAGCAAAAGAAAGAGCCTGAAAGATTCGATAGTTTTGAAGCCTTTGGTCCATCAGCTAGGTTCGTGTTTGGTCGTGACCGATGGGAAATCGATAAGCTGCCAATGTTTGGTCGGGGCGAGAGGATTTGAACCTCCGACCACCGCAACCCCATTGCGGTGCGCTACCAGGCTGCGCTACGCCCCGTATTAAACATCACATTAATCGCTTGTCTAAAGTATCTGCGAAATCTCTTCGAGCGCCGCGATCAATCCGTCACGGGTCTCTTGGCTCAACGGTCCTTTCGAAGGGGACCCCTGATCAATATGTAGCTGATTGCGCGCGCCACCTATCGTATATCCGTCAAGGTACAAAAGGTAACGAATTTTACGGATAAGCTCAATCTCATGGCGTTGATAATAACGGCGATTACCACGGCGTTTAACCGGTTTAAGTTGCGGAAACTCTTGTTCCCAGTATCGAAGCACATGCGGTTTAACTTCACAAAGCGAGCTGACCTCTCCGATGGTGAAATAACGTTTGGCAGGAATCGGCGGTAATTCAAGCGCCGAAGGATCGAGCATTGTCATGTCAGAGTGTTTTCAACATGTCTGCCGTCTAGGTATTTTGCATTGGCTGCGATGCCGTTCTTAACTTTCTGACTCACTTTAAAAGTAACCACGCGCCTTGCGCTGACAGGAATTGCTTCCCCCGTTTTTGGGTTCCGTCCGGGACGCTGTCGTTTGTCACGGACACTAAACCCTCCAAACCCGGAGAGTTTTACCATCTTCCCGTCTTCTAATCCCTCGCGGATTTTTTCGAAAAACATCTCTACTATTTCCTTAGCCTCTCGCTTGTTCAATCCGACCTCTTCAAAAAGAGTGTTCGCGAGTTCCGCCTTGGTAACCGTCATAGCCTCCTCCAGCCATTTAACTCCTGAGTGTGCCCCCCAGGTTTTGCCGGATCGCGTCGACTATCTTGTCGATCTGCCGGTCAATCTCTCCGTCGGTAAGATTGCGGGAACTGGACTGCAAGGTCAAGGCAAATGACAACGATTTTTGGGTTGACTCAATTCCTTTTCCCTTGTAGACGTCAAAAACCTCGATCCTGGATAAGTAACCGCCCCCGGCCGTTAGGATCTCCCGTGCGACTTGGGATGCGGTAATCTCTCCGGAGACCACCACAGACAGGTCCCGACTGAGCGTGGGAAATCGAGACACCGATTCGTAATGGGGAATGTTACGGGTCCGAAGCTGTTCGAGGTCCAACTCAAATAAGTAGACTGGTTGATCCAGGTCATAGTGCTCGGCAAGGTCGGGATGGAGTTTCCCGGCCAACCCAATGGGCTTATTGTGCAGGCGGATCTCGGCACTTTCGCCCGGGTGTAGCGCAGCAACGGTTCGGGCCGAGCACCACTGGGACACATGGTGGATCCCGCCGAATGCGAGCAAGGCCTCGATATCTCCTTTCACGTCGAAAAAGTCGACGCCCGGGCGTGTGCCATCCCACTGGTTGGCAAAAGCAGGTCCCAATATGGCTCCGCCTATGCAACTGCGCTCGATCGACTTGCCGCGTTGCAAGGAAAACACACGACCCAACTCGAATATTCGAATTCTATGTTCCTGGCGGCGAAGATTCCGGACAAGCGTTTCCAAAAGTCCCGGCCATAGTGAAGTGCGCATCACATCCATGTTTTCTGCGATCGGATTTCGCAAGGTAATGGGAGTGGACTTCGGTGAAATTAATTTTTGCGCACGACTATCGACGAAGCTGTAGGTAATTACCTCCTGGTACCCTCTAGCTACGAGAAGATCCTCCAGCACCGTGACTGGTAGGTTTTTCTCAGGCGTGCTATCACGCAAAGCCTGTGTGTGGGGCAAATGGGTCGGTAATGTTTCGAAGTTGTTGACCCGTGCCACCTCCTCGATAAGATCATGTTCGTAGGAGACATCAAGGCGGTAACTGGGTGGACGCACAAGCCAATCTGACCCGTTTACCCGTACGTCCATTTGCAAACTTTCCAGCCCCCGCTTCACTAACCGCGAAGCAAGGCGGGTCCCTAGAATACGGTCCAGTCGCTCACGTCTAAGTCTTATTCGTCGGCGCAAAGGCAAATGTTCCCTAACCAGCGTTTCGCAAACTGGTCCAGCCTGAGCGTCAGCAAATAGACCCAACAGTTCGGTTGCGCGCGAGATAGCCTGTTTCTGAAGCTGTGGATCAACGCCTCGTTCGAAGCGATAAACCGCGTCCGTTTGCAAGCCCATCTGACGTGCACGTTGTGCAATAGCACCCGGCCTAAAATAGGCCGCCTCAAGTAGCACTTGCTGTGTATGGTTCGATACAGCCGTGTCTAAGCCGCCCATGACTCCGGCGATTGCGATGGCCTCGGTTTCATCGGCGATGACAAGCGTGCCGGTCGCTAATGCGACTCGCTGTTGATCGAGCAAGGTCAGACGCTCTCCCGGCTGGGTACGTCGAACCCGGATACCCCGATCGATCCGATCCAATCTGAACGCATGCATCGGCTGTCCGTATTCCAACATCACATAGTTGGTTACATCAACAACAAGGCCGATGCTTCGTATTCCACAGCGGCGAAGGCGCTCACGGATAAAATCCGGGCTTCTGGCGGTTGGATTAAGTTCCGTCAGAATTCGCCCAACCCAGCGAGGGCAATCCTCGGGATTCTCAAGAACGATCGGAATACTTTGGCGGTGCCGCGCTCTCGTTGTAGGGACTATCGGGGGTGTTAGGGCCACACCGGTAAGGGCGGATACTTCCCGCGCGATTCCCGCGATACTCAGGCAATCCCCCCGGTTAGGCGTTAACTCGATGTCGAGTAAGACATCGCCCAGCCCCAGGTGGCTGTTGAGTGAACGACCCAACGCAGCGTCATCATCCAGCCAGAGGATACCGTTAGAGTTGTCGTCAAGACCCAATTCCTGGGACGAGCACAGCATGCCACTCGAAGGCACTCCAGCGATCGATCGTTGCTTGATGGGACCCGCTTTACCGAGTTTGGCACCAGGCAGCGCAACGGCTGTTTTCATTCCCGCATAAACATTATCTGCGCCACAAACGATCTTGCGAGAACGAGCGTGGCCTGTATCTACACGACACAGGTGCAATCCAGCATGCTCGGGGAGCACCTCAACAGTCATCACCTCCCCAACCACCACACGATCTGATACGAGCGGTACCGAGTCAGTGCTACTGACTTCTAGTCCTGCCATTGTGAGTGAATCACACAAATCTGTGATATCCCCCGGTGGAGAAACCCACTCACACAACCATTGATAAGAGACGATCATCGGTCGAAATTAACGAAATTGCGATAAAAAAGTCAGTTCGTTATTGAAAAATAAACGTAAGTCGTCAACCCCATAACGCAGCATGGTCACCCGTTCGATACCTAGTCCAAACGCGTAACCCGTATAGGCCTCGTTATCAATGTCGACTTGGCGGAAAACCTCCGGGTGCACCATTCCGCAACCCAAAATCTCTATCCAACCGGTGCGTTGGCAGACTCTGCAGCCAGTCCCTTTACAGAATATGCAGCCAATGTCTACCTCTGCGGAGGGCTCGGTAAACGGAAAATAAGAAGGTCGAAATCGAAGCGGAAGATCGGTTTCGAAAAATTCTTGTGCGAAATACGTCAACACACCCTTTAAGTCTGCAAATGACACGTCGACGCCGACAACCAGTCCTTCAACCTGGTGAAACATCGGGGTATGGGTAACGTCCGAATCACAACGGTATACACGCCCTGGCGCAATGACCTGTAACGGCGGTTTGTGAGTTTTCATGTAACGAATTTGCACCGGACTCGTGTGTGTGCGCAGTACATGATCGTCATCCACATAAAAGGTATCGTGCATAGCCCGTGCAGGATGATCGATGGGAATATTTAATGCTCCGAAATTGTGGAAGTCGTCTTCAATTTCGGGACCCTCTGCAACATCGAAACCAATTCGGTGAAATATCTCATTAATTCGTCGCACAGTTCGTGTCACCGGATGGATCCCTCCACGATCATTCCTTCGACCTGGGAGAGTCACATCTACCGATTCGCTGGTCAAAGCGCTTGCGCGTGAGACCCGCTGCAGCGCCAACAACCGGCTTTCGAACTGCCTCGAGAGGCGCGACTTAGCTGCGTTGACGGTAGCACCAAAATCACGTCGCTCGGCCTCCGGCAAATCCCCGATAGTCTTTAGTTGTGCAGTAAGAAGGCCTTTGCGTCCTAGATAACGGACTCTGACCGCCTCAAGTTGCTCTTCATTCTGAGTAGCATCAACTTCAGTAACGGCTTGATCCGTAATCGTCGCAATCACATCGGTGTGGGAGACACTAGCCATTACTGATCGGGCGCTCCAGAAAAAAGGGGAAGTCCGGGTAGGCCTTCCCCCAGTATGCAAACAAGTCCTCCGTGGAGAACCCGGTCGACGTTAACTCGCCAAGGCGGCTTTCGCCTGTTCGGCCAAAGCCGCGAATGCATGGTCGTCATGAAGCGCAAGGTCAGCTAACACCTTCCGATCGAGGTTTATCTCCGATTTAGCAAGTCCTGCGATCATTCGACTGTAACTCAACCCGTGCAAGCGCGCAGCGGCGTTGATTCGAACAATCCACAGCGCCCTAAACTGTCGCTTCCTTTGGCGTCGATCTCGATAGGCATATTGCCCGGACTTCATTACTGCTTGGTTCGCGACCCGGAACACGTTTTTCCGGGCGCCGCGGTAACCCTTCGCACGAGAGAGTACTTTTCGGTGTCGTGCTCGCGCCGTTACGCTTCGTTTAATTCTTGCCATCTAGCCTAGCTCCAATACTGTCCTTACTTTAACGTTAATGTCGCCTCATGCTCCGTAAGGCAACATTCTGCGAACGGCCGCTTGATCAGCAGCACTCACAAGAATAATTGACCGTAGGTGTCGTTTTCGTTTGGTCGATTTCTTCGTCAAAATGTGATTCAGATACCCTTGAGATCGTTTGAATTTCCCACTGGCTGTCTGTTTGAACCGCTTTGCAGCGCCGCGATTACTTTTAAGTTTTGGCATCTTTATTCAATTCACTTTAGTTTGTAGCGTTGTTATTGAGGGTCTAGCGCAATCTTGGCGCCAATACCATTACCATCTGCCGCCCTTCCATCGCCGGAGCCTGTTCAACCAACGCGATTTCGGCCAGATCAGCCTCGACCCTTTTGAGCATTTCCATTCCCAATTCTCGATGGGCCATTTCCCGCCCTCGAAAGCGCAGCGTGACTTTAGTCTTATTGCCCTCGTTAAGGAATCGACTGAGATTCCGAACTTTTATCCCGTAGTCTCCAATACCGGTCCCGGGACGAAATTTGACTTCTTTTACGGTAATTTGTTTCTGCTTTTTCTTGGCTTCTTGTTTCTTCTTTGAGTTGGCGTAAAGAAATTTTCCATAGTCCATCAGTCGACAGACTTTCGGGTCGGCGTTGGGCGATATCTCCACTAGGTCGAGGGCCTGTTCACCAGCAAGTTCAAGTGCTGCGGCTAGGGTAAAGATTCCCAGTTGTTCACCCTCCTCGCCGATCAAGCGTATTTGGTCGCCGGTTATTTCATCGTTGATCGTATGGGGGCGTGCCACGGGTTTCGGGGGTGGTCTCCTGGGTAGTGCGATATCTTTGCTCCTCTATGTCCTAGTTAACCTTATCGGTAGTCATCATCTGAAAATTAAACCGATCACAGAAAGCATCCAGCGGGACGCTGCCCAGATCTTCACCCGCTCGGGTCCTCACTGAAATACTCTCTTCAGTAACCTCTCGGTCACCGACGACCAGCAGATAAGGAATCCGTCGTAGGGTATGTTGTCGGATTTTATAGCCGATTTTCTCATTCCTCAAGTCTGTCTCTGCTCGGATACCTTTGGATTTCAGCACATTACACACACGATTGGCATATTCGGCCTGATTGTCGGTGATATTCATGACCACACCCTGAATGGGTGCCAGCCAAACAGGGAAACGTCCGTCAGTGTCTTCGATCAGGATTCCGATAAATCGTTCCATCGAGCCAAGCAGTACACGGTGAAGCATTACGGGGGCTTTCTTCGTCCCATCCTCACTGACGTAAGTCGACCCTAGTCGCTCCGGCATGGAGAAATCGACCTGTATCGTCCCACACTGCCAGCGGCGGCCAATCGAATCGCGCAATACAAATTCGTGTTTGGGGCCATAAAAGGCGCCCTCACCCGCTTGTACCACATAAGGAATTCCTTTTTCCTCGAGCGCATCCGCCAATGCCGCTTCTGCCCGATCCCAAAGTGCATCATCCCCTACCCGTTGCTCTGGGCGCGTCGACAAAGCCACTTCAATGTCTTCAAATCCAAGGTCTCGATATACTCGAAACGTCAGGTCAATCAAGGCGCCTATTTCATTCTGTAACTGATCTTCAGTGCAGAAAATATGCGCGTCATCTTGGGTAAAGCGTCTCGCCCGAAGAAGTCCGTGAAGCGTCCCTGAAGGCTCGTTTCGGTGCACCACGCCAAACTCGGTAATCCGAACCGGAAGATCTCGGTAACTCTTTAGGCCCTGATTGAATATCTGAATATGTCCGGGGCAGTTCATCGGCTTAATGGCGTAATCGCGGTCGTCCACGTGTGTAGTAAACATGTGGTCGCGAAATTTTTCCCAATGCCCCGAACGCTCCCAAAGGGAACGATCTAACATCTGCGGGGTCAGCACCTCCTGGTAGTCATTTTCTACCAGCAATCCGCGGATATAGTTCTCCAGCAACTTGTACAGCGTCCAGCCATCTCGATGCCAGAACACCATGCCAGGAGCCTCCTCCTGGAAATGGAACAAATCCAACTGTCGTCCAATCCGTCGATGGTCACGCTTTTCTGCTTCCTCTATTCGATGCAGGTACGCTTTAAGTTCCTTACGAGATGCCCATGCCGTTCCGTAGATCCTCTGCAACATCTCGTTGTTTGAATTACCGCGCCAGTAGGCGCCGGCCAGTTTGGTCAACTTAAACGCTTTGATCCTGCCCGTGCTTGGAACGTGCGGACCGCGACAAAGATCTGTAAAGGACCCTTGCGTATAAACCGAGAGATCCTCTCCCGTTGGGATTTGAGCGACGATTTCAGCCTTATAGCTTTCCCCCATCGCCTCAAAGTGTTCAACAGCCAGATCACGCGCCATCACATGCCGGGTAATGGCTTGATCCATCTTGGCCAAATCCACCATCTTAGCTTCAATGGCCTCTAAGTCTGTCTCTGAAAAGCTCTGTGGATAAGCGAAATCATAGTAAAACCCCTCTTCAATCACTGGGCCGATGGTCACCTGCGCCTCCGGGAACAGGGTTTTCACCGCCTGTGCCATCAAATGGGCACACGAATGACGAATGATATCGAGGCCTTCGGCGTCACGATCAGTAATGATACGGAGCACGCAATCCTGATCGATCACAAATGCCGCATCGACCAATTGGCCATCTGCCTCGCCAGCTAGTGTGGCTCGGCCAAGCCCCGAACCGATATCGTTGGCTATGTCGAGGACGCTGACGGGTCCCTCAAACAGGCGGGAACTGCCATCAGGCAGAGTAATCGTTGGCATGGGTTAGAAAACCACAGGGTTGGCGTTTGGTGGACCCTTACAACGCTGACACCACTGGCAGCGCAGTAAATCCTTGATTCAAGGCCTAGTTTATCGCAAAACTCTTGAGTACATCGGCCGGCTGATGCATTTCCGTCACTTAAGGACAAACCCAGGAGTTCGCCGTACAACCCACCGGGTGCCGCATAAACAACCACGTCCCCGGTCCTGGTCTTTCGTTTGGTAGGCGCGAGTGGGATCGAACCACCGACCACTTGCGTGTCGAGCAAGTGCTCTACCGCTGAGCTACGCGCCTGTCGCTGCAGACTAACACCCGCAACCGTTCTATTGTAACTGGGTGTTATCCCTACGCAAACACCGAAAAGTGTTTACCGGTTGACACGAGAGAAAGCTGTCGACTAAACCACCATCCGTTTTAATTCAGACAGTAACAAGCCAGAGGGCGACGCCAGTTCCTCAAGGATGGAAAAATGGTCGTGCCCGGCCAATGGTAAATATCGACCTTCATGCCCCGCCTGTTGCCACGCGTGGAAATAGTCTTGGGATTGTCGAATTAATTCAGGCAATTCATCCGATCCAACGGTCACCATCAGTGGATTGGCTACCGCCGGTATGTGTTGTAAGGGCGAGTTACGGGCGCTTTCTTCCGCATCAAGGTGCAATTTGTCATTCAAGTAATTCATTCGAATCGGTTCAAGATCAAAAAGCCCACTGATCGAGAGCCCTCCGGCAACTCGCGGATCGGACATCGCCATCGCCGTCAAGTGTCCCCCTGCAGAGTGCCCACCGATAAAAACTCGATCCGCACCGCCCCCGTAGTTCGCAATATTCTCGATGGTCCAATTAATAGAGGCACGAATCTGCTCGACAATCCCATCCATACGGATGTCAGGGGCCAGCGTATATTCGACGAGAACAAGATTGATGCCTGCTGGCAGCAGCCCCTCCCCAATGAAAGCAAATGCCTCTTTGTCACTCATCTGCCAATAACCACCATGGATATATAGCAAGGTCGGTGAATTCACTCCGTCACAGGGAAACACATCCAGGCGTTGTCTCGACTGCGGGCCGTAAGAGATATCGCGCGTCGGCGACCACGCCAAATTGACCGCTCCACTGCGCGCAATCCAGTCAGCCACATATTGATCGCGCCGTTCCATCCCTACCGCGGCAGTGTTGTTATAAGCCGCATCGAGCGCCTCTCTTTCCATTCCTCTATAAAGCATCGATTACTCCGACAGTGGTGATCTGGTGGCGCTCGTCAATCCCGTTTTTTGATATTTCAGGTCCCGGTAATCGCCGGACAATACTGGCGAGTACTTAGCCGGGCTCAGCGAGGGTAGGCATTCAATCAACGCGTCGTAATTGGGCTGATTAAAAAATGCAATTGACAGCCGGCCCCCGCCTGAATCCCCATCCTTCGGATTGATGACTCGATGAAGGTTAGATAACCATCGATCATTGGTCCAGCGCATGAGTAGGTCGCCAATGTTGACAACAAAGACATCGCGGGTCGTCTTAACATCAATCCAATGGCCTTCTCTGGCCCTTACCTGGAGTCCGCCCGCGGTGTCCTCCCCGCTGAGAATGGTAAAGCCACCGTAGTCTGTATGAGCGCTGGCTCGAAGTTGATGTTGACGAGGCCGTTCGGTTTGCGTGGGATAATAGTTTAAGCGCATGGCGCCAATCGAGCGATCAACTTTGTCATCAAAGTAGTGTTCTTCCATATCTAGCG
>CAJQRU010000111.1 GCA_905612355.1 uncultured Gammaproteobacteria bacterium
GGACGTTGTGTTGTGTAGGGTGAGTCATTCATTGCCGGATGAGGAGCGTCGAAAAATAGCGCTTTTTACCAATGTGCCAGAAGACGCAGTCATTTCGGCGCGAGATGTCGATAACATTTATTCGATCCCCCGGCTATATCACGAGCAAAGGCTGGACGAGATTGTCATTAGCCACCTCCAGTTGTCTGGTTCGCCGGCGGATTTGAGGGAATGGGACCATGTGACTGAAGTCATGGAGTCATCGAAACGGGAAGTAACGATAGCCATGGTAGGTAAGTACGTGGCGTTGGCCGACTCATACAAATCATTGTCAGAGGCGTTAGTTCATGCCGGTATTCGTAACGAGTGCAAGGTTACTGTGCGTTATGTAGATTCAGAAAATCTTATCGAGGGAGAAAATGAGTCATTCGATGGTGTCGATGCCATTCTCATACCGGGGGGATTTGGTGGGCGCGGTATAGAGGGGATGATAGCCGCAGTTCGATACGCTCGGGAGGAACGGATTCCTTACCTCGGCATTTGCCTCGGTCTGCAGATTGCGGTGATTGAGTGTGCGCGACATCAGGCGGACCTGGCCGGTGCGCACAGCACGGAGTTTGTCTCTGATTGCCCGGATCCGGTGATCGCTCTGGTCACTGAGTGGATGACAGATCACGGCTTGGTCGAAAAGCGGGATGGGTCAGTCGATTTGGGCGGCACAATGCGATTGGGAGCGCAGGAGTGTTTACTGGAAGATGATTCAATCGTTGCGGGTTTGTATCAAACCAACAACATCTTTGAACGACATCGACACCGTTATGAGGTTAACGAATCCTATGTTGCGGTCTTGAAGAAACATGGGCTCCGAGTTGCAGGGCGATCGGGTGATGGATTAGTCGAGATTGTGGAGAGGAGTGACCATGACTGGTTTGTGGCCTGTCAGTTTCATCCGGAATTCAAATCGACACCTCGAGACGGCCACCCGCTGTTCACCGGTTATATCCGTGCAGCGCTCGACTATCAGGATAGCAAGCCATCACGGTCACAGGCGGTCGACGAATGATGATCGATGACAGGTCACTCGGTCGTCATCAGCCCTTGTTTGTCATCGCAGGACCTTGCGTCATTGAGTCGCGGAGCGATGCGATGGCTATTGCTCGGCGCCTGGCTAAGGTTGCGGCCTCGCTGGACCTGTTATTGATTTTTAAAGCGTCCTTTGATAAGGCCAACCGAACGTCCGAGTCATCGTATCGGGGCCCGGGACTGGTCGAGGGATTGGATATCCTGTCGGAAATTCGCTCGGAAACCGAGTTACCCATTTTGACAGACGTTCACTCTCCAGAACAGGTGCCTCAAGTGGCAGAGGTGGCGGATGTGCTCCAAATCCCCGCTTTCCTGTGTCGACAAACAGACCTCATCCAAGCCGCTGCCCGCACGGGTAAGTGTTTAAATATCAAGAAGGGCCAATTCCTCTCTCCGCACGAAATGGCGGCAGTCGCCACAAAGGCCCGCGACGCGGGCGCGGAGAAGATTTGGTTATGCGAGCGGGGGAGCAGTTTTGGTTACAACAACCTCGTCGTTGACATGCGTTCGCTCGACATCATGGCGGAGACGGGCTTACCGGTGGTATTCGATGCGACCCATTCAGTGCAACTTCCAGGCGCTGGGGGTACACACTCTTCTGGTGAACGGAGGTTTGTCCCTGTTCTTGCGCGTGCTGCTGTTGCGGCACGAATTTCGGGCGTTTTCATGGAGGTGCATCCGGACCCCGATAATGCCCTAAGTGACGGACCCAATTCGCTTAAGCTCGACGATCTGGAGCCGTTACTACACGAGTTAAAAGCAATCGACAGGACCGTCAAAGCAGATCTGGCATGACCAAAATCGTCGGATTGACCGCATTGGAGGTTTTGGACTCAAGAGGCAATCCGACGGTCAAGGCCGCAGTGCATCTTGATAGCGGTCATCGAGGGGTCGCTATGGTTCCCTCAGGCGCGTCGACCGGCTCCCTTGAAGCGGTTGAATTGCGAGACCAGGATCCCTCGCGCTTTCGTGGCCAGGGAGTGATGCGTGCTGTTGAGCATGTCGAGGGTGAGATTGCCCGCTGCCTGATGGGTTGTGATCCGCTTCAACAACGCGTGATCGATAATTACTTGATCGAACTGGATGGTTCCCCGGACAAGGGGCGGTTGGGGGCAAATGCGATTTTAGCCGCTTCACTCGCGACCGCTCGCGCAGCGGCCCAGGTCGCAGATCGTCCGTTGTATGTTTATCTACGAGAGTTGTGCGGGCAAGTTTCCTCAGAATGGATCATGCCCGTGCCGCAAATTAATATATTGAATGGTGGAGCCCATGCGACCAATGGGATCGACTTCCAGGAGTTCATGATACTGCCGGTGGGAGCCCCATGCTTCTCGGAAGCGATTCGCATGGGTGCCGAGGTCTTCCATTCACTGAAGGGTATTCTTACCCGCAGAGGAATGGTAACGGCGGTGGGTGATGAAGGGGGATTTGCTCCTAATCTTGCGTCTAATCTGGCGTGCATTGAGGTGGTTTCGGAGGCCGTCGTGGCAGCGGGTTATCAATTAGGCACTGATATAGTGTTAGGCCTAGACGTTGCGAGTACTGAGTTCTACCAGGACAACTGTTATCGATTAAACGCAGAAGGTGTATCCCTGGATGCGGCGGGCATGGTGGCTTATCTTGAAAAGTGGTGCGATCAATTTCCGCTGGTGAGCATCGAAGATGGTATGGCAGAGAATGATTGGGCGGGTTGGATTGCTTTGACTTCGCGTTTGGGTGATCGAGTTCAATTGACCGGCGACGATTTGTTCGTTACGAATAAAGAACGTTTGGACAAGGGTATTAAGACAAATGCCGCTAACGCAATCTTAATTAAACCAAACCAGATTGGCACGTTGAGTGAAACACTGGACGCCATCGACATGGCGCAAGAGGCGGGTTTTGGTATTACGATATCTCATCGCTCGGGGGAGACAGAGGATACGACTATAGCGGACCTGGCCGTGGCGACGGGTGCTGGACAGATCAAGACGGGATCCTTGTGTCGTTCCGAGCGGGTGGCAAAATACAATCGACTTCTCGAGATAGAGCGTGAGCTGACCGGCCATGTAAATTACCCGGGGCTTGCCGCATTGGCGGGTGGTGGAGGGCTATCGCGCCAGTGAGCGAAGGTTTCAAAAAGGGCTTGCCAGGTATAACTCGGATGACGGGCGTGTAGGCATCAAAATGGGTGGGCGAATGATCATCCTTGTTTTGACGTTATTGTTGGTGGTGCTTCAGTATGCCTTGTGGGCGGGTCGGCATAATGTGTTTGATCTATTTTTCCTCCAAGATCAACTCACACATCTTGAACAAAACAACGAACTGTTGCGGCAACGCAATAATCAGTTACACGCCGAGGTGATCGACATCAAAAGTCGCTTGGGTGCGATCGAGGAAAAAGCTCGTTCAGAACTGGGTTTGATCAAACCTGGGGAAACGTTTATACGGATCATCCCGCAGTAGTTTGAGGTTCGGGTTAGTCTGGTTTCGTCGGTTCAGCGTCAGTGAGTTCGTAAGGGAGCGACAAACGGGTCAGTTGGCTACTTTCGGTGCCTAAGTGGTAGTACGGTGCGTCTAATGCAGCAACCGTCATCGAGATGAGCATCTCGCCTTGTGTGTGATCCATTGGGTGGGCTTGCGCAACGACTTCGCCCACGCGTTGCTCCTTATTGGGGAGAAAAACCGGATCGCCTACCTGTGTCTCGACACGGTGCGATACCGCAACACGAATCATGCGATGTTTAGGTCGGCTGCGATAGTGGACGCGGGCTACGATTTCTTGCCCTGGGTAACAGCCTTTGTTAAAACTCACCGCATTGATCAGATCAAGATTCAGAGTCTGGGGAATAAATCGCTCGCTAGTTTTGTCGGTGATTCTAGGATTGCCGGCACGAATTTCCAATAAAATCCATTGGTCGGCATCGCACCGCGTGATATCGCTGGATGTGTCCTCCCATAACCTGACAGCGGTGTCCGTTGGCACAAGGATAAGGCCGTAGGCTGGATCCCCGCGCTCGCGAAGAATATAGCCAGGTATGAGTTGGTGAAGTGAGCGTTCAGACAAGTTCGACAATGCAGGAACAGGGCCGATAGGACTGTCAAAACCCATGCCGCTGAGGCCCAACACGGCGGTATCGTTCTCAAAAGTAAACGTTACATCTGCTCGCATCACATAGATACGCAGTCGATCCAGCAGGTTTGTTAGGAGAGAGATTTCTCCGATCAGGAGATAGTCCGCTCCATCGGGAACAATGCGCAGAATCGATAATACGCGGCCCTTGGGTGTGCAATAGGCGCCCATAGTCCAGTGGTCTTTATCAATCGCCTGTAAATCACAGGTGAGTTGGTTCTGCAGGAAATTACTGGAATGGGCGCCAGAGCAACGGGCCACGGCCAGATGGGGGCAGGAATAGAGTCGAGCGGAGTCATCGCCAAGCGCGATGTTTTGAGTGCTCGATACTCCGAAGGTCATCGTTCCATCAGGTGCCTGGACGGCCCCTTGCCGGGCGAGATAGTTACCCCAGTCCGTTTCCATTATCTTTCCATAAATTGTGTCTACTCGACATTCGGATTCTATAGCCAGCAGTGTAAACTTAGCTATAGAACACCTGATATTGGAATTCCCCTTTAGACCATGGTAGAAATTGATCGACCTACTTCTCCACATCTGCAGATTTATCGGCCGCAACTGACTTCGATTCTATCGATCAGCCACAGAATATCAGGAGTTTTTCTGGTGTTGGGTGTGGTGTGCCTCTCGGGGTGGATCATCTCCCTGGCGCTTGGCGAGATTTGGTTCGGTTGGTTTGATGCGATCCGTTCGAGTTTATTAGGGCAAGTGTGCAGTGTCGCGTGGGTGTTTGCACTTTTCTATCACCTGCTCAATGGTGTGCGCCATCTTTTCTGGGATATCGGTTGGGGATTCGATTTGCCTCAAGTTTACGGTTCTGGGTATGCCGCGGTGCTGGTTGCTGGTGTGTTGACGGGTATTTTGTTTTTCTTTGCTTAAAGAATCCGGTGTTTGGCGAATACAGGTAGTGGGCGAGGCTATGCTTTAATGAAAAGTGCATCCCAACACTGGTGGTTGCAGCGCGTTAGCGCAGTCGTGTTGATTCCGCTCGTTGGTTGGATTGCTATCTTTGTTTTGGGTCGAATGTCCGCGGATTACGAAGGGGCCCGTGGGTGGTTAGGTCAACCGTTGAACGGTGGTCTAATGATCGTGTCCTTGTTTGTCCTGTATTGGCACGCGCGGTTAGGTTTACAGGTCATTGCCGAGGATTATGTGGCTAATTCCGTAAGACGTCGCCGGTTACTGTTGGGCGTTAATGGCATTGTCTTGTTTTGGATCGCTGCGGCAGTTGTGGCAGTCTGCGCAATAATGAGGTTTTAGTATGAAATTGCGAAGTTACGATATCATCGACCATGTCTACGATGTCATCGTTGTTGGGGCAGGTGGGTCCGGTCTCAGGGCTTGTCTCGGGTTGGCGGAGGCAGGTCTTAAGACCGCTTGTGTGACAAAAGTTTTCCCAACGCGATCACACACAGTAGCGGCACAGGGGGGCATCAGTGCGGCGCTGGGTAACATGGGCGAAGACGATTGGCGTTGGCACATGTATGACACGGTCAAAGGCTCTGACTGGCTGTCTGATCAGGATTCGGTTGCAGGAATGTGTGAACAGGCCCCTTCAGCGGTGATTGAGTTGGAGCATTACGGGGTTCCATTTTCACGAACGGTAGATGGAAAAATTTATCAACGCCCCTTCGGGGGGATGACAACGCATTACGGTGAGGAGATTGCTGTGCGGACCTGCGCTGCGGCCGATCGTACGGGCCACGCCATTCTTCACACACTGTACCAGCAAGCGCTTAAAAACAAAGTTGAATTCTTTGTTGAATACTTTGCGCTTGATTTGATCATGGAGAGGGGGAAGTGTCTCGGACTTATGGCGTGGTGTCTAGAGGATGGCACGATGCATCGTTTTCGGAGTAAATTGGTTATTTTGGCGACCGGTGGTTATGGCCGGGCCTATTTTTCCGCGACTTCTGCACACACTTGTACGGGTGATGGGAACGCGATGGTTTTGCGTGCGGGTTTGCCGTTGCAGGACATGGAATTTGTTCAATTTCATCCAACAGGTATCTATGGATCCGGCTGCCTGATTACGGAGGGCGCACGCGGTGAGGGCGGGTTTCTGACCAACGCTGACGGGGAGCGGTTTATGGAGCGTTACGCACCCAATGCAAAAGACCTTGCTTCGCGCGATGTCGTCAGTCGATCAATGACTCAAGAAATTATAGAGGGACGGGGAGTCGGTGTTGATAAGGATCACATGTATCTTCACCTCAATCACCTGGGACGTTCGGTGCTCGACGAACGCTTGCCAGGAATCACCGAAACTGCCCGCGTATTTGCGGGCGTCGATTTGACGCGTGAACCGATCCCGGTCATTCCGACAGTGCACTACAACATGGGCGGTATTCCGACCAACTTCGATGGCGAAGTGTTGACTCAAACGGGAGGGATTTTAAAAACCGTTGAAGGTTTAATGTCGATTGGCGAGGCGGCCTGTGTATCGGTGCATGGAGCCAATCGCTTGGGCTCTAATTCATTGCTTGATCTGATCGTTTTTGGCCGATCTTCGTCCCGTCGGGCGGCCACTCTTCTAAAAGGGCAAGCGCGGGCGCCTTCATTTGACGGTGCACAAGGAGAGGAAGCCATCGCACGATTCGATCGAGTCCGTGAGGCCAGAGGTGGGAGCCCAACGGCCGTGATTCGTCAACGCATGCAACGCGCGATGCAGAAGCATTGTTCGGTATTTCGGACTGAGGCCCTGCTTTCCGCTGGATTGGAAGAAATTGTGGAGGCTTGGGAAATGTTTCAAGACTTGTCGATAACGGACCGCTCATTGGTCTGGAACACCGATGTGGTGGAGGCGCTGGAACTCGATAACATGTTACGGCAGAGCGCGACGACTTTGGCCTCGGCACTTTACCGAACGGAAAGCCGTGGTGCACACGCGAGGGAAGATTTCCCCGATCGTGATGATACCCGGTGGCTTAAGCATTCCCTTTCCTGGGTTGGTGATACGTTGGAAGTGGGTATGGATACTCGACCGGTCGTGTTGACGACGGGCGATTACGATGTGCAACCAATTCCACCCAAAGCTCGCAATTACTGAGGTTTATTTAATCGATGGCTCAATTTCGACTGCCAGTGGGTTCGCGTATTGGTGAGGGGCGCTATTTCAACTACAACGGCGATGCGACAAAGATTAGGCGGGTCCAGGTTTACCGCTGGAACCAAGAAAGCGGAAAGGAACCGCAAATCGATACTTTTGAGATTGATGGTGAAAGGCCCGGCCCGATGGTTCTTGATGTGCTGATTAAGATCAAGGATTCGATTGATTCAACGCTAACTTTCCGACGCTCTTGCCGTGAGGGGATTTGTGGGTCCTGTGCGATGAATATTGATGGCGTCAATACGCTGGCTTGTACCACGCCCGTGGTCGACTTGCCTGAGACCATCAAAATTTATCCGCTACCGCATTTACGGGTGGTTAAAGATTTAGTTCCGGATCTTGGGCAATTTTACAAACAGTACGCGATGGTTGAACCTTGGTTGAAACAAAGCGGGGAGGCGCCTGACGAAGAACGCCTTCAGTCACCGGCAGCGCGAGCGGCGCTCGATGGCAGTGATGAGTGCATTTTGTGTGCCTGTTGTTCGACAAGTTGTCCCAGTTATTGGTGGAATTCCGATGTCTATCTTGGCCCGGCGGCCTTGTTACAGTCGTATCGATGGTTGGCTGACAATCGAGATGGGGCACGATTGGAAAGATTAGAGCAGTTAGACGACGCCTTCGCACTTTATCGATGTCACACCATCATGAACTGCACGAGTGCGTGTCCGAAAGGACTTAACCCAGCGAGAGCGATTAGTAAGATTAAGAAAATGCTGGTATCACGGGAAAAGGGGGCCTAGTGACCCTTGGGAGAACCTTGTGGCGCTGTCGCCGTGGGGCGAGGGAGTTGGATGCCTTATTGCACCCTTATGTGAAGGCCTATTACGAAGGATTCTCTGTGGCGCAACGGGTTACGCTCGACCAATTGCTTGCCTGTCCTGATCCTGATCTGCTGGATTGGTTTTTGAATCGGACACAACCCGAGAGCCCGAGTCTGGCGGTTCTGGTTAACGATATAAGTCAATTTAACCGGCGCGAGAACTGATTCTCTTAAGGTGCTTCTAGTCACACCGCTCGCTCGGGTGGCCAAGCTCGGTCTGTATTGCGAAGCACGGGTCATTCTCATACTAATTGTGGAAGCTGTCTTCTGGGTGACTTAGGAAATTATCTTCTAGCTGATTTAGGAAGTTATTCTCTTGTTGGTTTTGGTGGTTGTTTGTGCTTACTGTTGCGTGGGGTTGGGCAACTGGCTCCTGGATTAAGCAACGATTGGTGCAATGATCTGTATCGTCGTCGTTTCCATCATCGCATTGCTCGTTCGACTGATTAACTAGACCGTCGCCACAATAAGGCAGGCCAGTGGTCGGGTCATCGCGAACATACCACGGGGGTGTCGCCGGACCTTTCAACTTGCAGGAGGACGAACAACTGTCGGTCTCATCGAGATTGCCGTCATCGCACTCTTCGGGAGCCGTGCCGATGCCATCGCCACAGAACCCAATAGAGGTAGCTCCCTCCACCGAGTTGGCAAGCTTGATAAGAATCTCGGTGGGTTTCGAAGAGAGGCACAAGTTGGTGCAGCCATCATCATCCACTGTGTTACCGTCGTCACAGGTCTCTATTCCAACGGCAAGCAGTCCATCTCCGCAGTACGTGCTTAGCGTGTCTAAATTCTGAGAGACACCCTCTAAATCTCTGAGAGACTCCCGATGAGGTTCGTGGGCGTGCATCGCAGGCAAGGAGTAAGACACTTGCCAGTAAGACAATCGACAGTTTAGGTGGGATCGTCATTCGCACGAGAGGGGTCTAGTTAGCCGTGAGGAGATTCTGTGATGTTGAATTGACAACATAAAGAGGAGCCACGGCATCGAGTGATAAGGCGCCTTGCGCAAGAGCTTCAGACTGATTTGGGCGATCAAACCTTCAGAGAGTTTCTATAAATTATTAATATATCCTGTAAAAACAATATATTACAGCATTATATTAATAAATGACCTTATCTTCAGCTAGCTTTACTGATTTTTCCATGCGGTCATGGTTTCCCGTTTCTCCCCGACGAAAGGATAGGGTGGCGCGCTGCCGAACGCCGGTGGCGCGATGGTGGGGGTGTTGCAGACACCAGGGTGTCGTGGGGCCGGCGATGCCGAATGGGGCATCGATGGGAAAGCGGAACGAATGGGCCGCGACAGTCCTGAGCTACGCTTGGGAAGCGGTTAGAATAGCCTCGAAAGGTGTTCGTGGCGGTGGCATCTGCGGCATTGAAGCGCAGCACATTCTATGACTTTGTGGTGAATTTGAAGATGGACTTTTCTCTCATTTTATTCCAGGCGTTGATGGTTACCGGGGCGATTGTTCTGGGGAATCGGCTGATTCTTGGTCGTCCGGTGGATCACGGGCACGTAGCGAGCAGCCTACTCGGGCGCATCGCGATGGTTGTGGTGGATTACTCCCGGGCCTTTTTCCCAGTCCTCTTGGTTGTTTTTGTGCTCCGATCCTTTGTGGTTGAGCCCTTTCGTATTCCTTCGGGCTCTATGCTGCCGAGTCTTTTCGTAGGCGATTTCATTCTGGTAAATAAGTTCAAATACGGTATTCGATTGCCAATAAGGAACTTCAAGTTAGTTGAGGTGGATCACCCTGCGAGGGGCGACGTTATGGTCTTTCGATATCCCCATGATACAACCCAGAACTACATTAAACGCGTGATTGGTCTACCCGGTGACACGATTGGTTATGAGCAGAAGCGGTTACGGGTCAATGGCATATTGGTGGGATTCGAGGAGGTCGAGCAACATGAACGTGAATCCGAAGGCCGAACGCTTCGGTTTGCTGAATATACTGAAACTATTGATCGATCCGCCCATCGTGTAGTCATTGACCGGGGAAGAAATCAGCGGGAGCGGGAACAGAAGTGGACGGTTCCGGCAGGACAGTACCTCGTGATGGGTGATAACCGGGACCACAGTAACGACAGCCGCTACTGGGGGTTTGTTCCTGAGAGCCATATCGTGGGTCACGCATTTTTTGTTTGGTTCAGTTGGGATTCGGGCAGTCGGTTCAAGGTCAACTGGGATCGTATTGGTCACGTGATTCAGTGAGTACGTTGCGTTACGTTTCGGTTCAAGGCGGGCAGTGGCGACCATGACGGAAGTATCGAAGGGACTGCAGAGCGCGCTGGGGTACCGGTTTGTCGATCAAATGGTGTTGGCCCGTGCCTTAACACATCGGAGTGCGGGTCCAGCGCATAATGAACGACTGGAATTTCTCGGGGACAGCGTTCTTAGCATTGTCATTTCTGACAATCTCTACCGCCGCTATCCTGAAGCAACGGAGGGTGAGTTGACCCGTTGCCGGGCGCGGCTAGTTCGACAGGAAACACTGGCAGTTGTTGCGCAGGAACTTGGCTTGGCCGAGGCCCTGGCAGTGGGCCAGGCCATGGGCGAAAGAGGTAGTGCCGATCGCCCGGGGGTGTTGGCCGATGCCCTGGAGGCGCTCATTGGCGCAGTTTTTATCGATGGCGGATACTCTGCTGTTGTCGTAATGGTAGAGGGTATTTTTGCGGAACTGTTGATTGACATAGCGCCCGAATCGATTAGCAAAGATGCGAAAACTGCGCTACAGGAATTACTCCATAAGCTAGGGCTGTCGCTTCCGATCTATCGGGTGGTGCTGATGCGAGGAGAGCCTCACTTAAGGCAGTTTGATGTCGAATGTTATTTGCCAGCGACCAATGCCCGTTTTTTAGGGCAAGGGGCCAGCCGCAGAAAAGCAGAGCAGGAAGCGGCCCAGAGGGCATTAGACGCATGCACATCATCAGCTAGGCATGGTTGAACGATTCGGGTTCTTCGCGGTGGTTGGCCGGCCCAATGTGGGGAAATCCAGCTTGGTCAACCGTTTAATCGGAGAAAAAGTCAGCATCACCTCGCGACGTCCGCAAACGACTCGAAATCGCATCTTGGGCATTCGTACGCAAGGCACAGCACAGATCGTGTTTGTGGATACCCCGGGGATGCAAGCCGGGCAACAGGGGCTCGATTATTCAATTAATGAAACGGCTAAATCGAGCGCAAGAAGTGCGGATATTATCGGCATGATGATTGACGCGAGGGGTTGGCACGACAGAGATGATCAGGTGCTGGACTATATTCGTTATCTTGAATTACCCACGTACTTGCTGGTCAACAAGACGGATCTCTTGCCTTCCGCTGGTCTGGTGTTGCCATTGATCGCAAGCGTTAGTCGAAAGCATTCCTTCACCGAGATTCTGCCTGTTTCCGTGCGCCGTGGGCACAATTTGAGTCGACTGTTGAGTTTAGTGGAGAAACAATTGCCTGAAGGTCCATTTGGTTTTCCAACCGAGCAGGTTGGGGTGAGTCAGCGTGAATTCGTTATTGGTGAGTTCATTCGTGAGCAAATTTTCCATACCGTAGGTCGCGAGGTGCCGTATTCCGTTGCGGTCGATGTAACCGGCGGCAGGAGAACCCGGGGCGACGGCGAGGTCTTTACGGCCGAGGTCTGGGTGGAAAGCAAGGGACAAAAAGCGATTGTTTTGGGGCCCGGCGGAAGTCGCCTGAAGAAAATTGGCAGCAAAGCACGACGTGAATTGAGTAAGGCGTTCGGGTTACCGGTGTCCCTTGATATTTGGATTAAAGTTCGCAAAGGGTGGACTAATCATAATCAGAGTCTGGAAAAACTCGGCTACGGACCGGAGCGGTAGGGCGAGGGGATGGAGAAAAGAAGAGTTGCTAACGAACCGGCATTTCTTCTGCACCGCAGGCCCTATACGGAAAGCAGTGTATTGATTGATCTATTCTCACGTGATCATGGCAGGATTGTATTGATCGCCAAAGGTGCCCGAAAACTGAAATCCCGCTGGCGAGGTTCGCTATTGCCCTTTCAACCGCTGATAACTGCGTGGAGTGGGCGGGGAGAGGTTAAGACGGTGACTGGTATGGAAGCCGAGGGACCGTCCTATGTGTTGCGAGGCAAGGCACTTTATTGTGGTTATTACATGAACGAGCTCGTATTGCGTCTGTTGCACCGGTTCGATCCGCACGAGGGTGTGTTCGATAATTATCGAAGCGCACTGGCGCTCTTGTCTGCCGAAGGGGATCAGGAGCGAGTGCTCCGAATTTTTGAAAAGCAGTTGTTAAGAGATGTGGGTTACGGCATGCATTTGGTCCGGGATGCTGATCACGGAAACCCAATTGAGCCTGGGGCGCGTTATCGGTATAGGCCCGATGCCGGTCCGCTGCAATACTCAGACACCGATCACCACGGGGTTTCGGTGCATGGTGCCACCTTGCTGGCGCTTGAGGAAGAGGTAGAATTCGACGAACGAACTCGCAGGGAATCGAAACGACTCATTCGGTCGGTGTTGGATTATCATCTCGGTGGACAAGTATTACGTACCCGAATTGTTTACGGTCAGATGTTTCCCTCGGGGATTGGACAGAATGGACTCGCTGGCAATTAATAACAACGAATCAGGTTTTGAATAGAATATGGATCTAGGCGTCAATATTGATCATGTTGCGACACTGCGTCAGGCGCGTGGTACGCGATACCCAGAGCCTGTGCACGCGGCGTTGATCGCTGAACAAGCCGGCGCCGATTTGATTACTGTTCATCTCAGGGAAGACCGCCGACATATTGTTGATCGGGACATCGAAATGTTGGTGGGGATGTTGCAGACTCGAATGAATCTCGAGATGGCCGCCACCGAAGAAATGACGATGATCGCGGCCAGAATTCGTCCACACGATGTATGTCTGGTTCCGGAGAAACGCGAAGAGTTAACAACGGAAGGCGGACTTGACGTTGTCTCCCAGGAAGGGACGCTTAAGTCGACAGTGTCGACCCTAACGGCTGCCGGAATTCGTGTTTCTCTGTTTGTTGATCCAGATGTGGCGCAAATTAGGGCCTGCCAGGCAGTGGGGGCAAACGCTATTGAACTTCACACAGGAGTGTTCGCAGCATTAGTCGATCCGGTCGAGGCTCATACCGAACGAGAACGAATTGTCCAAGCGGCAGCCGAGGGGAAGCGATTAGGTTTGAGAGTTAACGCGGGTCACGGACTGCACTATCACAATGTTCAGGCGATCGCATCAATCGAAGCGATTAGCGAATTGAATATCGGGCACTCAATTATCGCGCGCGCTGTTTTTTCCGGCCTGGCGAATGCTGTTCGGGAAATGAAACGATTAATCCAAACGGCAGCGTGAGACGGTCTGTCTGACCGAGGGGTCAACCCTTATGACAGGTGCTTATTTGACGCCATCCATTCGGATAAGGCGAACTCCGTTTTCGAGTCGAGTTGAGCAGGCCGGAGTCAAGGCGTACACCGTTTACAACCACATGCTCCTTCCGCAGGTTTTCGAGTCGATTGAAGAGGACTACGCACACCTGAAACGGGCTGTGCAATTGTGGGATGTCGCGGCGGAGCGTCAGGTCGAAGTCGTAGGGCCGGATGCGTTCAGGCTGGTGCAGATGATGACCCCGAGAGATATCACGAGCATGGCCGATGACCAGTGCTTTTATGTTCCGATGGTCGACGAGCGTGGACGGATGTTGAACGATCCGGTGGCAATAAAACGGAATCGGAATCGTTACTGGTTATCATTGGCAGATACCGATATGTTGTATTACTGCAAAGGGTTGGCCGCAGGGTTTGGGCTTGATGTGCAAGTGTTTGAACCCGACGTTTCCCCATTGGCGGTTCAGGGACCAAAGGCCGATCAGTTGATTGCGCGTGTTTTTGGAGAAGAGGTGGTGACGACCCGATTCTTTCGGTATCAAACTGTTTCGTTTCAGGGTCATGAAATGGTTATTGCCCGATCAGGATGGTCTCATCAAGGGGGGTTTGAAATCTATCTTGATGGTTCAGATTATGGCGAGGCGTTATGGGATCTTCTCTTTGATGCGGGTCGGGACTTGGACGTTCGCGCAGGTTGCCCCAATACCATTGAGCGGATCGAGGCGGGGCTGCTTAGTTTTGGGAGCGATATCACCATCGAGCACACGCCATTCGAGGTCGGTCTGGGAAAGTACTGTGATCTTGATACAGCTACCGCGTGTCTTGGCCATAAGGCCTTGCTGGCAAACCGGGAACCCGAACGTCAGATTAGGCCATTAACGATAGCCGGCGATGCGTTACCGCCAATAGATTGTCGTTGGAGCCTAACGAATTCAGACGGTGAGTCGGTCGGTTATGTTTCTTCAGCCACTTGGTCTCCAGACTTTGCTGAGAATATTGCCATTGGCATGGTCAGCCAAACAGTTTGGAATGCGGGCACTATTTTGGATGCGCAAACACCCACCGGTGTTCGTTCTGTGTTGGTGAGGGAAAAATACTGGAATTGAGCAGCGGGCCGAAAAGTCGCGTGGCTCGTTAAGCTACTTCTTTTGCGGAGCAAAACCGGCCGGTTGGCCGCCAAGATCGCCTTCTTGGAAAAGAAATCCTTTCATATTCTCTTCAATAACGTCAAGATTCTCAGGGTCAGCGGTACTTAATTGATTCTCGTTGATGATGAGGACAAGGCGCTCAAGCCATTGTTGCCATGCATCCTTAGAAATATTCTCGAATACCCTTTGGCCGAGTTCGCCGGGGTAGGGCGCTTCTGAGAGACCTTCAGCTTCCCGCTTAAGCAAGGCGCATTGGACAGTTCGCATGGTATGATTTCCCCCTGAGTCAGGGTTAGCCGACCCGTAACATGCGAAAGCATGATCAGGGTCGTAATTATGAAGCTAAAATTCTAACATTCTTCATGGGCTTTCAGGAGAACAGACAATATGGACGTGCAAGAAAACACCAAGACCATGGCTGAGCTTATCAATGTCACCGATGCTGCCAGGCACAAGATGGCAGAACTGATTGAGGGAGCCGACGCCGATATCGAGGCGGTTCGTGTGTTTGTGTCCGGCGGTGGCTGTGGGGGGATGAATTATGGTATGACTTTTGCCGACCGTCTTGATGAACGTGATCAGGTTTTCACTGGAGATGTAGGGTTTCGATTGTATATGGACCCCGTGGCACTGGGATATATGCATGGCGCCGAGATTGACTATAAGGACGACGGCGTCAATGCTACCTTTGTGTTTAATAATGTGTTTAAGAGTGTTGGAGGTAGCGGTGCTTGTGGAGGCTGTGGAGGGGCTTCACACTGAAGTGAGGGCGTTGCCTTCGAGTGATATCTGATGCATTAAGGGCACGGATTAAGGTTTGGCCAGTAAAACTTAAGGGCGGCCTCGTCGGATCAAATCAACCCGGAAAACGGTCTTGCTGGTGGCGCATCCTGCCAGTTACCGGACGGCTTCGTTTATTCGGGCGGGAGAGCGGCTAGGGGTACGCACGGTCGTGGCATCGAATAGTCGTTTAGGGCTTTCGCCGACCGGGCGCCCCGGCGTCGAGATAGACTTTTCTGACCCTCAAACCGCCGTCGAACGGGTCAGGCAATTTCATGCCCGCGATCCGATCAGCGCTGTCCTCGGTGTTGAGGATGGCTCTTTGGAGATCGCGGCGTCAGTAGCGCAGGTCTTATCACTCAAGTCGAATGAACCGCAAGCGATTCAAGACGCGCGGCTGAAACATCAGTGTCGGAACATCCTGGCGACTGCCGGTTTATTAAGTCCGACGTATCGTGTGCTTGAACCAGAGGAGATGATCAGTTCCGAGTGGGTCGGTGAGTGCGAATTTCCCTGTGTGGTGAAACCGGTTTCATTGTCCGGGAGTCGTGGGGTGATTCGCGCTGATAACGTAAACGAGTTGTCGGCGGCGATTGTGCGGGTCAAACGAATGCTTGAGAGAGAGAACCCGAATCTAGATCGTTGCATACTGATAGAAAAGTTTATCGACGGTCATGAATATGCCATCGAGGGGGTACTGCATTCAGGAAAATTCCAATGCCTCGCTATTTTCGACAAACCTGATCCATTGGATGGCCCGTACTTTGAGGAAACCATTTATCTCACCCCGCCCGATATTCGAAACGATCTCAAGGCAGACATCGTCAAGACGATCGCGATCGCGTGCCGCGCGATTGGTCTGACGCATGGCCCTATCCACGCAGAGTGTCGCGTCAACAGCAAGGGCGTTTGGGTGCTTGAGGTTGCGCCCCGCACTATCGGCGGACAGTGCGGGAGATTATTGGAATTAGCCCTCGGTCTCTCATTGGAAGAAGTCATTATGAGCAATGCGCTGGGTCATTCTGCCTACGTTCAAAATGATGGCCAGTCGGCAGGGGTAATGATGATTCCGGTTCCGGGTCCAGGGGTGCTCCGCCGCCTTGAGGGCTTAGCTCGGGCCCGCGCGGTAGACCGGATTGAGTCGGTATTGATCGATGTGCATCCAGGGCATCTTTTTGTCCCCTGGCCTGAGGGTTCCAGTTATCCAGGGTTTATTTTTGCCAAAGCCCCAGACACGGCACAGGTTGAGCGTGCATTGCGTCAGGCGCACGCACAACTAAAGTTTGTATTGGCCCCCCATTTTCCTATCGCCGTACCGGTGATGCGGGGGGTAAACGAGTCGTTGTGATGATTCACTCCGAGTGGGGCTTACAGAGGCTGAGTTGGCGGCGAGGATTTGGCAGAGCACTCGATAAAATGAATCACTTGGCCGCCGAACGTGCCGGGGGCTAATGTCGATGGTTGTTTGGCGTGGGTTGGGTCTTTTCGGTACTCGAGCAGTTGACAACTGTAACGATGCGGTCGTACTAACGGCCCATTGATGTCCGGTTTCTTCGGGCTATAGGCAGTAGGCCTCGCCAAATTGTCAGGGGGAACGGCCCCATAACGCTACGCTCGGTGGGGGTATTTCCTAGGGGATGGGAGGCGGGTTCAATGTGGACTGGGTATTGGTGGCTCGAAGAGAGGCTCGAGGACGTTATAGTCTCGTCATTGATAAGCAAAGAGAGGAATAAATGAAGAGTTTAACGGTGGAAAAAGATGACTACGTCACAACGGTGACGCTGAATCGGGTTGAGAAGCGTAATGCGATGTCGCTTTCGATGTGGCAGGCGTTGGGCGATTTGTATCAGGAACTCGAAATAGACGATGACACTCGCGTCATTATTTTGACGGGGGCGGGAGGGCATTTTTGTGCGGGAGCTGACATCAGTGAATTTCCAACGGTTCGTCATAACGCACAGGCCGGGGAGCGATATGACGTCGTTGCAGATGCCTGTGAGATGGCGATCCTTGAAAGCAGCAAGCCGACTATCGCGGCTATTGATGGTGTCTGCGTAGGCGGTGGTATGGGTCTGGCCGTGTGTTGTGACTTTCGTATCGCCAGTCGGGGAGCGCGCTTTGGGATTACCGCCGCGCGACTGGGTATTATTTATGGTCTCACCGAGACTCGCATTCTCTACGACCTGGTTGGTCCATCATCTGCTAAGCGGATTTTAATGTCGGGCGAAATATTTCCAGTGGAGGCTGCCGAGAGTATGGGTTTATTGCAGTCATTAGTGGAATCAGATGCGTTAGCGGCTGCCCAAGACTTCGCGAGAAGGCTGTCTGACAATGCGCCGTTGTCTGTGATGGGAGCAAAGAAGATTATCGCCAGTCTGACCAACGGGACGGCTGATCAGGAGAAACAGGAGATCGCGCAGCGCGTATTGGATGCCTTTGATAGTGAGGATTATCGTGAAGGCCAAAAAGCGTTTCTCGCAAAAAGGAAGCCGAATTTCAAGGGGCGCTGAGATAGGGTGAGTTTTAGGGGCGCAGTGTCTGGACAGTTGCCCAAGGGTTCTGCAGGCTCCGGGCGACAGCATGTTCGGGGGTTAGGTGCGGGCAGTGCATGGAAAGAAGAAAGGATATGAAATCACAAAAGGACATAGATTGGCATCAGGATATTTTCGATGTCCTAGAACGCCAAGGCATAGATCTAATCGCTCATGTTCCCGATGCCGGTCATGCGCCGTTGATTCGAAAATGTGACGCGCGTAACGATATGGATGTGGTGACCTTAACTACTGAAGAAGAGGGTGTTGGGTTGCTGTGTGGCGCCTGGGCCGGCGGACGGAAGGGCGTTTTATTAATGCAGTCAAGTGGCGTTGGCAATTGCATCAACGCGTTGGCGCTGCCCGTTATTTGTCGGGTTCCATTCCTGTCGATAATTTCCATGCGTGGAGAGTGGGGCGAGTTTATTCCGTGGCAAGTGCCGATGGGTCGCGGCACCCCGAAGGTATTGGAGGCAATGGAGGTCAGTGTTTTTCGTGCCGACGCTAAAGAGAAAGTGGGTGAGACGGTAAACGCGGCGGGACAGTTCGCGTTCAACACCCGTCGATCGGCTGCTGTACTGTTATCCCAAGAAATGTTGGGCGCAAAGCAGTTTAAGGAGGGTTGATTTCATGTTTCAGAGAAGAGCCCTAGTCGAATCTCTCTTGGAGCATCGGCCTGCGAATATGGTGGTGGTATCCAGTCTGGGTAACCCCACTTGGGACGTGGCATCGGTTGGTGATCACCCACTTAACTTTAACTTTATCGGGGCGATGGGGCAGGCGGGCCCGTTTGCGCTGGGATTGGCTATGGCTAGGCCGGAAAAGAGGATCGTCTTATTCGCCGGTGACGGTGAGTTGCTAATGAGCCTTGGTGTATTAGCGACCATCGCAAACCAGGCGCCTGCCAACTTGGCCGTTGTCGCGCTCGATAACGAAGCTTACGTCGAAACAGGTAGTCAGCCGACCGCTACTGCAGGGCCTACTGATCTTGAAGCGGTCGCGCGAGCGTGCGGGTTCGTGCAGACCCGTTCGGTGGTTGAAGAATTGCCGTTGGATGACATTCGGGACATGGTATGGCAAGGAGAAGGACCACTGTTTGTGAATATTAAGATTGTGGCTGAAACGCTGCCGCTCGTTTTCCCCTATTCCTTTGATGGTGCTACGGCTATGAATCGCTTCCGCGGTGCGGTAAATGACTCGGAAACGCATTAGTTGGCATCAAGTTCCTCCTAACGGCCATTAAGTCGCCGCGAGGTTGGGTCAGCCTGGTTGGCCATTGATGATGCTAAGGTTGGCAATGGGGCGATGCAGGTAACCCAGCTTCACACAAGGTGGCCCAGATCGTATTTCATGGCAGTGAGGCTGAGGAAAATAACGTCCTGACTCAGACAGTGCGGGATGCCGGTCGCTATGAGGGCGCGCCGGTTTCCTTGGCGTAAAAGCATGCGAGATGTCATTGCATTCGTATTGGACGTTGCATGGTTCGGATGTAACTCAATCCTAGAGACGCCGTTGTGGTCTGGCAATGCGATTTCTTTCTTACGATGTTCAGGCCTACAACGGTTGGAGTGCGCACTCGGTGATTTGCCGCGGGAAGGATCCGACTGGACATTGGGCTGATCATTCCCGTCCGACTGGTGAACAGGTGCCGGTTCCGGGTAACCCCGAAAGCTCGATGAATGACTTGGTCAACCCGGCCGGAGTTGGTGTAGACAGTAGAAAATGAGTGAGTTTTTGCGAATGCGTTTTTGATAACCGCTCAGGACACAACTACGGGGGTCTGCGTTCTTTGTCATTACGCTAAGCATCATCTATGTGGAGACCTTAAGCGTAGCGGATTCGCGGATCGAGCCAGGCATATGACAGATCGATAAGGAGGTTAATCCCAATAAAAACCACTGCAACCAACATAACTAACGCCTGGATCATGTTGTAGTCCGCGTACAGCACCGACTCGACCAACAGACGACCAAGGCCATTAAGGTTAAAGACTTGTTCCGTGACGACAAGGCCGCCCATGAAGAAAGAAAACTCCATGCCGATAACCGTTACGATAGGCAATAGCGCGTTGGGTAATGCGTGGCGATTGATTATGACTTTAAGGGGTAATCCTTTGGCCCGCGCCGAACGAATGAAGTCTTCATTTAGGATCTCGAGAAACGCAGCACGGGTCATGCGCGCCACCACGGCCGTATACCGATAGCCAGTGGCGAGCATGGGCCAAAACAAATGCGCCAGATTTTCCATCGGGTCTACAAACAGCGACACATATTCAATCGGCGGCATCCAGGGTTCCCCGAACCAAGCTTGGGAAAAAGTAAATAGGCCCAGGATAATAAGAATCCCGAGCCAAAAGGAGGGAATGGCATTGCCGGCTATGGAAACTATACGGACCAGGTAATCGAGCCAAGTGTTTTGTTTTACAGCTGAGACGATCCCAAGGGGTATAGCGATTAAAATAGAAGTGATGGTGGCCATGATGGCCAATTGAAGGGATAACGGGAAGCGTAACGCCAATTCTTCAATGACCGGCCGTCCCGTCCACATCGAATGACCGAGATCAAAAGTCACTATGCCCTGGATAAACTGGAGGAACTGGACATGCAGGGGTGCATTGAGACCTAAATCGTTGCGACAGAACTCCAATAGACTCGGGTCGAGATCAGCGCCGTAGTCGACCCATCTCGCCAGACAAATATCCCCTGGAATAACCCGCATCAAGAAAAAAACCAGGACAGCGACCCCTAAAACGGTAGGGCCGATTAGGAGAAGCCGATTAAAAATGTAGGATTTCACTGAGAATGACTCAGGCAGATTGGTTATGGGTCATCGGCTATCGCGCCATAACCCACGTCCTCTACCTGCGTGGCTGTGGCGGAATATGGGTTTGAATCGAATTCAAACGTGAAGGGGAAGTCATGCTGAAACAGCCTGGGATAGGAGGCTAGTTGATGTCCAGTTTGGTACATGAGCGCGCGCTTTATTGATGATTTCGTGTCGTTTTCGTCTACGTGCACCGGACTACAGAGCAGACGTGATGGGTTTTGACAGGTTGGCCGAGCTGTTTTGGCGATCGTTGCAACCGGTGACGGCTAGTTAGGCGGTTGTGGTCATCGATTAGTTAAGTGCTCTTTTGTCGTTGGGTCAACGCTAGAGATATTACGTTAATTTCTCTATGGTTTGGCGTTGAGCGCTTGCTATACGTGAATGAAGTTGATCCATTGGTAGGGGAGAATTCGGCGCGTATGGGTAATAGGTGTTGACGCTTCGGTAGGGCCTTCTGGTTGCTGATTAGTATGTGAAAGCCTGATGTCTCACAGAGAACACGTGACAAAATAATCAGAGCGGTAGTGCCATGGGTGTCCGCACGTAACCTTAGGTTAGGATGAATGACAGTTAGAGATATCCGTTGGGTCGAGGTATTCGTTTCTTATCGAGCATTTAGTCAATGAGCTGTGACCAACGTAGATGAAGTGTGTCAAGGTCGGTGAATCCGGCAGCCAGCACTTGAGTGGGGCGGCTCAAGGCGTCGGGCGGCTGCCACAGTACGGTCGGGAACCCGCTGACACCAAGGGAACGGGCCTGAACTAACTCGCTCTCAAACGCAGCCTGCACCGCGGTGCCGGTAAGATCGCGTTCGAATTGGATCGCATCGAGGCCGACTTCAGCGGCAAGCGCAATCAAGGTGTCAAGATCGGAAGGATCACGGGCCTCGAGATAATAGGCGTGTTGTATTGCGGCGTACAGTTGTGCCCGGCCGCCCTTTTCCTGAAAGCCTGCTGCGATGACCGCGCGACAGGCGGGATAGGTCGCCCGTTTGGGTTGGCAAGTGTCCCAAAACGAAAAGTTGAACTGAGCACCCGTGCGAGCCTTGACGGCATGCCATGCGCCTTTCACATAGGCCTGAGTCTGAGCATCCATGGGTTCAGTGGCATCCGGTGCCAGGCCTCCCATTAGGTCGGTAACGATGATGGATGGGGGTAACCTGGAGTGAAACGTGTCCCATACCGATCGAAATCCCCAGCACCAGCTGCACATGGGATCAACGATCAGATAGAGCTGACCGAGCATATTAAGCACGGGTGCCGGGCGAAATGACAAATATTGACCCTAATGGGGTATGGGTGATAAGACAAAATATGCGATTGAATCTACGGGCATTGTATCAATCCAGAGATACAACGGGATTCACTCAATAATAAGGATTATCAGAACAGTGTGGGCGAGACAAAAGAAGTGGGTGGATGGGTTGGTTTGCTTGTGTGTTTGTTTGTGCTGCGTACCGCGTTATGTCATCTTGATTTTATCAACACGGAGAAAATGTTTTGCCAACTGCATTAATACAAGGACGGATCGCTGTTCAGTACGAACACCTCTTAAGAGGTGAATTAAACGATGATTGGAGAATTCTTGTGTGGGATCCGTCTTGCAATGAACCTGATGAGTTTATTGCTATGGCGCTTGAGGCAGATGCGATCATTGGTGGGAAGATACCCACACCGAACTGGCCGAAGACACCGAAACTGAAGCTGTTCCAGATTCCGTGGACGGGGTATGACTTTTGTTCACCGGAAACCATGCCAAGGGGCATTCCTGTCTGTAATTGTTATGAACATGAAACGACGATCGCCGAATTCGTCCTTTGCGCGATGCTCGAAACAAAAATCGGGTTGCGGGATATTGACCGACGTTTTCGGGCCGAAGGGTGGGGCGGTAGGCCGCCAGGTTCATCTGAATATCACGGAGAAATCCGCAACCGGACGGTCGGTATTGTGGGTTACGGACATATCGGTAGGGAAGTGGCTCACCGGGCTGCTGCCTTCGGTATGCGAGTGATCGCGATCCGTCGATCGAAACAGAAAACCCCACCCCCGCTGGATTGGCTGGGAGGCACCGAGCAACTCGATCAATTATTGGCTGAAAGTGATTTTGTTGTGGTGGCCTGTGATATGAACAAAGAAAGCATTGGCATGATAGGGGCGCCTCAATTAGCCAGAATGAAACCCGACAGCGTCATCATTAATGTGGGCCGTGGGCGGGTCATAGAGGAAGAGGCCCTTTACCAGGCGCTGAAGCATCGGTCGATTGGTGGTGCTGTCCTCGATGTTTGGTACAACTATATTGGTAATGACAAAAAAGATGTGTGGCCCTGTAATTATCCATTCCAAGATCTTGACAATGTCATTCTCAGCGCCCATGAGAGTGCGGCGGCACCAGAGCAATTGGAGCGACGATGGAAGTTCGTAGCGGATAATCTGCAGCGGGCGGCAAAGGGCGGGCTGCCAGAAAATCAGGTTTTTCTTGGAACGGCGACGGCGAATCTTTAAATAATCGTTTTGGTCTAATTAGTGTTTCACCCGCGGGAGTGCGGTGAAACTTCGCTGGTTAAAAAAAACCCTGGCGCCGTTATGCGACGCCAGGGTTGATAGATGCGCGAAGGTTAAACCCGGATCATGCAAACCACCAACGTTCGGCCGCTTTGCACCCATCGAGTTCCCAGTTGCCGCCGATGACATCTGGCAATCCCACCTTATCGCTGGTTGCAAAGACATCACTCAAGAACAGCGGGAGCACGGTACCACCGTCGTTATGCACAATTCGTTGCATCTCGACATAGATAGTACGTCGCTTGGCTTGGTCTGTTTCGACGCGGCCCAGTTTCAGCAACTCATCAAACCGGGCGTTTTTCCAATGGGTATCGTTCCAAGCCGCATCCCCAGCGTAGACGGTGGAGAACATCATGTTTTCGGTCGGTCGACCGGACCAATAACATGCTGAGAATGGTTTCTTCATCCATACATTGGACCAGTAACCATCATCAGGTTCGCGCACGACCTCCACGTTGATGCCCGCTGGCCGGGCGGTTTCTGCCATCATTTGACCCGCGTCAATGGAACCACCAAATCCGGTTTCTGCCGCGTGAAATTGAACATCTAAGCTGTCATATCCAGCTTTTTTCAGGTGGAACTTGGCCTTATCCGGATCGTAGGCGCGTTGGGGTAGTTCATCAGTCGTTGCGCGATAGAAGTTGGCTGGACCAATCGGGTTGTCGTTGCCGAGTTGACCGTACCCCTTCGCGATGACTTTAAGCCATTGCTCACGGTCAACGATGTACTTCATCGCGGTGCGAACATCATTGTTGTCGTAGGGTGAGATGTCGGTCAACATGGGTAAAGTGACCTGCTTGTTCCCGGTGGTCGCGCCAACGTAGATCCCTGGTTGCCGTTTGAGCAGGTCTGCTGTTTTCGGTGAAACATTGTTCATGGCATCTAGTTCCCCGGTACGCAGGGCATTTTCCCGCGCAGCCGAATCCGCTATCTGCAATGTTTCAACCTCGGCAAAGAACCGACGGCCTTGTTTCCAGTAGTTGGGGTTAGCCTTGGTTAACGTTCTAACACCTGGGTCGTGTTCAACCAGCGTGAACCCACCTGTGCCGATGCCTGACTTCCAATCGATGCCACCATCACCGTTTGATGGGCAAATAAGGAGGTGGTAGTCGCTCAGGATGAAGGGAAAGTCAGCATCACCACCGCTCAATTCCACGGTGAAACCGTGTTTACCGGCAGCCTTGACGGAGGTCACTGCATTCAATTGGCCCTTGGCTGCAGATTTGGAGTCCTTTCCCAGATGATGATTTAATGAATCAACGACGTCTTGCGAGGTCAACGATTTTCCATTATGAAATTCAACACCCTGACGGACTTTGAAATTCCACGTTTTGGCGCCGTTACTGGCTTCCCAACTTTCAGCCAGTTCCGGCAGTAGATCGCCTGAGGCGGCCACCTCGGTCAGGTTGTTGCGCAATTGACCGAACTGTACGTTGATCATGTAATGATCAAGAATCTGGCCTGGATCCAGCACATCGCTGGTTGCGCCACCGGTAACACCTTGACGAAATCGCCCGCCTTGTTTGGGTGCGGCCAACGCGCCTTGCATGTAAAGCCCAGGCACCATCGCGCCAAGACCCATGGCCGATACACGGGATAAAAACTCGCGCCTGCTCATTTGGCCTTTAGCCACTTTGGCCTGCAGGCGATCCATTTCTATCTTTTGTCTTTCGTACATATGTCAGCTCTCCTAGTGAAACAATTTTGCTCGATGAATTAGGCCTATCCTGGCGATTTGAGTTCGCTGATCAACGCTAAGGCTAATTCCTTGAGGTAAAATTTGCGAGATTGCTTAGACTAAGTCAACAAGTTTCCGTGTAATTAACGTTGTATTTCAAGTTTATCGGTATTTTTAGTAGGATTTTCCGGTTTAGTCGATCCGACAACTGCTAGTGGGGCAGCATTGCCACGTCGGAGAAAGGAATCTTGCGTCGTTTCATGAAGATCTTCTTTCACTCAGAATCAAGGCAGTGATTACAGGTGATTTAGGGTGGGGCTCTACAATAAATCGCGAGTTAAGGATTTTTGCCACTGCCTTTCACTAACAAGCATTTCATTTTCAAATGCCTTTACCGTAGCGAATAGGTAAAAATGACCGGTATCACAACGCAATGTGGTGTCGGTCTCCGTACGAATTGACCAGTCACCACGAGACATCCAACAAGTATAGCGAGTGGTAGACCGTGCGCTGAGTGGCTCATTGGCAATAATTGACCATTGATCTTCTCGCCGATGGCGCACCCGCAAGCCATGGCCCGGTATTTCTTCCTCGCCCGTGTCGTCTATGACCTGAAGTTGTGTTCTCCCGGTACTTCGATCCCGCGTTACCGAGCGTTCATAGTGCGCTGGTCGATGGAGCGGGTATTGAGGCAACGGGTTTAGATTCTCTGGCTCGGTCAATTCATGAACGTCTCCCCCTTGACGGACAGGGAGCTGGACCGCGGTGCATTTACCCGTGTGAATTTGTGCTGTAACGAGGTAAGGGCAGGGCATGACCATAGGCCAGTACGCGGTGGAAATGGAGAGGCGAATGCGGTGACCCACCGACCATTCTCGCTCTTGCGCGGGACTCCCGGATGCACGCGTTCAGAGATATAGGCTCGGTAGGCTGGCAGTGACGTTACACCGTTGTCGACACCTTTCAGCCAGGCATCCCACCAGTTGAGCGCTTCTGTATGAAAATCTATCCGGGGGTGGGGAAAGGCCAAATGCGGGTATTGATGGATCCACGGTCCATTAATCGCCTTGCTAACCCCGGTGAAGTGTTCAATGGCCGCAGGCGGCGCGTTGATATACCCGTCGGCCCAGCCACTGATCACTAACGCCGGAATATTCATGGCGTCGTAATCTTCACAAATTGAGCCGCGTCGCCAGTAGTCATCACGGTGTTGGTGGGCAAGCCACGTTTCCAGTGGAAAGGGCTGGGTTTGGAGGCGCTTGAGCCACATCTCACGCCACGAGTCGCCAACCAGGAGGGGGTCAGGCGGTTTCGAAGCAAAGCACAGCATCACAGCAGACCAACCGGCGTTTGAATACAGCAGGCAGCCGTTTTTGTAATGAATATCATCGTTATAACGGTCCACGGTTGTGCCGATGGCAATGACGGCTCGTAAAGCGGGTGGCTTCATGGAGGCGATCTGAAGGCTGTTGAATCCGCCCCAGGAGATACCCATCATGCCGACATTGCCGTCGCACCAGGTCTGCTGTGCGATCCATGCAACCACTTCGACCCCATCTGTGAGTTCGCGCGCCGAGTATTCATCGTCAAAATCTCCGTCGGATTCCCCGGTGCCTGCGATATCCACTCGAATGCCGGCATAACCATTAGCGGCAAATATTGGGTAGGTCGATTCATCCCGTTGCGCGGTGCCATCACGTTTGCGGTAGGGGAGGTACTCCAGGATGGCTGGAACCGGAGATTGCTCAGGCCCATCGGGTAACCACAGCCTTGCGGCAAGGCGTCGACCATCGCTGAGCGGTATCAGCAGGTGTGGAACTTCTTTAACGGGCGCGATTTGGCGTAAATTCAATGGTTTAACTTAACGAAGAAGATCGAAGCGCGTGCCTTTGGACACTGTTATTGGAGGGCCTGGGCGGATCCACCGTCTGGTAGCACGTATCATTGACCAGGTGCCGCGATGTCATTGCCAACGTGGGCTCCCGGCCACGCTTAATTTCCCGCAATGGCGACCGAGTAGCCTTAGTCATGAGCAACAGAGCATGCAAGAGCGAATTCGCTATAGTCATGATGTCACGATAAGCTACGACGATACAAACGAAACACGCCGTGACAATGGTGTGAAGCAGGGAGGGTGCTGGTGTCCTCGCTTTTAAGGGTGGTGTTGCAGAGGCTTGGGTTGGGTGTGATGACGCTTTTCGTCGTCTCATTGATCATTGCGTTTGTCGTTGAGCTGCTACCCGGTGATATTACCCAGGCCATGTTGGGGCAGTCAGCCACACCAGAAACGGTAGCGGCGTTTCGGGCCGAGATTGGTCTCGACCGACCGGCCCACATCCGTTACTTCGAGTGGTTACACGGGATGCTGACCGGTGATATGGGTCAGTCACTGGCGAGCAAACGCGAGATTGCAGGATTTGTCGGACCTCGATTGTCCAATACGTTGTTTCTGGGCGGCGTTGCGGCTGCGATTGCGGTACCTCTGGCACTGTTCCTAGGCTTGCTCGCTGCGTTGTACCGCAACAGCCTATACGACCGTATCGTTAACATGGCCACGTTGACTTCGATTTCTTTTCCTGAATTTTTTGTCGCCTACATTCTGATCCTCTTCTTTTCGGTAAAAGGTGGCTTCTTTCCGGGGATTTCCAATGTCAGTACGGATCTCGCCTTTGGTGACAAACTTTTTCGGACGATTTTGCCCGCGTTGACCCTGACGCTCGTTGTATTGGCCCACATGTTGCGAATGACTCGGGCGGCGATTATTAACTTGTTGTCTAGCCCTTACATTGAGATGGCCCGTTTGAAAGGAACTCGACCATTTCGCATTATTGTCTACCATGCGTTACCCAATGCTTGGGGACCCATTGTTAACGTGATTGCTCTCAATCTCGCTTATCTAGTGGTTGGAGTGGTGGTGGTAGAGGTCGTCTTTGTCTACCCGGGGCTAGGGCAGTTGTTGGTGGACAGCGTGTCTAAGCGAGACCTGCCGGTGGTGCAGGCGTGTGCAATGATCTTCGCAGCGGTCTACATTTTGCTAAATCTGTTATCGGATATCGTGTCGATTGTTTCCAATCCGCGGCTCCTCCATCCGCGTTAGAGTATGACAACTGCCGTCAAAGCCCTTCGTAGTGCACCAATCAGTGCGAAAATTGGGTTACTAATTGTCACGGCCTATGCCATTGTGGCGATCTTTGCACCCTGGATTGCGCCCTATAGCGAAACCTCGATTGTCGGCTCGTCCTATGAGCTATGGTCAGATGAGTTTATTTTTGGAACCGATAATATTGGACGCGATATGCTGTCGCGACTCATTTATGGTGCACGCAATACGATAGGCATAGCCTTTGCCACCGTGGTCCTGGCTTTTTTGATCGGTGGCATCACGGGCATGCTCGTTGCTATTTTGGGTGGGTGGTACGACCTGCTGATTGGCCGGTTAGTCGATATTTTGATGGCAGTCCCCAGCCTTATTTTTGCCCTTCTGCTGCTGACTATCTTTGGCACCTCAATTCCTTCTCTCATCGTGATCATTGCAGTGCTTGACAGCACCCGAGTCTTTCGCATTGCCCGTTCTGCCGCGATGAATGTGGTCGTTATGGACTTTGTCGAGGTCGCGCAGCTGCGCGGGGAACGCATGTGGTGGGTGATTCGAAAAGAAGTTTTACCCAATATTACGGCGCCGCTGTTGGCGGAGTTTGGGTTGCGTTTTTGTTTTGTTTTTTTGTTTATCGCTTCATTGAGTTTTTTGGGGTTGGGTATTCAGCCCCCGACCGCTGACTGGGGTTCGATGGTGCGCGAAAACGCAACATTGATTAACTACAACGACATTACACCGTTATTACCTGCGGCTGCCATTGCGGGCCTCACCGTCGCGGTAAATTTCGTGGTGGACTGGATGTTGCACTTGTCAAGCGGATTACGAAATGATTGATACGCTCTGGTGAGATATTCTATCTGTATCAGTTAGATGGTCCCGTTCTCTAAAGAAACCCCTCGAGTCTTGTTAAGCATGGTGCTGTTGGGCGCAATGCATTTTTTAATGCGCAGCAATAGGCGATTGTTTGTCGATGTCTTTTCGCGGCTGACGCATGTTGTAACAATAGCGTGTGTTCTTTGCGGTGGCGTCTCAGCGTCTGACTCACAAGTATTGGTCTCGGAAAAGACTAATTTTAGAGTGACTGAATTAGCGACCGACCTAGAGCATCCCTGGGGTTTAGCGTTTCTTCCCAATGGGGCAATGTTGATTACCGAACGCCCGGGCCGGCTGCGATATTTCTATAAGGGTGAACTGTCGCCACGACTTGTAAAAGGATTGCCCCCGCTCCACTCGGCAGGTCAGGGTGGGCTTTTGGATATTGTTTTAGATCCCCAGTTTGCCGTGAATCGATTTATTTATTTTTCGTACGTGCGTGGTACGTCAGGGGAAATGGCAACCTCAGTCGCGCGGGCACGACTTGACAACATGACGCTCAGCGGGCTCGAAGTGATCTTTAACGCCTACCCAATGACGGGGAAACGCCATCACTTTGGGTCCCGTCTGCTGTTCGGATTGGATGGCACACTACTGATTACTTTAGGCGACCGCGGTCAACGTAATTGGGCGCAGAATCGTACGGTACACCCGGGTTCTGTTGTTCGTGTTTTGCCAAGCGGGGGCATTCCCTATGACAACCCATTCGTTAGGGGTCCTAAGGACGGGCGGGCGTTATTTTCCCACGGACATCGAAACCCCCAAGGGCTGGCGATGAACCCGAGTACTGGAGAAGTGTGGATACATGAGCATGGGCCGCGGGGAGGAGACGAGCTGAATCGACTGAACGCTGGCGTAAATTATGGGTGGCCGGTGATCAGTTATGGGCGAGAGTACTGGTCTTCTGCGCGTGTGGGCGAAGGAACCCACAAAGCCGGACTCGCACAGCCATTCCACTACTGGGTGCCATCAATTGCACCCTCTGGTATGGCTTTCTATTCAGGTAAGCTGTTTCCAAACTGGAAGGATAACCTCTTCATTGGTTCCTTAAAGTTTAAAACACTGGTGCGCCTTGAGTTGGGCCGCGATCGCGTATTGCACGAAGAGCGGTTGTTGCCCCGAAAGTATGGTCGTATTCGGGATGTCCGCGAGGGACCTGACGGGGCTATTTACTTATTGACGGATGCCGCTAACGGACAGCTATTACGTCTGGACCCAACTTGAGCAGGGCTGAACTTCGCCTGGATGTCGCAAACAGACTTGGTGCGTAAAGCGCGGGCTGACCGTTTTCACCATTGATGGGAGCGAGCCCTATTAGGCCATGTGGCACTCCGGGTCAAAGATATAGTCTAAAAATCAACTTTGCGTTTCTGTTTTGCTGGGCGATCGCCGGTGCCATCACCAGTTTATTGATCATAGGGGCTCAGTAACCGGAGTTTATAGTTATTTATTCCCCACCAGAATGTTTTAACGAAACTCGCGTTTTAGACTTACGGGAAATTTTAGAATGTAACTCTATAAATTTCTCTCTACATTACTTCGTTCACAACAAAACCGGATACCCATGTCGATGGCAGATAAGAAAGTAGACAACGGCGTTAACGTCGAGGCGCTTCTTGGCGCTAGAGAGGCGTTGAGTGAGGCACCCGCGGCTGCACAGTTCACATGGCGTGCAAAGTGTGACTGGATCCATGGAACACACAGCAAAACCAGCGTTGAAGGCTTCTTTGGTCTCGGTGAAGAACAGAAGCATAAGACAGTATTCAATTTCGATGCAGATCACCCAGCGGTCTTCGCCTCGGAGGACAGAGGTGCAACACCGGTCGAGATGGTCTTAGCCGGCTTAGCAAGTTGTCTGACGGCGGGTGTCGCGGCAGTGGCTCAGCATCGCGAGGTGCAGTTGAAATCCGTATCGGCAACCCTGGAGGGGGGGATGGATATCCAGGGGATTCTGGGTATTGATAGTGATGTCAGAAACGGATTTGATGGGATCAAGGTGACCTATCAGATTGACGCTGATGCGTCGCGGGAGGATATCGAAGCTATTGTCGCTCAATCACAGAAGAGATCTGCGGTTTATGACATCATCACGAACCCAACGAATGTGACTGTAGACGTCAGCTGAGTTTGTTGTCGGTGGGGCCGCACGCAACGCGGAAAATCGATGTCGTTATAGTTGGCGCCGGTCACGCGGGACTGGCGATGAGTTATTGCCTCAATGAAAGAGGTGTCGATCACGTTGTGCTGGAGCGGGCCGACATCGCAAATTCCTGGCGTACTGAGCGTTGGGATTCATTGCGTCTACTTACCCCAAACTGGCAAGCCCGCCTGCCTGGCATGGTGTACGAGGGGGATGACCCCGATGGTTTTCTGACGGTGCCGCAGGTGAGTCATTTTATAGAGTCTTATGCAGACAAGATTTCCGCGCCGGTGGAAAGACGCACCAACGTGTTGGGAATTAAAGTTCACGGTAGCGGTTATTTGGTAGAGACGAACCAGGGTGATTGGCAAACCCGTGGGTTAGTGCTCGCGAGTGGCGCATGTAATAAGTCGAATGTGCCATTGGGGTTGACTGAATCGTTGCCGGATTCCGTTGATATTGTTCACGCGATTGATTATCGCAATCCAGATCAGCTGGCTGAGGGTGGTGTGTTGGTCGTAGGCGCCGCGGCGACCGGCACCCAGCTCGCGCTCTAAGTGCAGCGCTCCGATCGACCAGTAACGTTGGCCGTGGGGGAGCACGTCAGATTGCCGAGGATATATCGAGAACGCGATATCTTCTATTGGATGCAAGCGGTTGGTCTCCTCGATGAAGGCTACAAGGAAGTGGACGATATCAAGAGAGCGCGCAAGGTATCGTCTCCGCAATTAATCGGCTCGCCCGAACACGCTAGCTTGGGCCTCAATGAACTGACCAAGAGTGGTGTAAAACTGGTCGGTCGATACGTTGGCCTTCGCGAGGGCGTTGCGCAATTCTCTGGATCGTTACGCAACCACTGCGCGCTGGCCGACCTCAAAATGAATCGTTTATTGAAACGGATTGATGAGTGGGTATTAGAGGAAGACCTCGCCAGTGGCGTCCCGGAACCACACCGTTTTGACCCGACTCAGGTGGAGGAGTCGCCTCCGTTAGAGATTAACCTCGCGAACGGCGACATAGGAACCATATTGTGGGCGACCGGTTTCCATCCTGATTACGATTGGCTTCATGTGCCCGTGTTCGATCGGAAGGGGCGTATTCGTCACGATGGCGGCGTTGTGGATGCGCCGGGGATGTACTTGCTTGGTGTTAATTTTTTGCGGCGTCGGAAATCGAGTTTTATCCATGGTGCCGAAGATGACGCAAACGACTTGAGCGATCATCTTGCGGCCTATTTAGCAGCTTAGCAAACAAGAAGCCGTTAGTCTGAATAGACCTTCTAAGGCGTGTGGTTGGTGGGGAGAGATCACACGGGTAGTGGGTTATAAGGATTTTAAAACTACGCTTGGCTAGATACATGCTCTATTTCCACACTCGAGAAAAGAATAATCATCGAACAACGCTCTTCTCCATCATCTCACTGAGGTCTGTAGATCTGGCTAAACAGGCCACTCATGTGGGTGTAGTTAAAGATGATGTTATCTGCGGATAAATTGCCGATAGAGCGCAAACACCGCGTAGACCGTCACTACTGCGAGCAGCGATGAGGGAAAGCCAACGGGACCGATAGCGGTCATTGCCGTGCCGGCAAGGAATGGGCCAAGCAGCCCCCCGATACCAAACAACACGGAAAACATAGCGTTAGCGGAAACCAGCTCGACATCGCGAAAGCGTTGGCCCAGCAGAGTAATGCCAACAGTGAAAATGCCGCCCATTGAACCACCCCAGACACTGACTACGGTCCACAGCCCCAGTGCCCGTGGTTCCCACCAGGGACCGCGTCCACCCTCGATAAGCAGCGGGAACAGAAAGATTGAAACCATCATCGTTAACACGCAGGCAATCAGCAGCCAGCTACGACTAACCTTGTCAGCTAACCAGCCGATCGGGTATTGAAAAAAGACAGCCGCTATCGCACCGACCCAGATAACTGCATAACCGGTCTGACGAAATTGCGCACCCAGGATATCCATGGTGTAGAGATGGGCGAAAGATTGCATCGCACCTTCGACAACACCAAACATGGCTGATGACAGTAGGACCGTGGGTGCGGCAATAAATACGGTCGCCAAGCCCATAGCGACTCCCTGTGTGGAGAGACTCAATTTGACATCAAGCTTCCGCGTAGGCAGCAGAAAAACAGCCGCAACCACGGTTGCCAGCAACCCGCAAACAAACGGCCAGTAAGTGTCTGGGTCAAGATAAGCGCCGAGAAGGGGTCCGAGGGCCCAACCGGCCATGCCGACCGTGACATAGATGCCCATCCACCGTCCGCGCACTCGGTCATCAACAATGTGGTTCATCCACGTGTCACCGGCTGTAAACAACAACGAGTTGCCCACACCCAGCAGGAATCGAATCAACAGCCACGTCTCAAAACTACGAAACGCCGGTAAAGCAATTAACATAACCGCGACCACCACCAGGCCGAGCACGATGGTTTTGAAGAATCCCATAGCCGGTATGATGCGCGGTGCGGCCAGTGCGACAACGATAATGCCGATAAACTGGGCAGCTGCATTAATGCCGATCATGGATTCGCTATAGCCCTGATTGCGCAGAGCTTCAGATAAAATCGGCCAAGCCAAAGAACTGGTGATCGACACAACCGCCATGGTGGCGACAAGCGCGCTCATGCAGCGAATTCTTTGCTGTGGGGACAACTCACTCATCGCGCAACTGATCTCCCGCCACCTTGGGGACTGCACGATACCGACACTAGGCGGCAATTAGTAGTAGGTGGCTACTGTAGGGACGGGGTGGTGGTGGAACACGTATCACATACGAGTCATTACAATCTTAGCCTTCATAGCATCCAATAACAGACAAGCTTAAAATTGGGCGGCAGGCCTCGAATATACCGGTAGGTTTTGAATATATTGAAGATGAAGATCAAGTTGAAACTCTACTTGCTCATACCGATGGCAATCCTGTGGTCTGCCTACAATCCGGCATTCTCATCGGAGTCTACATTGACTGTCTGGAAATCAGCTACTTGTGGTTGTTGCCAAAAATGGGTCGAATATATGAAAGACAATGGATTTAAAGTGATAAGCAACAATGTTGAAAATGTTTTGCTCATAAAGGCAAAACTCGGCATTACGAACCCTGCACTTCACTCGTGTCACACGGCAGAAGTAGATGGCTACCTGATCGAAGGTCATGTACCAGTTTCTGATGTTCGACGATTATTAGCGGAACGCCCGAACGTTGTCGGGTTAACTGCGCCAGGCATGCCACAAATGTCGCCTGGTATGGGTAGCGTTAAACCACGAGGTTACGATGTCTTGCAATTCAATTCGAGCCAACGGTCTAGCGTCTTCTCTAGCTATTAGATACGACACTCAACCTAAACAAAAGATCTACGATTCAACAATAACAATGCCTTTCATACTGGCCTCGTGGTGACCCGCTACTAGACCGGCAAATCAATTCACTCACTACTCACGTAGTCCAACGCCATCTCTAATAAGTTGCGTCGATCCGTCGACGCACTGAGTCCTAACCAAAAGAGCACTCTAAACGAAGCCCTGAAACGAGGTGATTACACAAGACAGCGCGCAGGTATGTTTGCCTCGAGCTATCAAACCCACCCCAACCCATCAAATGAGCATCATCCAGCAAACTCAAAACACTCTCACATCGACTGGACTACATTATCGGGGAGGTCATAAAGCTGATCATTTTCTTGGGCTGATACTTTTGGAGCAGATTCTGATCAAATGGATTTCTGAGGAAGCGATCGATTTAATCCACGCTGTCTTTAGATTTTGGCCGGGATTCCGAGTAGGGTATTTTGTTGACGTCCACGTGGTGTATGATCTACGTCGTTAGCTTGGTGAGTCTCAATCGCAGGAATTTTGGGCAATCAGTAGCTGATAGATTGCGTGAGCACAGGCCAAAGTGAGTTCCTCGGTTTGTTTGAGTTGATGATCGAGGTTAAATTCAGTGAAGGGAACTTAAGCAAATGACTGAGAGTTGCTTTTCCCCAGAACAAAAGCTGTGATCAGTTCGGTGATGTTAACCACGTAACTTAAGGAAGGAATTTCATGAAATTATTGGTGAACACTTTTCGGTTGTTTCTGGTTGGATTCGTGCTACTCGCCTTTGGTGTCACAACTTCTCAGGCTGCGAACAAGGTGCTTAAAATCGGCCATATTGGCGTAATGAGTGGACCGGCTGCGTCATGGGGTTTAATCAATAAATACGCCGCGCTGGCGGGTGCCGAAATCATTAACGAAGATGGTGGTTTTGAAATTGGCGGCGAGAAATATGATATCGAAATCGTTAGCCTGGACACCAAGCAGGACCCGCGAGTTGCGATCGCCGGCGCAGAGCGCCTGGTGTATCAGGAGGGCATCAAGTACATCATCGGGCCCAATGTCGATGATACGACTCGGGCAGTTCTGCCGGTGTTCGAAAAAGCCGGTGCCTTCAACATCTGCTATGGTTGGCACCGCGAATTGTTTACATCACCGAGCAAGAATACGGCACTTGGAATGATCGCTGGCTATCAGTCAGCACCTGTTATCTATAAGTACCTTAAGGAGCAAAGAGGTGTTAAGAGTCTAGCGTGCGTGCCTCGAAATGATGCCAGCGGTCTGAACAGCCGAGACAGCTGTGTCGCGGCAGCAGATCAATTAGGAATCAAGATCACGTCTTCCGACAGTACCTACGAACCCAATACCAGTGATTTCTTTCCGATCATGGGTCGAATAATCGGCCAGAACCCGGATTTGATCGTACTTTCCGGTGTGGCTCCTGCCGATGCCCCGCTGCTGATTCGAGCCGCCCGTGAACTGGGTTACAAGGGGCTCATGAGTACGGAAACGGCAATGGATGCAAACATCATCACGGAGATCGCCGGTGAGATGGCCAATGGCTATATCTCAGTTGGTGGTGCCAGTGCGCCCGAGCTTAGGACTGACGAGATGAAGCGGTTTATCGAACGGTACAGCAAGGTTGCCGGCGAGTGGAACGATGAAGCCGGTACCAAGGTCTACGCCCTGGAGATGCTGCTGCAGACGCTTCGTGTGGCAGGTGCTGCGGCGATTGACGATATCGAGATCTTCAAGGCCGCCATGCCAAAAGTAAACGCGGAGGACCCGTTCATCAAAGGCGGCAAGGCACGGCTCAAGTGGGTTGGTCAAGGCTATTTCGACCAGCTTCGCCAGGTTAGTACACCGATGGTGATAACTGAGTTCAAGGACACGGACTTTGTCACGCTGTTCATTGGCTACGTCGAATAGTCACTGAACAATCGACCGCGGGCCCTCTGTCAGGCGCAGTTGTCGTGGGCAGTGGGCCCCAAGTCGAAATCAACGCGGACATTCAAAATGGAACAGGTTATCGTCAACAGCCTGATCCTGGGCATGAACTATGCCTTGATTGCGCTCGGCCTGACGCTGATTTTTGCGATTATGAACGTGCTGAACTTCGCTCACGGACAGATGTATGTGCTGGGCGGTTTCATCACCTACTACGCGCTACAGGTTCTGCATCTTCCCTTCGTTGTTGGTCTGGTGGCCTCCGTTGTTGTGCTTGTTCTAGTGGGTCTACTATCTGAGCGGCTGTTGTTCCGACGGGCTATCCGCGTTTCTACCCGTGAAGAGAGCACCATGCTGCTCGCTGCTGGCCTGGCGCTGCTGCTGGAAAGTCTAATTCTTCTTTTTTTTGGCGAGAAACAGCGTGGAATGCCGCCGATCATCTCTGGTGTTTATCAGGTTTTTGGTGTCTATATTCCAGCCGGGCGCGCCTTTGTATTTGCGATCGCCCTGGCCTCACTAATCGGTTTCGTCACGTTCATGCAGTTTACCCGCCCAGGAAGGGCTTTGCGGGCTATCGCTCAGGACAAGGAAGTGACAGCGCTTCAGGGCGTTAACATCAACCGTTATGGAGCGTTAGGCTTTGGCTTGGGTGCAGGGCTTACTGGTCTCGCCGGTTCCCTTCTGGCTACCATTTTTGCGGTCAATTCCGGTCTCGGTACCGCCGTTTCAATCAAGGCGTTTATCATGGTGATGCTCGGGGGCGCCGGAGTCGTCTCGGGGGCAATAGCTGGGGCATTTGTACTCGGATTTCTTGAATCCTTTGGCTACGCTTACATGCCTGGTTCAGTGACCTATATGCTGATATTCGCCGGCATGATTATCTTCCTCGTCTTTCGACCACAAGGCATCATGGGTAAGCCTTGGGGTTGAACCAAGGGGCATATTACTGATGTCATCGGTAGCGAAAGGTACCCGCAGGGGAGTCGGAGCGCCGAATCGAGCAGTATCGATACGGATTGTTCTGGGTGTATTTCTTATTGTCTATCTGATCGTCCTGCCTTCCTATTTCGCTGAATCTCGCTATATACTGCGGGTGATCACCACTGCTTCTGTTCTCAGTTTTATCAGCCTCGGCGTCTGGCTCACCTTCACCATCGGTCGGATCAACATCGGACAGGGCGCATTCGCTCTTATCGGTGGATACGCGACGGCGATTCTCAGTACCAAGTTCGGAGTTTCGTTCTGGGTATGTCTACCACTTTCCGGTCTCATCGCTGGACTGACAGGTATCATTTTCGGGCTCGGCATATTGCGATTAAAGGGTGTCTATTTTGCAATGATTACCCTCAGCCTCACCGAAGCAGTGCGCCTTGGTTTTCTCAGTGGTGGTGACTTTACCGGTGGCGCGCCGGGTATTTCCAACATTCCACTGCCCGACGAACTCGGGTTGTTTGGAATAACATTGATACCGGATTTCGGAAAGGTGGACACGCATATCGCGTTCTACTACCTGGCCGCGGTCTTGCTGATTCTCGGTCTTGCCGTCATATGGAGAATTTCATCCAGCCGTCTGGGCTGGATTTTCAAGTCGTTACAGCAGGACGAAGAACTCAGCCGGAGTGTTGGGATCAATGTCGCCCGATACCGGGTCATGGCCTATGCTATTTGCTGTTTTTATGGCGGCATAGGTGGTGCCTTCTTCACAGTCTCGCAGCAGAGTATCTACCCCTCGGTATTTGGTGTGCTGGACTCACTGTTCTTCATCCTTTACTGTTTTCTGGGTGGCCTCGCCTTTGTGGCCGGCCCAATTGTCGGTGCCTTTTTGTTGTTCATTCTCTTCGAACTGTTGCATGAATTTCAGCAATATCAGCAGCTCATTTACTCATTGTTAATGATCTCCATCATGCTCTGGTTGCCCAATGGTCTTCTCAGCCTGCGTTTACCCGCCGCTTTCTGGCGATCTCGCAACATCAGGGACTAGTCGATGGCGTTGCTTACGGTCGAGAATCTGGAGAAACGATTTGGTGGTCTGATTGCCGTAAACGATGTCAGCTTTGAAGTTGAAAGCGGTGAAATCTTTACCATCATCGGTCCTAACGGTGCCGGCAAGAGTACGTTGTTCAAACTGATCACTTCGTTTACACGCCCGACCTCGGGTCGGGTGATTTTCGAGGGCGAAAATATTACCCGCTTACCAGCGCACGTGGTCGCTCGCAAGGGCGTCGTGCGAACTTTTCAGGAGACCACGATATTCAAAGAGATGACCGTTGTAGAAAATGTCATCGTCGCACACCATTTGCGCAGTCGAGCTTCTTCTTTGGGCTTCTTTTTCAACAGTCCACTGGCCCGTCGTGACGAACAGGAATTCCGTGAAAGCGCCGACTCAATAATCGAGATCCTCGGTCTGGAAACCGTTCGCAATGAACAGGCACGAAACCTGCCCCACGGCTACTTGCGGGAACTTGGCATTGCGATCGCCATGGCAGCCGAACCAAAGGCACTGCTACTCGACGAACCATTTTCGGGGATGAATCCGGAAGAGACAGACAGGGTGGTCGATATGGTGCGTGGAATTCGAGATCGTGGCATTACCATACTGTTGGTAGAGCACGATATGCGGGCGGTGATGCGTATCAGCGATCGTATTCTGGTTCTAAACTTCGGCAGCATGGTAGCGTTGGGGACGCCGTCGGAAATTCAGACTGACAAAGCTGTTATTGAGGCGTATCTGGGTCGCGAAGATGACGAACTGGGAATATGAGTAGCTATTTCGAAGCCAGGAATCTTGATGTCTACTACGATAAAGTGAAAGCTTTGTCCGACGTATCAATGGTACTAGGTGAAGGCGACATTGTCGCTATCATTGGCACGAACGGGGCGGGAAAGACGACGACGTTGAGGGCATTTACTGGCCTTACCCGGATCGCTACCGGTGAAATTTGGTATCAGGGTAAGAGAATCGACCAACTCAATCCGGACCAAATCGTTGGTCTTGGTATTTCTATGGTCCCAGAAGGTCGTCATATCTACCCGTTGATGAATGTCCGAGACAACTTACTGATGGGTGCTTTCTTGCGTAGAGATAAGGCCGAAGTGAAACGGGACCTGGAGCGCATGTGCGAACGTTTTCCTTTTTTGAAAGAGCGCATGCGCCAGCAGGCGAGCACATTAAGTGGTGGTGAGCAACAGATGGTAGCGATCTCAAGAGCGCTTATGGCTCGGCCGAAACTATTGCTGATGGACGAACCCTCCCTCGGCCTTGCGCCGAAGGTGGTGCGCGAGATCGCCCGCTCGATCCTGGCTATTAATCGGGAAGACAAAGTTAGTGTTATCCTGGTTGAGCAGAACTCCAGAATGGCTTTGAAGCTGTCCTCACGGGCTTATGTGCTCGAGACTGGACGTGTGGCGCTCGAAGGCGCCTCTGAGGAGCTCGTTAACAACGAAGATGTACGCCGGCTCTATCTGGGTGCGTGAGTCGGTTTTCTAACGGTTAAAACTGGATCAACGCTTCGGTGCCAGCAACAATTCGGCCTATTCGATCGTCGCTCAGATCGCGAGCACCCGGAGGTCCGGATTTAAATTCCTGAGGTCTGTTGCAGGAATGTAGTTCAGGCTTCGATCTCGAATTCGATGCCCGACGCATTTCCGTATTTCAGAATCTCAGGATTCTGAAATACGTCAAGGTCTCTCGACAAGCAACCAGAGCCGGTCTGATAGTTGACCAGTTGGGTTGGGTTGGGGTTCGAATTCAGAATTAGAAATTCCGCCCCATGATGATTCAGAATATAACGGTTCAGGGAATGCCAGGTACCGCGCTTGAAAGAGTATCCTGTGCTGGGATCTATCAGGAATGCACGTACGGCCTCGGGTGGTGGAATATCATGAAGGTTGTCTGGGTCAGTCGGGGCTGCGGCACATACTACAGCTGAACCTCCGGACAATTGGACAAAACTCTGTGTGACTCCAAAATATCGTTCGAGCTGGTCGAATTTTTGGCCGCCTTGAGGTTGCCAAATCACGTGAACGGTGGACTGACCATCGTGGTTATATGAAGTCGGGGAAAGAATGCGTCGGTCAGAAGGTTTCTTAGATGCACACCAAAGTTCACCAAAGGGTTCAAAGCTTGCCTTGGTCATCGGTTCGATTATGAGTGTATGAATTCGGGTCATAGTGATCTCTATAGGAGGGGAAACCGGTTCTTACAAGCGTTACGGTCAGTGGAGGCGACTATAGCTCCAGCCAGTTCAGTGGTTTGATGATGTTGCGAACTGAAGGACTCAATAGCATCACTAAGAGTCGGTGCTCGGATCTGTCTGGAGCAGAAGTTTCCCTGAGTTTGTTCTATTCTCGATAGCTTCATGCATATTTCTGGCTTCCTTGAGACTAAATATTTCCACAATGGTTGGATTCAGCCACCCCGCTTGTAGTGCATTCAGAATAAAGTGATTGCCTTCCTGCCATAATGCAGGAAAACCAATGACGTGTCCGAGATGAAATCGTGTAAAGGTTTGCGATCGGACAAGACATTGCTGTCTGATGTTTTCTATTGGCTTCCCTTCTGCCTCGCCAATGTTGATTATGTGCCCCAGCACCCGTACGGCATCGAACGTTTTATCGAGTGTCGTCGCTCCAAGGGAGTCAACCGCCAGATCAACGCCTTTCCCTTCGGTCAGATCAAGAACCTGTTCTACAAAATTACCGTCCGTGAGGTTAATTACACTGGTTGCTCCGTATGCTAGCGGTTTTTTCTCTTTGCCTGGGGTGCCCACCGTGCCAATAACTTTTGCGCCTGCTCGAATCGCGAGTTGGGTGACGAAAAGACCGACCCCACCTCCGGAGGCATGAACGAGTACCCAGTCTCCAGCAGAAATTCTGCTGACTGTATAAAGCATGTGGTAGGCCGTAAGGCCCTGTACGGGATACGCTGCTGCAGATGCCAGGGATAAACCTTCAGGCACTATCGTCGCAAGGCCTGCATCTGCAACGCAGAATTGTGCATAGCCACCACCTTCAACGAGAGTGGTTACCCGCTGCCCACGCTTTGGGTGGCTGACGTTCGGACCAACGTCGATTACTTCTCCAGCGATCTCCAGCCCGAGTATTAACGGATAATCGGTTTTATGGGGGTATATCCCCTCCCTCATCTGGGTGTCTGCCCAGTTACATCCGCAGTAACCGACTTTGACGAGTATCTGTCCGGGACCAGGTTGGGGAATGTCCCGTTCCTCGATTCTTATATTTTCCAGACCGCCGGGCTCATTAACAACAACCACTGTCATGGTAGCCATTTCTGCTCAGTTTCCATTGGTTTTACTGTAGGTTCGAAATTTTAGCACCCCCATTTCTGTTCCGTCGTTTCAGTGAGTCAGGAGGAACGACCACACCACCTGCTCCAGTTGAAAGCAAAGTCCTCCTCTCGATTAAATTACACTGTTGGGTGTTAAGATGAACGTTCAAACATCTCTTATAGAAATAGGTTTAATTGGGCGTATTTGCTGGCCGCATTTATGTGAGCACAATCCGCGATATGGTTTGAGAGAAGTGTGAAGTGCTGAAGTATAGAGAAGAGAGTTGCCGTGGCTCTGCAGCGGCAGCGCTCTACGTGCGGCTCTGATACCCGGGAGAGGTATGGTCTGATGAAAATACTGATTGTCAATCCAAATACCACCGAGTCGATGACGCACAAAATCGGTAAGGCAGCGCAGTCGGTGGCTGCAGTGGGTACCGAGATCCTGGCAATTAGTCCCAAGGGTGGTCCGGCCAGCGTCGAGGGGTATTACGACGAGGCGTTCGCTGTTCCGGGACTTCTGCGCGAGATCCGAAACGGTGAAGTCCTCGGCATGGACGGGTATATCATCGCCTGTTTTGATGACCCCGGCCTGGATGCGGCCCGTAGTGTGGCAACCGGTCCTGTCGTCGGAATCTGTGAGGCCGCCGTGTACGCAGCCAGCATGGTTGCCGGGTCATTTACGGTAGTGACGACGTTGAAAAGTTCAGTGCCGGCAATCGAGAAAGTTGTGCGTGGTTACGGTCGAGAACATTTCTGTCGCCGAGTACGCGCAGCCGAGATTTCGGTTCTGAGCCTGGAAGAAGAAGGGTCGGAAGCACGGTTACTGATCGAGGCAGAAATCGATCGCGCGGTGCGTGAGGATTCAGCGGAAGCGATCGTGCTCGGCTGTGCAGGCATGGCTGATTTTACCCGGCAGCTGACGGATAAGTTCGGGCTGCCGGTGATCGATGGGGTCGCAGCAGCGGTCAAGATGGTGGAAGGACTGGTTACTCAGGGTCTAAAGACGAGCAAAGTAGGCGCATACTGCTGGCCGCCCGAAAAGGCGTACACCGGTGAATTTGTTGGGGACCAGCCGGGTGAAAAACAATCCTGAGAGCCACTGACCTGAGCGGCATTTTCTAGTCCAGTTTGTGGGGGAGGATATCGCCCTTTACAGATACAGCCCCCCGCACCGGTGACTCGAGCCATCAAACCCACCCAACCCACCAAATGACAATCATCCAGTAAACTCAAAACACTCTCACATCAACTGGACTACATTATCGAGCAGGTCATGTGCTACCGGTTGGCTTTCTAAGAATAATGAAAATTTCGTCGCTTCATCGAGTGTTCGTACAATCCCGTCCCCGAAAAAAACTATTAAGAAGAGGGGTTTGACCTTGGTAACGCGCCACTGATCTCTTCAACCCACCTCCGAAGAGGCTCTGCGAGGTGAGACATGAGGGCGCGCCCCGACATTAATATTATACAAAAACTGGGACGAAAGTGTGCCGCAACCGTCTACATTTAACTGCATTTAACTGCATTTAACTGCATTTAACGGCACAGCAATATAAACTTTACAATCAGTGTCAAGGGAATATACCTTCCGCAGCATAGGTAAGTTGTTGTTTTCCCTAACACTCTTTTTTACAAATTGGCTCCCCGGGCAAGACTCGAACTTGCGACATATGGATTAACAGTCCACAGTTCTACTAGTTCCAACCGGAGAAAGTCTAGCAATAGCAACATATCTTTGCGCTCAGGCTCCACGCATATTCTCTGATATGGGAGATAGTGGGACATAACAGGACTCAAGATAGGCACGTAGATAGGCACGTTTGGCGGCAATCGGTAGTTGTGTGGCTACTGTAGGGACGGGGTGGTGGTGGAACACGTATCACATACGAGTCATTACAATCTTAGCCTTCATAGCATCCAATAACAGACAAGCTTAAAATTGGGCGGCAGGCCTCGAATATACCGGTAGGTTTTGAATATATTGAAGATGAAGATCAAGTTGAAACTCTACTTGCTCATACCGATGGCAATCCTGTGGTCTGCCTACAATCCGGCATTCTCATCGGAGTCTACATTGACTGTCTGGAAATCAGCTACTTGTGGTTGTTGCCAAAAATGGGTCGAATATATGAAAGACAATGGATTTAAAGTGATAAGCAACAATGTTGAAAATGTTTTGCTCATAAAGGCAAAACTCGGCATTACGAACCCTGCACTTCACTCGTGTCACACGGCAGAAGTAGATGGCTACCTGATCGAAGGTCATGTACCAGTTTCTGATGTTCGACGATTATTAGCGGAACGCCCGAACGTTGTCGGGTTAACTGCGCCAGGCATGCCACAAATGTCGCCTGGTATGGGTAGCGTTAAACCACGAGGTTACGATGTCTTGCAATTCAATTCGAGCCAACGGTCTAGCGTCTTCTCTAGCTATTAGATACGACACTCAACCTAAACAAAAGATCTACGATTCAACAATAACAATGCCTTTCATACTGGCCTCGTGGTGACCCGCTACTAGACCGGCAAATCAATTCACTCACTACTCACGAGTCCAACGGTATTTCTAATAAGTTGCGTCGATGGTTACAACTGGCTGCGGGCGAGCTTCGCGCCCTCCACCATCACTTTGAGCTTTCGTCGTGCAATATCGATGTCAAGCGGCACTAAACCGCAGTCCGGTGCAGCCTGGATCTGATCGGCCGGCAGATATTCGGCCGCCATCAGCAGCCGGGCGGCTATCTGTTCAGGGCGTTCAACCCGGTCAAACCCCAGCGCACCATTATCGACACAACCAAATAACACCGTTTTGCTGGGGCACAGCGCGAGCAATTCGGGATTGAGGCCGGATGCTTCAAACTCGAGCGCCAACTGGTCTACCTTTGAGTGTTCCAGTTCTGTGAGTATGGCGGGATAGGCATCAACGATCGGCCGTGGCACACCCGGCATCGGGTAACTGTAGCAAACATGGACACAGGTTTTGGCGCGGATTCCTTCGATACACCGATCCAGAGCTTCTATACCCCATTCGGCAACTTTGTCCGGGTAACGGCTGAATACCGGCTCATCGAACTGAATGACGGCCGGGCCCAGCGCATCCAGAGCGCGGGCCTCGTCGTTCAACGCCCGGGCAACTGCCATGGCCAATGCCCGCTCATCCCCATAGTGCTCGTCAAGCGTAGAATCGACCACAGTCATCGGACCGGGCAGCGTCACTTTCAGCGGGCGACTGCTGTGCGCCATAGCAAAATGAAGATCGTCGACCACGATCGGTGCATCACGGGATACCTCCCCCGTACAGCGGCCGACCTCGGCCAGGCGCCGATTGTCTCTCACCCACTTCTTGGCTGGCGTGGCATAGTCAAAACCACCCAGCCGCGCCACAATGTGCGCCAAATAAGAGGTGCGGCGTTGTTCACCATCGCTGATCACGTCTATATCGGCTTCGGTCTGATCGTGTATCGCGACTCGAACAGCATCGTCCTGCGCGTGTTTGAGCAGTGCTCCCTCAAAAAGCCATGCGGCCCCTTTACCATGGACCTGTTTGCCACTGGTATTTAGGGGCAGTTTCTCCTGCAGCCAAGGGGGCTTGGGTAGACTCCCAACAACAGTGGTTAGAAACGGTCGGTTCGGCACTTCCATGGCTGTTCTCTCCCAGCGTAGCAATGCGCACGCAGGCTGGATCTGGTGTTCTCAACTATATTCTGGCTAACACAGGCTACAGGCTGATCGAAGTATCTCGAGCCAGTGTAACCATAACTCATACAGATTCGTTCACCAATAAGCACGCATTCTATAGATCATTACAACACCCAGACTGACTCGCCCCCAATTCTCTAGACACTTGCCACCGTTTTTGGTACTGCGTTTCATACTCTACCGGCGAGAGCTGGTTATTGAAACCATGTCGCCGTCGAGTGTTGTAAAACATCTCAATGTAATCGAATACATCACTGCGTGCTCCTTCCCGCGTTGCGTAGACATGACGTCGAACGCGCTCGCGCTTAAGTAGTTGGAAAAAGCTCTCAGCAACTGCGTTATCGTGACAGTTCCCCCGCCTGCTCATGCTTCCCTTTAGGCTATGCTCCCGCAGGAAGTTTTGCCAGTCGTAACTGGTGTACTGGCTACCTTGATCTGAGTGCACTGTGACTGTGCTCAGAGGATTGCGGCGCCATACAGCCATTAACAGTCCATCCAGTGCAAGCTCTTTCGTTATTCGTGATTGCATCGACCAGCCAATGACACGCCGCGAGAACAAATCAAGCACCACTGCCAGGTAAAGCCAACCTTCGTGGGTGCGGATATACGTGATATCAGTGACCCACGCTTGATCTGGTGTTTTCGTACTGAACTGCCGCTGCAACAGATTTGGAACAACGACATGTGCAGGCCCGCTTCGGTGGCGAGGCCGCCGATAACCTATCTGCGCCCGCAGTCCTGCGGCTTGCATCAAACGATACACTCTGTTCTTGCCGCAATGTTCACCATATTCACGCAGGTCGCTGAATATCTTCCGATATCCATATACTCCACCGCTTTCCAGCCAGAATTGCTTAATCAGTCCGGTGAGCCGTTCATTGGCAATAGCCCGTTTAGAACGCGGCTTGTTCAACCATGCGTAATAACCGCTGGGATGAACATCAAACAGCTTACACAGAGCCCGTACTGGCCATTGTGCACTCTCGGCCCTGATAAAGCCGTACCTCACTCGGCCTGATTGGCGAAGTACACCGCGGCTTTTTTTAGGAGATCACGCTCCTGCCTGGTGCGCTTGAGTTCTTTCTTCAAGCGTCGTATCTCGGCCTGCTCTTCCGACATCGCGTTGTGTTCCGCGGAATCAGGCCCGAACTTCTTGATCCAGGCATACAAACTATGGGTTGTCATACCGAGCCTGTCGGCCACATCGGCCACACTGTGGCCGCAATCTACTACCTGTTTAACTGCTTCAACCTTGAACTCATCTGGGTATCGATTTTTGCTCATAATCACCTCTGTCATAGTCATGTTGTATGACTGAAAGATGCCTAGTAAACTGGGGACGATTCAGAATGAGCTATCAAAACCATATCTGGATGCGCTAGTACTAAGGCTAGCAAGGGTGCTAGCGTTGCGCGGGATAGCTGGAAGTTACAGAAACGTGCTGGGGTTGGGAAAACTAAGAAAATTTGGCACAGCCTGGGCTCTTACTTCTAGCACTGCCATTGACGCCCTGAGTGGCCAGCATCGTTCGAGATCGGTCTTTTCGGCCTTAAAACATATTTGATGAGAAGATCATAATGAGCGTTGTGAGTGGAATTCTTCATGCGTCTCGGACGCCGCTTCTATTGACAGCATTATTCCTGGCTGTCTCGACTGCAAGTGCTGGAAGTCTCAATGTTTACGATTACCATAAACGAGTCTCACCGGGCAAAGAAAGGCTTATCGTGCCCGTCTATAGAGGTGTTCCGGCAAAGACGCGAAGGTTAATGAAGCGGGCAATCACGCAGTCATACAAAGAACTTGGAAAACGCCCCATTGCAAATACCTATGCACTTTATTGGCATACGAAGAAATCCAACCTTAGGAAGGTCGCTAAGACCTGGTGCGCCGTTGCGGGTCGAAAAGGAAGCGACCTAAAGCGTTGTTTGACCCAAGGTGGCGGCTGGGATCAAGGTTTTAAAAACTCCAACATTGGGAGCGCCGTATTCGAAACTGCTACCCGCAAAGGTTTAATGGAAGCGACCCAAGGCAATTGGAGTGACGCAAGCAGCAATTTTCATGCAAAAACTGCAGCTCACGAATACTTCCACGTTTACCAGACCATGATGCAGTACTATTTTGAGAAAGAAGATCGGATTGGAATCCCACAAAAGAGGACCAGAAAAGATATACATGGTGGCCCAGTCTGGATGATTGAAGGTGGCGCCGATTATTTTTCCTACAATATTATGGGAAAGTACAAGTGGCGTGATTACGAAGAGTGGATGGAGGAGGTTCTGGGTGAAGCAAAAGAAGAAATCACTCGTGGTAGAAAGAAGGGGATCAAAGTCATTCTTAAAAACTACGCTACCGATTCACAGTTAGACAAGATGAAAGCCAAGGGGTTCTATGCGCACTTTCAATATGACGGTGGCGCGTGGGCAAACGCTTACCTTCGTTATCTTACAGGCACGAACAAAGGAGTTTTCACCAATTACTATAAAGATATAGCTGAGCTTGAGCGCACCTGGCGAAAAAAAGGAAAGATGGATTATGGTTGGCAGAAGTCTTTTAAGAAAAACTTCGGCATGACGGTGAATCAATTCTACGTGCGATTTAACAAATTTATGAAATGGCCAACATCAAAGCAGATGAAAATACTCAAGGTCATCTCTAAATCCAAGTACAAGTCTGCGTCAACCAAGTATGCCAAGACGGCCTATAAATTAAGCACTCCCTTTGGACCGAGTTTAGCGCTGGCGGCTTCTGAGAATCTGTTTATGGTTGGGGAGGATTTTGATCGTAAGGTTATGACGACAGGGGCATCGTTTTCGTTTGACGAGTACTCGTATATAGAGATAGCGCCTTCCCCACAAAAGAGTTTTCGGCTAGGGTTTAAATCAGGGCAGGATGAACTGCCTCAGATGGGCGGTAACTTCGCTTTGGGTTACCAACTGGGGGGTATCCACTATCGCCTTGCTGCCGACAACACCTTTCTAGGCTCTAAGGGCAGTGGGTGGTTGGGCTATGAAGACGCAAGAAGCGCCTATGTCAATGTTGGAAAGCGTTATTCGTTGGGAAAAAAATGGAATATCGCTGGTGGTGTGACCTATGGCTGGTCACAGGCCAATCCTGAAAAGGAAGGTGTATTGCAAGACTTTTCAAAGGTGCATGCCCTTGGCTTCAATGCATCTGCTGGTTATCAATTGAACACCAATAACGCACTCGGCTTTCGCCTGAATTCTCCGCTCAAGGTCGAAAAGGGGTCATTGGTTATCAATTCGCCCTATGATAGTGAGAAGGTTAATCTGGCCCCTGTGGGGCGGGAGTTGAACCTCGTACTGCACCACACCCATCAATTTAAAAATGCCGCTACCCTGACAACTTCACTCCAATATACCCACGATAATGGACATACAAGAGATCAAAATTCTTCTCGAATTATGGCGCAATATTCAATCAACTTTTGACCCCTATAAAAACTGGCTCCCCGGGCTGGACTCGAACCAGCGACATATGGATTAACAGTCCACCGTTCCTACTAGTTCGAACTGGAGAAAGTCTAGCAATTACAACACATCCTTGCGCTCAGACTCCACGCATATTCTCCAATTTGGGACATAACAGGACATGAGTGGACAGAAGATAGGTACGTTAGGCGGCAATCCGTAGTAGGTGACTACTGTAGGTGACATGTATGGCCGTCCGGGAGGTCGCGATATGCCCTGCCGCACTGTCACTCGGAAAACTGGGGCATATCCCGTTAATTGTTAACCGGCTAATATAAGATTAATGTGATTATTCATTAATTTTCTATTTGACTGATTACCTGCGGCCTTCTGTGGTGGCGCCATCGGATAATGAACAGCTTATTAAAAAAACAGATTCGCAAATTCTTGGACGCTCATGGACCGTTGCCACCTGAAATGAAGCCCCTCGTCGCCGAGATTGACGCGACATACCAATCGCACGAAGACGCCTTGGTAGCATTGGCTGGCTTTCAAGAGATCGAAGCGGCATTGGCCGCGGCCAAGCTGGAGGCTGATGCAGCCAACGAAGCGAAGAGCGAATTTCTCGCCAACATGAGTCATGAGATTAGAACCCCGATGAATGCGGTGATCGGGCTTGCCGGTCTCGCACTCAAGACCGATCTAGATGAACAACAGCGTGATTACCTCGAGAAGATCAGCCTGTCCGGCAAGGCACTACTGCAGATCATTAATGACATTCTGGATCACTCTAAGATCGAGGCCGGGCGGCTTGAAACCGAGGAAATTGAGTTCGGTATTGAAGAGTTGCTGGTAAACCTCACCAGCATGGTCGCCACACGGGCCCAGGCCAAGCGATTGGAGTTTCTGTTTTCAATTGCGCCAGACGTGCCGGCGCAGTTGATAGGTGACCCGCTGCGCATTGGCCAGGTATTGACGAACCTGGTGGGTAACGCAATCAAGTTCACGGAAGCGGGTGAGGTTGTGCTCGCTATTAAGATGGTAGAGCGTAAATCAGACACGGTACAACTCGAGCTCTCGGTGTCCGACAGCGGTATTGGCATGACACCTGAAGAGAGCAGTTTTCTATTTCAGGCATTTACCCAAGCCGACAGTTCCATCACGCGGCGTTACGGCGGCACTGGGCTGGGCCTTTCCATCTCCAAGGACCTGTTGTTACTGCTCAATAGCAACATCGAGGTCGAGAGCGAACGTGGCAAAGGTAGTCGTTTCTTTTTTCAGTTGCATTTGGGTGTTGCGCCGGAAACGGATGCGATCACGACCCCGCTGTCGCTGGCGGCCTTGGGTGTTCGTCGAGCGATGGTCGTGGATGATAACGGCCCATCGCGTGATTTGTTGAGTGCGATGCTGCGTGCGATGCAAATCGACGTTGTCAGCGCCGACTCGGGTGAGGCCGCGTTAGCGATGTTGGATACTGCTGGGAATAATGCTGATGACACGGTGGACGTTGTCGTAATGGATTGGTTGATGACGGGCATGGACGGCATCGAAACCCTGGAGGCGATACGCCAACAAGGGGCCAGCGGGCAAGCGCCGACGGTGATCCTCGTGACAGCCTATGGCCTCGAAGAGGTGCGCGCACGATCGAAGCGGGCGGGCGTCAATGGGCTGCTGCAAAAACCAATTACTCCGTTGGCTTTGTTTAATGCGATTGCGAAGACACGGCCGGAATTTGCTGGCACGATTACTGAAGTGGTAGCGCTATCTGATGCTGAGCGTTATACGCTGACCGGTCTTCGAGTATTGCTGGTAGATGACAACAGCATCAACCAGCAGGTGGCCGGTGAACTGCTGCGCGGCGCTGGCGTTGAGGTGGATGTGGCGAATAACGGGCTCCAAGCGGTAGCGGCGGTGTCAAAGAAGCGTTATGCCGCCGTGTTCATGGATCTGCAGATGCCGGAACTCGATGGTTATGGTGCAACGCGCAGAATTCGCGATGAACTGGTAAGTAAAGTACCGATTATTGCCATGACCGCGCATGCGATGGAGAGTGAGCGGGCGAAGTGCCTCGAGGCTGGCATGAATGAACACATTGCCAAACCAATTGAGCCCGACCGACTGTTCTCGGTGCTCGAGACACTGGCGGATCGTTCGGCGCCGACGGCCGAGATCGTTCCGAACGATAAGGCGTTACCGACTGAGACGGCAGTTTTACCGAATGCATTGCCGGGGCTGGATATCGCCGACGGTGTGCGCCGCGTCGGTGGTAACCGGCAGTTGTATCTGACGATCTTGACTCAGTTTCTCGATGACTATGCTGATGGCGCTGAGCGGATGGGATTATTTCTTGCCGACGGTCGTAACGAAGACGCGGAACGGCTTGCGCATACGCTAAAAGGAGTCGGTGGTAGCATCGGCGCGGCGACGCTGCAGGGATGTGCGGCAACCATCGAGAGCGCGCTGCGCTCTGGTACTGCACCTGGGGCGGACGCGGTGACGGGGTTCGAAAAGGCACTCACGGAAGTACTCGCCGCGGTGGGCGAGCTCACTGCTGTATCCAGTGACGCTAAGCCGACGGAACACGCAGGCACATCAATGGATAAGGCGACGGTGATGGCGCACCTTGATGGACTTTCACAAGCCCTGGAGCAGTTCGATCACCGCGCCGTTCAATTGATTCAGACCGTGCGGCCCGCCCTGGTAGAGGCTGGCCTTGGCGCATTAATCGAGAAGATGGCCAATGAGGTCAGTGATTTCGAGTTTGAAGCGGCCGCGGTCACATTAAATACAGTGATTGAAACGCTCGACAACCCCGCACCAGGTAACGATTGAGAGGCTGCGCTGGCAGGATTTGGCGTTTCCGCCGTAGATGCCATAATGGAACGATTGCTTATAGCCTTCGTGCATTAGGCACCACGCACCAGGAAAAAGTGAACCTATGTCCTCGATTGACAATACGGTAAAGCGACGCGTCCTTGTCGTCGATGATGAACGGGCCTACCTGACGATTGTGTCGATGACACTGTCGGAAGAGGGCTATGACATCAATGTGGCCAAGAACGGCGAAACTGCGCTGAAGATCTGCCGCTCTGACAATCCCCCCGACGTCGTATTGTTGGATATCAACATGCCCGAGATGGATGGTTACGAGGTCTGCAGTGCACTTAAGGCAGATGCCGCAACGCGCGATATCCCGGTGATCTTTCTGACGGCGCGTAACGAAGAAGGTGATGAGGAGCGTGGCATTGAACTCGGTGCGGTCGATTACCTGGTCAAACCATTTTCCGTACCGTTGCTGAAGGCACGGGTGGCAACACACAGTCAGCACCCGCAGGCGGTTGCGGCGAGTGCGATCAGCGGTCCACTAAGCATTGGCGATACATTGCTTCAGGCTGGACTGATTAGTCGGGCCGATCTCGATCGCGCGCTGACTGAGCAGCAGGAAAACCCGGGCCTGCGCCTCGCCGATATCCTGGTCGAGAAACGAATCGTCAACGAAGACGACATGACGCGCATTATTGCGGAACGTTTCGGTTTCGAATTTGTTGATCTCACAAAGACCGAACCAGATCCGGCAGCCTTTTCGGAACTCCCTGCACGCTTGGTGAGAGAATTTAACGCGTTGCCGATTGCCACCGACGAGGACACGGTAACGGTTGCGATGGCCGATCCTTTATCCGGTGATGCCCTTGAGGCCATCCGCTTTGCTAGTAAGAAACGGGTCATCACGGTGGCGGTTTCGCCGAGTCGAGTGGGGCGCATCATTGCCGACGGCGGCGCAGCACATGAGTCCGATACCGAATTCGATGCTTTCGTTGCCGGTCTCATGCGCGACCGGGAGACGGACGTTGATGAAATGGAGGTTGACCCCGAATTACAGGGTGCAATGCGATTGGTTAACCGCATCATCCTGGATGCCATCAAACAGAACGCCTCCGATATTCATTTTGAGTCGGGTGGAGAATCCGAACGCATGATCGTGCGTTTTCGCCGGGACGGGACCTTGAGCGACTATCGCTCGATTCCCCCGGCCTACAAGGACCAGATGCTCGCGCGGCTCAAGATCATGGGCAGCATGGACACTGCCAACCGCCGTGCCTTCCAGGACGGCAAGGTGCGTTTCAAGGCAGGTAACGAAGATCGCGACCTGAGGTTGGTCAGCCTGCCAACGGCCGATGACAACGAAGACATCGTGATGCGCATCCTGGAGCGCGAGAGTGCCTTCCCGCTCAATCTACTCGCACTCAGTGACAAGAACCTGGCACAGTTAACCCCCCTGATTGAACAACCCTATGGAATGATTCTGGCCGTGGGTCCGACAGGTTCGGGTAAGACCACCACGCTGCACGCGATGATCGGTCATATCAATACCCGTGAGCGCAAGATCTGGACGATCGAGGACCCGGTCGAGATCAGGCAGCCGGGGCTGCGCCAATTGCAGGTCGTGCGCGAGGTCGATGTTACCTTTCAGAGCGCGATGCGTTCTTTCCTGAGGGCGGACCCCGACGTCATCATGGTCGGTGAGATGCGCGATGTGGAGACCGCGTCGATGGCGATTGAAGCATCACTCACAGGCCATCTATTGCTGTCCACGCTGCACACCAACAGCGCGCCCGAGACCATCATACGACTGATTGACATGGGCATGGAGCCATTCGCCTTCTCTGATGCATTACTGGGTATTCTGGCCCAGCGTCTGGTCAAGCGTCTATGCGGTAAATGTCGTGAGGACTACGCTGCATCGGATGCGGAGCGCGAAGAGTTTGTCCGTTACCTTGGCGAGGAGCGTTTATCGAAGTTGACTCGCAGTGAGGGGCTGCGCCTGTCGCGTGCGCCGGGCTGCCAGGACTGCGAATACACCGGTTATGATGGCCGCGTGGCCCTGCACGAGCTGCTGGTGGTGAACGACGAGATCCGCCAGGCCATCCAGGAGCGTGACTCTTCGGCTGCGGTCAGGACGTTGGCGCAGGCAGCCGGCATGGTAACTTTAATCGAAGACGGTGCAATCAAATGCCTGGATGGATTAACCGATATCGCGCAGGTAGTATCTGCCTGCGGCACTTGATGCAAGATTTAGAGTCTGCGCATTGAATGATGGATAAGCATTAATAAAATGGATAAAGCCGGTCAAAAAGGATTCACGTTGCTTGAGATTATGGTGACGGTAGCGATTGTGGGCATATTGGCGGCGATCGCGATTCCCCTTTACAACAGTTACGTGACCAAGGCGAGGATTGCTGACAGCTTATCGAATGCTCGGGCGTATGCGGGCAAGGTGACGATAGACAGGGCAGAGCCTATAGCAGCGCCGTCTGGTTTTGATTATTCGAAGATTGAGTTAGCGGGTTCTCAGGCACAGCCGCGGATTCGGATCAACTTAACAACCGAAATTGACAGTACGGTTTTGATGAATCCGGATGAGCGCGCTGGTACATATGTGATCGTGCTAAGTGAAGAGCAGACCGATGCGACGACGCGCTGGGGGTGCACGACCAATTTGCCGAAGGCATTAATCCCTGAGGATTGTGCTTATGAATCGGGTGTTAAGGATAGGAAACTGCCGGACGAGTGGGTTAAGGGTGAAGATGCGTGCTGGAGTAATGCGCGTGCGAACAAGACTGGGAATGGCTGGTCGATAGGAGGTTGTACCGATTGCAACCAGCCCACAGTGCAAAGGAACGTAGCCCAAGGTGGGTATCGTCCGGGGGCCGCAAATGCCTATGGGCTTGGTTGCGCTGGTCTTTATGGGGGTGATGTGCCTCTCGTGGTTGCCCCGACTCAAGGCCCATCTACCGAGGATCCTTCGTCGACCGCGAGTGTCGGCGCTCTAACGAGCAGTGGCGGCTCCCCCAAAACAGCAGTAGCGGGCCTCCAACCAGCAGTAGGCGGCCCTCAAACCAGCAGTAGCGGCCCTCAAACCAGCAGTAGCGGCCCTCAAACCAGCAGTAGCGGTGGTGATAAAGCCGACGAAGCTGAAGCCGACAAAGCAACCCCAGAAATAACCGACAAAGCTGAAGCCGACAAAGCAACCCCAGAAATAACCGACAAAGCTGAAGCCGACAAAGATGAACCCGCCAGAGTAGCCGAGAAGTGTGTACCGAGAGGCGCCCCAGTCCCTGAAAGTGGTGGCGGTGGTGGTGATAGCGGTAAAGCCGACAAAGCAGAAAAAAAGGCAACTAAAGCAGAAAAAAAGGCAGCTAAAGAAGAAAAAAAGGCAGCTAAAGAAGAAAAAAAGCCAGCTAAAGCTGAAGAAGAGCCAGCTAAAGCAGAAGAAGAGGAATGCGAACTGACCAAAGAAGAAACCGCCGCGAAAAAGGCAGTTAAAGCAGAAAAAAAGGCAGCTAAAGCCGCCGCCAAACAAGCCGAAGAAGAAGCCGAAGAAGCCGAAGCCGCCAGAGTAGCCGACCTGAGCCCCGAAGAACGGGAAAGAGAAGCGGCATGGAACCTCAAAGTGCAAAACGAAGAGACGGAAGGATCCCTTTGGGCGGACGTACCAAACCATGCGCGTTGTGGAAAGAAATACTGCAATTTGTACGACTATGGGTTTAGGTCCGGAACACGCGGAGACCTAGAAGGGCCCGACATACTGGCCGTTACTGTGTGTTGGAGTGACGCTGTTTCACAGGCCTCGCTCAAGGCCGAAGGAGATGGAGACGGATGGGTGATAGGACCAAACGCCGTACAATCACACCAGCAATCACGTATGAAGGAATGGGCGGATGACTTCCAACGACAGCAGCGGAAGTTTATGGAGTGCGCAGATGCTAATCCGCAGACCATTATAGTAGGGCGCTCACGGTCAGGCATCGCAGAGTATTTGGATCCAGCAAATGCGTCAGCGGCTGGCGGGACGAGCTGCGGTCTTACCATATACTATCAATACGCCGGCATGACCTCCTCCGAGACCTCACTAGGCACTAGACACTTTAGCGATATTATATGGCGAGAGGGCACCCATTACTGCAACGCGCGTGCAGGGGGAGACGGGACTTAGGGCAAGGGCATGACAAGTAGCAACGGGATAGCCCCAGCGATTCTGCCCTGTTCAGAGCGGGAATACATACTCTGCCTGAAGCGCCCTGACTTCTAACCCGCCCGCCATCCGGTCATCAACCGGGTGGCAGTGGTGTTATGGAATCCCCAATCGCCTGAGGATGTAAATGTAGTAGCGGTTTACGCCTCCCTTGCGAGTGACTAACCCACTCAGTCCTCCGTGCAGCCATCGGTGCCAGTGGATCGCGTACTCCCAGAGGCGTTGTTTATCACCCCCTTGCTCATAAAGCCGGCGGGCACGTGCCACAAAGCGCTGTAGGCTGACAGATGAGGGGCGTAGTCTGCGCTGTGGGTGAATGGTGTATCCCAGAAAATCAAAGCCGTTATCGGTTTTACCGATAAAGCACTTGGTCTTGCGGTGTAAGCGCAGTTTCAGACCTGTTGTTATCTTGAATATCTGCGCTATGGCCTTTCTAAGATGCCACCGGGTTGTGGCCAGAATGACGAAGTCATCCATATAGCGGACATAGACCAACCGTTTGTCCTTGGCCATCTGCTGATCCAGAGGATTGAGATAAAGACCGCCCAGAATCGGTGACAGACTGCCCCCTGCCGTCATGCCTTTCCCTAGATGGAGTCTGTCCGGCAGAGCAAGGTAATCGGTAACGACTGTCTTAAGATCACACCCAACATTGGCTTGTCTTAATGATTCAAGTAATAAGCCATGATGCAGTGACTCATAGTAGGCAACGACATCAAAGCGGGCCACATAAGCATATCGGTCTACCACCCGATGAAGATCACGAACAGCACCCTTAACCCCTCCGTGGCCTTTTAAGTGCTTACAACGCTTGCTGAGAGTAGGTCTTAAGTCATGGCGCAGAAGATTAAATGCGGTTCTTTGGATAACGCGACTCTCAGGGCACCACTTGGCGAACCAGTGCCCGTTGTCACGCCACAGGCCCACCAGACGCAAATGTTTGCCCGCGACTGCGCGCCGGGCGGCCACAAGTGGACATGACTGTCGCGGCCAATCGGGTAGGATACGTGATCTAACTTCAGGATTCCCCACGAGGAGACGAGGATGAAGGTCTACAGAATCAGCCACTTCACTGTGCTCGATCAAGACAAACTGGCCCAGACACTCGATGACATGCGCGCGAGTTTTGCAGATCGCACTGGCGCAGAATTCATTGATTTTATCTGTGATGCCGAGGGCAACGGGATGGCGGTTGCTCGCTATCCAGATCAAGAGGCAATGGATGCCGCGGCGCCGTACTCAAAGCTGGGCTTCGACAGGCTGATCGAGGCGGGGTCGGTCGAATTTGTCGAGCCTTGGTCCGGCGAGGTCTTGGTGTCGCTTTAAAGAGACGCTCAGCCTTACCTGAGCAAATCCGTTAGCCGCCGGTCAGCGTTTGCGACCCGCAAAGACACCGCCCGCCTGGTATCGATCGCCGGTGATGCGAAAATGGCCACCCATCTCAGGGGGGCTGTCTCCAGCAGATGCCCCGTGGCCGAAAAAGTAGCCGCTGGCTCTTAGCGTGTGGGTTTTTTCAGTGTCGTGAGCCCAGGACGCCGAAGTACTCTTCACGTTGAAGGGTGCAGCATTGCCGGTGGGAGCGCTGACTCCACGAAAGCGCCGCCCGTCAAAGGAAGCATCGAAGGCCTTCACCTGGTAGTGGGTCGTGCCGAAGCGCACGCGCGCATCGAAACTCCCGCGGCGCTCAACGATCGAACCCGCACGCAGCACCCCGCCCAGCATAGCGCCCGAATAGGTAGCGCTTTTGTCTGCGGCGGCCGCAAGTTCTGCCGCGGTCGCGGCTGCACCGGCGAGCCAGTAGCGCAAGCCGCTGGTATCTGCAGTACCGCCGGCAAGGGTCTCTCGTCCCCACGCGAGGAAGCGGCACGCCGTGCACGGCCGGCGAGCCAGCTTGGGCAGGCTGCCGGTTAGTCTGCCGCTAACCGTGGTCTCAATACGGGCGCCGCCATCGACTGACCACGTCCATAACGCAACAACGCCGGCCGGCAGGCGAGTCTCGCACGTAGACACCTCCGAATCGCATTCTTCGGCTTCAGACTTGGCTTCCTTTTTTGCTGCTTTCTTTTCTTTCTTTGCTGCTTTCTTTTCTTTCTTTGCTGCTTTCTTTTCTTTCTTTGCTTTTTTTGCTTCCTTTTTTTCTGCTTTAGCTTCTTGTTTTTCTGCTTTAGCTTCCTTTTTTTCTGCTTTAGCTTCCTTTTTCTCTGCTTTAGCTTCCTTTTTTGCGGCCTTAGTGGGTTTGGTAATGATCAGTGCGGTCGTTGAACTTCCCGAGGACCCAACTTCGATCACGCTGTCACAATCTCCGGCTGAACCGCAACGAATCGATGCCTCGCCGGTAATCGGATCGATTGTTACCGAGATCGGTGCATCAGTGCCGGAATCCCCCTTGGTGCTTGATTGCCCCTCCTGGATAGTGCTACTGATTTGTTTGCGGTTGCTAATGCTGTTGGCTATAACAAGTCCCGTGCCAGTGCCACTGTCATCAACGGTCGCACGCCCAAGCGCACGAATACGCTTTGTGGCGGCGCGCAACTCCTGCCGTGCGATTTTGTCTTCTTTCCTTGTTACGCGCAGCTGTTTCTTGGCTGCAGTATTATTGGCGCGGGCAGTCCGTAAGGCGGTTGTCTGCTCCCGGCGGTGCTTGCGGGCCTCTTTCTTTGTTTGGTTGGCTGCGCTTCGCTCCCGCAGCGCGGTCTTGAGATCCGATCGGTCGGAGCGGCGGACTTGCCGGGCTTGTCGCAGTGCTTCTTTGGCCGCCTTTAGTGCGGCTTTCCCTTTGGGACCTGGGATGCCTTTTGCTGCATCGACTCGCGCCTTGGCAGCTCTAAGCGTCTCACCCCTGGCTTTTTTATCTGACTTAGCGCCTTTTTTGTCCTGACCCACTTGTTGTCGCTGCGCTCGTTTTTCTTTCGCTTCTTTCTGCGCAGCTTTTTGATCCTCCCTTGCTTCTTGTACGGCTTCTTTAGCCGCCGCGACTTCGGCTTTCGCTCCCGCGCGGGCGTCGGCGGTTTGTTGTTTGTTCTCGGTTGCGGCCAGAAGACTGTCTGCGGTGCTCTGGGTCACGGGTTTGCGTTCAAAAGCGCCGACCAGTCGCGTGAGATCGATTGAACTTCGATGTTGTGACGGCAACGGAATGGCATTAGCCCCCATCACCGAGATGAAGCGGCCCGCCTGAGTCGTGCGCTGGGTCTTGCCGCCAGAGGTGACGGTCAACTCATCACCATATAGAAGGTCTGCCGTCAGTGCCCCGTCTTCGCTCAGCTCAAGCAGTACAATCCCGCCACGGACGCCCACCGTTGCGTTCGGGGCCAGAAACTTGATCGGGGTCTTTTTCGATATCTTTCCACCCACCAGGCGGAAAAAGCCCTTGGAGATACTGACGGTCATGGCACCGGTGCCCGCCTTGGGGTCATAGATGTATTCGTCAATGACAAGATCAGAGGTCGGGCCCACCGTCAGCGCAGTGCCATCCTCGAACAACAACTGGGCACGACCGACTTGATTGGTCGAGACTTTCTCTGAGAAGAATACGCCAACGCCGGTCTTGAGTTCTCTTGCCGGTGAAATAGGCGGTTTGCCGATCGCCTTGAGGTTGGTGGCCGTGGCGACGGCGACCTGAGTTTCAGGCATCGCTGCCTTGGCAGGGGATGCGAGCCCTAGCAATAGCATTAGTGTGAACGCGCTTGCCCCACTGAGGACGATCAAGCGACTCGCGCAAGAGAGACATTTGTTGTCCGACGGCTTTGTCAGCATGGAACCAGGACCATAGAAGTCGTTGTTAAGCCACCACGGGAAAGCTCGGTAGAGCAAAGTTTACCGCGACGGGCAGTCTTGCGTATTGAAGACGGGTCAGTTTTGGGTCGCTTCAGCCGATCGAAGCAGCGACCGATGTGATCTTGATCACCGCGCCGACCATTAATCGGTATTTGTTCTCGATTATTGTGACGACGCGCACATTAGTTTAGAGCGTGTTGATGAAAGATAGCTCCCGTCGTGGACGGTATCGCGGTCAATTCAAGTCACATCACAACGGAGAATTTAGACATGAAAACGATCCCCAAAATGCTTTTGACGGCCGCGTTGGCACTCAGCGCGAGCGTGGTCACGCCGTCAACGTATGCGGCAGAATTGCCTCCGGCCGCCGCTCGTAGCCCGATCGTGGTGTATCCACAGTTGGCTACCCGCAGCGCCGGTGCCAACGTGAGCAGTGCACTCCTGGAACGCCTGCGTGAGTTACGCATCTTAAGGGTGCTGGTCGGTCTTGATCTGAAACATACGCCCAGTCATCGATTGAGCGAGGTCGAGAGCATTCGCCAGCGTGCTGACCTGATGGCGATGCAGGACGCCCTGATCAAGCGTACCTTCGGCGCACGTCAAGATGGCGTGATTGCCCGCTTTGAAGATATTCCCTACCTGACATTAGAGGTGTCGGAGCACCAACTAAGACGCCTGTTGACTGATCCGAACGTGCATTCTGTACAGGAAGACGGGCTGGCCGCTCCCATGCTCAGGGAAAGTACCAAGCTGATCCGTGCCAAACGCGTGTGGGGCCCAAAGTTCGAATTGCGCGGTAAAGGCCAGACCATTGCCATTCTCGATACCGGTAGCAATCACCCGAAGATGCTGAAAAAGAATCGCATCGTGGCCGGGGGTTGTTACTCATCGAACCATCCTGGTTACGGCTCGAAGTCCCTCTGCCCCGGTGGTGTCGAAGTCAAGAACAATGCGGCAGCCGGCAAGAACTGCCCGGAATCCATTGCCGGTTGTGACCATGGAACGCACGTGGCCACGATCGCCGCTGGCAACAGTGGCAAGCTCAAAGGCGTTGCGCGAGAGGCGAATATTATTCGTATGCAGGTGTTCAGCCAGTTCAACAGCAGTGTTTATTGTGGACGTTCGGTACCTTGCATCATGTCATTCACATCAGACCAGGTTAAGGCACTGGAGCGCATCTACAAATTGCGCAAGAAACACCATATTGCGGCGGTCAATCTGAGCATAGGCAGTGGAAATTACGCAAGCTACTGTGATGGCAACCAGCCGGCAATGACTGAGATTATTGATCGCCTGACCGACGCCGGTGTGGCGGTGGTGGTGGCAGGAGGCAACAGCAACATTCCGACGTACGCGTTTGGTTACACCAGTTTTCCCGCGTGCATCAAGAATGCGATTGCTGTTGGCAACACCACAAAGACTGATGGCGTATCGGTTTTCTCAAGTCATTCCGATCTCATTGACCTGTTGGCACCCGGGGAGAATATCTACGCCGGTCTCCCGGGTCGCCGCTATGGCACCAAGAGCGGTACCTCGATGGCAGCGCCCCACGTGGCGGGCGCCATCGCGCTGCTGAAGGGCTATCGGCCTAAAGCCACGGTAACCGAATTAGTCACGGCGCTTAAGTGCAGCGGCGACTTGCTCTCTGCCGCAGGCATTGCTAAGCCTCGAGTGGATGTGCGCAAAGCCTACCGTTTCTTAAAAAAGAACAGAACGAGTTGTTAATCTAAGGTGAACGCGTGCCCGGGCATTGATGTACCGGGCGCGCACTCAAGGCTGCGGTAGTTTCAGCCAGTGTGAGATTTGGTATTTGAGGGGCTGGGTGGCGACAATAGCGCCGGGGATTCGATCCCCCCCAAGACTATCGCCAATGACCAACCGACTTCACACTCTAACTTCGAACTGGACTCGGTTGATCCCGTTCTTGCTGCTATTGCTGGCGCTGGCGATCAGAGCCTATGAACCGGCGCTGGTGACGCAACTGCGCCTGGCGATATTCGATCAGTACCAGTCCATCAAGCCGAGGGAGTTCACGCCGCTACCAGTGCGTATTGTTGATATCGATGAAGAGAGCCTTAAGCGCCTCGGCCAGTGGCCCTGGCCGCGCGATATTCTGGCGCAGGTGGTGTCGCGTGCCGCGCAAGCCGGGGCCGCCGTCGTGGTGCTCGACGTGCTCCTCGCCGAGCCCGATCGCCTTTCACCATCGAATTGGCTGCGCCTGTTACCCACCGGGAGCGAATATGAACAGTTGCGCAAGGCCCTGGCGGCCCAGCCAAGCCCGGACCAGGTACTGGCGGATAGCCTTGGCAGTGCCGATGCGGTGGTTGGTTTCGCTTTGACTGCGAAGGCGGGTACCAGTGGGCCAAGGCCCCCGGCATTGAAAGGGGGCTATGCGGAGGCGGGGGATCCTTCGGGTCCGTTTATGTTGGCATTCGGTGGTCACGTGCCGGCGTTGGCAGCGTTGCAGGCAACCGCCGGTGGCTACGGCGCGTTGAGTCTGGTGCCCGATGCCGACGGTGTTGTCCGGCGCGCGCCCCTGTTTGTTACGGTAGCAGACCAGGTGGTGCCCTCGATTGATGCCGAAGCGTTGCGGGTCGCGCAGGGCGCATCGACCTATGTTGTTAAGTCGACCAACGCCAGCGGTGAGGCGAGCTGGGGCGGTGCCGGTGGTGTAGTCAGTGCGCGGATTGGCGCGTTGACCGTGCCGACTGACCGCCATGGGCGCGTGTGGATACGTTATGCCGCAGAGCTGGCAACACCAGTACCGGTCTGGCAACTGCTGAATGGGAATGTCGATCCGGCGTCGCTCGCCGGTCACATTGTGTTGCTTGGCTCCACGGCCGCGGGTCTCGCACGCCCCCAACCGACGCCGCTCGGTACGATGGCCTCGGCTATTCAGATTCGGGCACAGCTGCTCGAGACGCTCATCAGTGAGGATTTTCTTAAGCGCCCGGACTGGGCCAATGGTGCCGAGATTCTCCTGGCATTAATGCTGGGGTTAGCCTTGCTGTGGTTGTTGCCAAAATGGGGTCCGTTGTGGTGTGCACTCATCGCATTGGCCGCCGTGGGTAGCGCCATTGGCGGCTCGTGGCTGGCGTTTGCACACCAGGGTTTGCTGCTCGATCCGGCGTATTTTTCCTTCGTGATTCTGGTGGTGTACCTCGCGCAATCGCTTAAGGTGTATTTCTCGAGCGAAAGCGAGAGACGCTATGTGCGCAGCGCGTTCTCACGTTATCTTTCTCCCGCTTTAGTCGAAGACCTGGCGCGCGATCCCGCTCGCTTGCGCCTGGGTGGCGAGACGCGCGATCTTTCAATCATGTTCTGCGACATTCGCGGCTTTACCAAGATCTCAGAGCGTTATTCCCCGCAAGACCTGACCCGTCTTATTAATCGCTTTCTGACACCCTTGACCCAGGCCATCCTCGATCGCAAGGGCACTATCGACAAGTACATGGGTGACTGCATCATGGCCTTCTGGAACGCGCCCATCACAGTGCCCGGCCATGCCCGTGAGGCGTGTCACGCGGCGCTGGCCATGCTGGAGGCCCTGGCCGCACTAAACCGTGAACTCTCGGCCGAGGACGCGGATAATCTGCGCATCGGCATCGGCATCAATACGGGCAGTGCACTGGTGGGGAATCTCGGGTCCGAACAGCGCTTTGATTATTCGGTCCTCGGCGATGCCGTCAATCTGGCCTCGCGCCTTGAAGGTCAATCGAAGACTTACGGAGTGGATGTGCTGCTCAACGAGAACGTTGTTGACTCAGCACCTGCCATGGCAACACTGGAACTCGACCTGGTGCAGGTCGTCGGCAAGTCTGAACCCGCCCGCATTTTTACGCTGCTGGGCAACGAGACGCTTGCCGCATCCGCTGCCTTCCAGACATTGCGAGCGGACCAAGCCAGGATGCTAGGTGCCTACCGTGCGCGCGAATGGGATATGGCCTGTCAGGTGCTCGATCAACTTCGCCAATCGGGGTGGGACGCCTTGGATGGATATTTCACGATGTTTCGCGAACGAGTGCAAACGTTCAAAGTATCGCCGCCAGGCAGTGATTGGGATGGCGTGGAACGGCGCTTGAGTAAATAGGCGTGCAGCTGCTGGCGTGCCGATTTAGAAGCGACCCATTAACCCGATGTTGGTGACCCAGTTCTCATTAGCAAAGTTCGGCAGATTGGAGTCCACTTCGCTGTAACCGACAGACACCATCAACGCGAGCGTCGCCGACATGGGTATCGACAGATTGGCACCGACCCTGATGGTGGTGTCCGACCGGCGGGTATCGGGATCGACGGTGGGTGTGGCCGCGTCGTAATCCCGGCCGTAAAGCCCAAGGGACAGTGCCGTCGTCCAGGCTTGCTTGATGGCGCCAAATGGCGACGCGAAACCGCGCTGCAAGGTGCCGGAGACACCGTGTTCCCAGTGAGAAGACGCCGCGTCATTGGTGTGCTCATTAAAACTGCTGATGCCAATCGTGGCCGCCGTTGTCTCTGATAGGGACAGACGCCTGGTAAGATCGATGCGGCTACGTAGGCCGTCAAGCGCGGACTGGCCACTACCGTCGTGCTCGCGATCCTCGATTCTGACGGCGAATTGCCAGTCACCGCGTTGTTGGGATTGGTAACCCACACTGATACCGCCGCCTAAACTGCGGAACGTATCGATCCCGTCAAGGGCCAGCCGGTTCGCCACGAGGTAGGGGCGAATATCGAGTGACTCTCTTGGCTTGGGTGCCAAGCCAAGGTGCAAGCCACTTTGCAGTTCATAGAGCCGAGTGTTGAGCTGTTTCTGCGTGTCTTGTCGGTTGGCGTAGAGGGACAGGGTGGTCTCGAGTTTGAGGGCAGGATCCCGGTCGAAGTTATAGACGTGACTGATCTGGCCGGTGAGGTAGCCATCGGAGTCACTCTGCTGCGTGTACTGGTCATCCAGTACGGCCGTGTTGCCGAATAGTAAGATTTCGTTGCTGCCAGGACCACTGTTGGCATTGCTCTGGTAACGGATGCCACTCAACAGGGTGCCGGTGAGGTGGTGCGCGGAAGTGAGTGCATTGATCTTTACAAGCATCGTTTCTGCGTCAGCAATAACATCGGCGGGTGCTTCAGGGTGTTTAATGACTTCGGACAGGTAAGTCTGTGCCATCGCGTAGGACTTGATCTGAAAATAGAGTGCACCAAGGCGCAGCCTGATCTGGGGCAGGCCAGGATCAATGATCAACATTCTCTCAAGTGCCGCCAAGGCACCTTCGATGTCACCGATCTGAATAGCTAACTCGGCAAAATGAAACGTTTTGTCGAGGTTGCTTGCATCTTTGTACATCGTTCGAAACGCTTCATCGTAGCGTTGCTGGGGGGTGGGCGCTTCCTCGGCGATGAGCGGTAACGAGATAAGGCTAATCACAGCGAAACCCAACACCATGGTTAATCGAATAATTAAACAATGAGTCACCCGGTATGGGTAAGGGTTCGAGTCAACCTTTGCCATCGTCGATTGACGCATTACTCTCCCTAGGCCTCGTCGGTGAGGGTTGAGCGTATCCAGAAGAGCCGAGCTACACCAGCTTCTCCACACATTGCTAAAGGGTCCAGTATTGCGGCCATATTGGCATGATCATGTCCTTCATAGCTGATGAAACGAGCGTTGCAATAACGGGTCATGGTCAATGGTTTCGATGTTTCGATGTTTCGATGTAATTATGCACACAAAACCTCTTGGGTTTATGATCTATCAGTCAGCTGATTATCGGTCTGGAGCGCGACACGATAGAAAGGATTAGAGGTGCGAGGTGATATGCCCACATTACAAACGTAAGATTAATGTCGTCCAAGACATTGGATTTTAATCGTACCTGTTCGACGCGATTGTGTGTTCGCGGTTTCCGGATGCCGAGAATTATTCCAGACGGTAGTATCTAGGAGATGGCTAAGCGCTTTGGTGAGGGAATCATTCTGGCATTCGTTCTGATTTGGGTTGCCGCTTGTGGAAGTGGGGCGACAAGTTCAGGTTCGCGTTCTGGCGATGAGGGTGATCCCCCTGGCAAAGACTACGAGTACCTCCATCAGCACAACGCGGCCTTGCTTAATGGGAAAACTGTCCGCTGGCCATCGACGACCATTACCGTGTCGGGTGCAACCAGCGGTGCCTGGCGCAGGGCGATCGGACGATGGCCTGAAGTTAATTTTATTTTTGTCGAGACCGACGCTGAGATCGATTTGCGCTACGATCATTCCGACGATTGGTGTGGACGAGCCGATCGCCGGTTCGACTCGTCAGGTATGATCTACAGTTGCACTGTGCGCATCAGTACCCGTCACGAACGAAATGGATGTGGTGCCGAGGTCGATACGGTGACGCATGAAGTCGGGCATTGCATTGGATTTCACGGAGAAACTCACGACGGTGGTGTTATGGATCTGACCACCGCCGGGTCGAGCGAAATCACGACACCGGTACGCGAAATGATTAACCTACTTTACGCATTGCCCGTAGGCCACGACATTACATCTCGACTCGCCAATTAATAGACAGCGTTTGACGCCTGTTACGATACAAACAACAGCATTCGGCAGAGCTGTTTAATCCTGTTTTGTGTTACGGCCCCAGCGGTAACGAATCTAACTCCGCAAGCAATCGTTCGATGTTGCCGCGAGCAATGACTTCTGACTTTACTTCAAAGTACGCAGTGGCATAGATGCGGGGACGCGCCAGTAAACGCTCGAAGAACCCGCGTACATTCCCACGAAAAGTTTTATCATCGGTCGCGCTGTTCTCTTGCCGGAGCAGTTGAGTATCGTTGATAAACGCATCCCACGGCTTTGCTAATCCGTCAAGATCCACGTCCGTTGCGAACTGTTCATCCGCCGCGGTGGGCGCTTGGTTATGCCGCGTTGCCATAATTAACCGTACGACCTGGTCATTAAAAACACTCGGTAGGTGATCTTCGCTGAGTGATCGAAAAAGCGCTGCACTGGACAATTCATTGTCAGTTTGGCCGATGATGTAGACCGCATCATGAAACCATAACGCCATCTCAACTGCGTCATTGTTACCCAGCATAGGGACGGCCGAATCGTAGATTTCAAGGCAGTCTCTCACGTGGCGAGCGGTGTGATAACGTCGGTGTGGCTCGCTGTAATAGTCTACGAGCACGGCGAAGGCCGCCGTGCTGTTGTTGCGTGCACCAGCGCGTTGCCAGAGCGTATTAAAGCGAGAGGAATCCACGAAGTGTGAGAAGCCATCAAAAGAGTTGGTGATTCATTTAACTCTACACTTAATCATGTCCTGTATGGGCGCGCTGCCGACCTCACATATACCTGACACTATTCGATGAGCAATTGCCTGAGTTAAACAGAGCA
>CAJQRU010000112.1 GCA_905612355.1 uncultured Gammaproteobacteria bacterium
TCCTTCACGAATAACCTTAATGATCGAAATTCCACCGGCAACCGCAGCCTCAAATGCAACCATTAAACCCCGTTCATGGGCTACCTGAAAGATATCGTTGCCGTGTAGAGCGATTAGTGCTTTATTGGCTGTTACGACATGCTTGCCCTGATGAAGCGACCGTAGGACAACCTCTTTTGCGATATCACATCCCCCAACCAATTCCACAACTAGGGAAATATCGGGATCATCGGTCACGTCAAAGGGATTGGAAGTCAGCGTCAGGTCGTCAACAGCGCAGTCGCGCGATGCTTTGAGGTCTCGAACCGCTACCGATCGAATGCGGATTTCTCGCCCCGCACGGCGGGAAATTTCCACCTGATTTCGGCGCAACACACTGACCGTTCCCGCACCAACGGTGCCGAGTCCGACGAGCCCGATATTAATGGGGTCAGTGCTGGCAGTTGTCATCATTCATCTATCTGCAGTTGAGAGCGGCGCAGTGTATCCCATCCGCAGCCACTCGGAAATCACCCACATTCTCTGCCCCCCGCCCACTTGTGTTAGTGTCCAAGGGTCACGTTCTTCTTGGCTACCCCCGTGCAACTTCAACTCGACAGCGACGATAATATTGAGGCCATTGTTACGGTTTGCGATGATTATATTGACACTCGAAAAACCCGTCTCAAGGAAAGTTTCTTAATCACGCCGGAGGTGGTTACTGCACACTGGCGACCAAAGCGATCAACCGATATACGCTCAGCAGATCTGGAAGTCCTTCTGGAGACGAAAGCGGAAATCTACCTGGTGGGAACTGGACCCGATCAATATTTTCCGGGCGCGCTTGAACTTCAATCTTTTATCAAGAGTGGGAAAACCATTGACTTCATGAACTCCCGCGCCGCTTGCCGCACGTACAATCTCTTGGCCAGTGAAGGGCGCAAGGTCGCCGCCGCTATTATTATTGAATCCGACTGAGCCGTTAGCGTGTCAATCTCCAGTGCGAACGGGCAAATAGTTAAGGGGATTAACTGGTTTGCCGTTTTTTCGAATTTCGAAGTGCAGTCGCGCTCTACCCGTATCTTTCATTCCCATCTCTGCGATCTCCATCCCAGCGGGGATCGTGTCATTTTCTTTGACTAACAACCGTCGATTATGGGCATAAGCGCTCAAAAAATGATTGTCGTGTTTTAAGATCAGGAGATTGCCGTAACCGCGTAACCCAGATCCCGCATACACCACCTTGCCATTAGCGCTGGCTCGGATCAGCGCCCCTTCTTTCCCGCCGATTTCTATTCCATTACTGCCATCACGGGCGGTAAAAGAGCGAAGGACTTTACCTTGCGCGGGCCATAGCCACTTTCGTTGAGTTGTTTCTCGATTGATCGGGGGGGCATTGCTTCCTTTGGTGCCTTTGTCAGAGTTCAATCGTGTGCCTTTAACAGATTTCGTCGGCACGGTCGAAATGATTACCTTTTTCGGAAGCGGGACACTATAAGTCTGATCGCGCAGATTTGACATGCGAATGCGTTGGCCTGGTACTACACGGTAAGGTGGTTTCAGTCCATTCGCTCGCGCAATGACGCGATAATCAATACCCTCCTCCCAGGCCAGCACATACAGCGTTTCACCAGGTTGGACGGTGCGGACCGAGGGGCGGGACGCCTCGGTCGTCAGGTCGGCGATGGGCACCCTTGCGGGCGTTGAACATCCGTGTGCACCAAGGAGGCACCCTAATATCAAGACCCACCCATAGCGCGAATGTGAGCCTGTTTCCATCAGGCAATCACAGCAAAATAAATAACGCCCAACAAGACGACCATTCCCCATCCGATCCCGTCCGCATAACGTCTTATAAAGATTTCAAGCGATGCGCCGCCCCAATAAATAAGTCCCGCCACCAGAAAGAAGCGTGCCCCGCGACCGACCACCGAAGCCACAACAAATGGAAACAAGGGCATGCCCACGAGCCCTGCCGAAATCGTAAACAACTTATAGGGCAGCGGTGTAAAGCCAGCGATCAGAATTACCCAAGTGCCGTATCGCCCAAACCACTGTTGGGCCATTATGAATCCTGCTTGCGCGTGATAGAACTCGATAACGGCCTCGCCCACTGTGCTAAATAAAAATACGCCAAGGACGTAGCCAAGGCAGCCGCCAAAAACCGATGCAACAGTCGTTAGCAAGGCATACCGCCAGGCTTTATTTGGCCGAGCCAGGACCATGGGCGCAAGCAACACATCCGGGGGGATTGGAAAAACCGATGATTCTGCGAAGCTTAGGAGCGCAAGGTAGCGCGGGGCGTGGCGATGTTGCGCCCAGCCAAACACTCTGAGATAAAGCGTTTGGAAGATTTTCATTACACTGTCTCCCTAAGCATTGGCACGAAACGTACTGCCTCACCACGAGTCTCTTTGAATCCGTCGCT